>CAYQAS010000033.1:0-39658 GCA_964415525.1 uncultured Solibacteraceae bacterium
CGCAGCATTTTTCGTAGGAAAGCTTGGAATGGCAGGGACAGAGGCGGGACATGGGGTTTCCTTTTATAGACGAGGGAACAGTGTAGCGGCCCGCCGCTCGCCCCTGGAAACCAGCCGGTCGCCCATCAAGCTTTCAACATCGTTCAATCCCCTGGAATCCTGGACGCCATGCCCGAAACACACCCCTTCAAGATCGAACTCGACCTTCCCCCGGAGGCGCCTGCCCGCCGAGCGATGCCGATCTCGCCCCCTTCGCCAAGTTACCCCCCGATTGCTCCCGCCATGCAGCCGGAGGACATCGGGTGTGACACGGCGGCGCAGACCGTCGGATGGATCTACCTCCTGTCAGCCCTCCCAGGCGTTGTGGGTTTCCTCACAGGACAGGGCCCTTTTGGCTTGGCGATGGTGGGTATGAGCCTTTACCTGGGCATCGGCCTCATTCGCAGGGACGACTTCGCCACCGAGTACGCCCGGGCCATCAGCCTCATTCGGCTGGCGACGGCCGGGATCTTCGTCTTCATTCCGCCCCACGCCCTATTCGCGGCAGCCATCGACATCACCCAGGGTGTCGCGCTGTTGGTGCTCCTATCCGATCGAGCCCTTAGTCGACGTACCTATGGCGTGTGTGTAGGCACCGTGGTACTCGGCGCGCTCCTGGGATTCATGCCCCTGTTCTGACGGACTCTAGCCAAGGGAGCAGCTCCCCAAGGTGCTCCAACACCGGGAAGTCCGGCAGGTCGCCTTCCACCCGCTCGAAGACCCAGGTGTCCTCGCAGGGGATGTGCACGGCCTGTGCACCCAGGGCGAGGATGGGCAGGATGTCGGACTTCACGCTGTTGCCGATCATGAGGAACTGCTCCGGCGCAATGCCATGGCGCTTGAGCAGCGCGCCGTAGGTGGCCACATCCTTCTCGCTCACCACCTCGATGGCCTCGAAGCAGTCGCCCAGGCCGGAGCGTGCGAGTTTCGACTCCTGGTCGAGCAGGTCGCCCTTGGTGATGAGGATGAGGCGGGTGCGCCCCTGCAGGGCGCGGAGCACTTCTTCCACATGGGGCAGCAGTTCCACGGGGCGGGCCAGCATGTCCTGACCCAGCTTCAGGATCTGCTGGATCTCGCCCGCGCTGATGCGCGACTCGGTCAGCTCGATGGCGGTCTCGATCATGGAGAGCATAAAGGCCTTGATGCCGTAGCCGTAGCGCTTTAGGTTGCGCATCTCCGTCTCGAAGAGCCGGGCGTCGATCCAGGCGTCCTCGTGATACGGCCGCAGCAGGGCGCGGAAGGCCGCCTCCGTGCTGCGGAAATAGGTCTCGTTGTGCCAGAGCGTGTCGTCGGCGTCGAAGGCGATGGCTTGGAAGGGAAAGGGCATGGGCGGATCCAGCGGGAAGAGGCTCCCGAGGCTCTAGGGTACCGGACCCAAGGCATCGCACAGAATCCCACGCGGCAGGGGTCCATACTGCTCCGGCGGAGGTGCCATGCGGTTCATCCCCATCCTTGCGTGTGGCCTGGGTCTCACGGCGAGCGCACAAGAAGCCAAACCCCTCCGGCTGGGGCCCTGGGTGGAGGCCCAGGAACCCCGCCCGCCCCTGGGCGGCATCCGGGTGCGTCGCCTCCCGGGCACCCAGGGCGTGCCCCTCGGGGTGGCCTACCGGGCGGCGGACGGGAGTGCCTTCCTGGTGGTGGAAGGGGCCGGCCCCTCGGACCATGCGGACCTCCTGGAGGAGAGCTGGACTGCCGTGACCTTCTTCGATGCGCTGGGGCACGAACGCTGGCACAAGCGCTTCCCCAAGGCCATTGTGGGGCGCTGCCACCTCCTGCCCGAAGGACGGGGCGCGCTCGTCTCGGGGCGAGGCTACCACCCGTTTACGGAGCCCGGGAAATCCCCCGTACAGGCCACGGTCAGCTTCCTCCTCGCCCTGGATGGAGAAGGGAAGACCCGCGCCCGCTATGCGCCTCTGGATGAGCCCGTTCAGCCCAGCTGGCACCTGGACGCGAAGGGCACCACCCTCACCTGTGCCCTGTCGTGGCGGGAGCGGGGCTTCCCCCTGGGGTTCGATTGGACCCTCTGCCGCCTGGATACCACCACCTGGAAGGGCTGGCGCCGCGCCTTCAAGGGTTCGAGCCCGTCCATGGAAATCGCCGCCGTGCCGCCCATCGGAGGGATGATCTTTTTCTTCTTGGAGGGCCACCTTCACGCCTGGGGCCCAGAGGGAAAAGCGCTCTGGAGCCACCTCATCCACAAGACATTCTCCGGCGCGTTCAGCTTCTCGAACGACGGCCAGCGCATGCTGCGGGGCGGCTTGATCAAGCGACTGGCCTGCCACGATGGCCTGACGGGGCGGGCTTTATGGGAATGTCCGGCTCCAGGGCTCTACCGCCACGGTTTCGTAGAGGGCACCCGGATGGCGTATTGGTGCGGCCTTTGGGGAGACGCCAAGCCCCTGGTCTTCCACCTTCTGGATGAGAGCGGAAAGCCTCTCGCCGATCTCCCGTGTCCCCCGTCCCAGCGGGCCGATGATGTGGCGATCCGCCGCGAGGGCAGCTGTATCGAGGTGTGGGCGAATGGGACGCGCCTCTCCAGCCACGAAGTGGAAGCGCTAAAGGGGCATCCCGCCCCACCGCCCGCCCTCCGTATCCCGTGAAGCGCTCAGAGGGTTGCGGGACTCCGACCTTCCTTACCAGGTCCCGCCGCTCGGCGGCTGCTGAAGGGGAAGCGTGGGCACCACCGCCACCTCTTCCTTGAGGCGGGCCACGTCCAGCCGCTTCAGGAAGGCCGGGTTCCCGACCCAGATGGTGTTGAACCGGAACGCGTGCATTTCCTTCAGGGCCTCCTCGGCCTTCCAGCCTTGCACCACCATCCGGTAGGCCGCGGCGTTGTAGCCCGTGCGGTCGCGTCCCTGGGCGCAGTGGATGTAGACGGGGTGGTTGGAAGGGTCCTGGAGCACCTTCAGGAACTGCGCGATGGCGGTCTCTCTGGCCCGCCAGGCGCGACTGGGAATGCGGAGGTAGCGCAGGCGGGTGCCCTTCATCAGATGCAGATCGTCGTGGTCGCTGCGGAAGCTGACGACCGCCTTCACGCCCGCCTGCTCAAGGGCCTTGAATCCCTCCGCCGTGGGCTGGGCACCCCGCCAGAGCACGCCGTCCAGCTTCGCGAAGTTCTCAACGCCCGGCAGACAGGTGTCGCAGGGCTGGGCGGGCATCTGGGCCATCGCCTGGAGCACCCCGAAGAGGGCGGGGACGAGGAGGACGCGGAACGGGTGCATGGGCGCAGTATGCCAGCCCGATTCAGAAACGGCGCTCCACCACGATCCCCTCCGCGAAGCTGTCCAGCTTGCCGTCGCCCAGGCGCTGGGCCACGCCGTTCTTCCAGAGGGTTGCCACGCAGATGTCAGCGATCACCTCGTAGCCGCATATATAGACATCTCCCCCGATGACATGGATGCCGGTGGTGCGAGCCTCCGACTTCCCCTGGGTGAGGTCGATTTGCATCCCATCCTTCCAATACACCGCCTTGTCGAAGCGGGGGTTGGCCTGGACCAGGCCAGAGACGTAGACATGGCCGCCATCCACACAAATGCCGGAGACATTGGCGTAGACCCTCCCATCCGTCAGCTGGGATGCCACCCCGTTCTTCCAGTGGACGATCTGGGCGCGCAGGAACTCCCAATCAGTGTTTGGAGCCTTGAAGGCTCGTGGATCCGGTGTGCTGGCAGCTTCCGCGACTCGGGGATCCGGCCGACCAAGCCTCCTCGACGACTCAACCCGACAGCGGGGAGCCGTGCCGGGCTTCCATTGCCCTCGAAGGTTCAAGCCCACGAGGTGCCAATCTTGTCCCTCCCAGGCACCGGCGACCACGGCACTGCCCAGATTCCCTCCGGGAAGGCTGTCTGAACGCCCGCCCTGATGGACCAAGCCCACGGCCCCCCTGGCGAAATGATGCGGGGCAATCTGGAAATCCCGCTCGACATTCCCAGCCATCCGAAGGCCATCCTGCTGAAATGACAGGACACTGACGGAACTCCAGGCCTCTCCTCCCCACGTCGGCTGTTGCACCCCCCCATCCACCCACGCCAAGCCCCTGGAACCAAGTTCCTTGTCGTGCTTTTGGTTGCCTCCAACCGCCATCTTTCCCCCCCGTGCGGTGATCGCTCCTGCCCAAACGCGGTAGCCCTCCTTGTGCGAATCCAGGACATGGGGCGCGCCATTTTTCCAGACCACCAACCGATCGAATTTGTCAGCCCCCTCATCCCCCCCAAGGACATAGAGATCCTCCCCATCGCGGGCCACGTTCACAGCGTAGGAAGGGGCACCTGGGCTGAGAGGCGTTCGCTGTCCATCGACCCAAACGAGAGCCTGATTCGGGCAGACCGACTGGCCGGGAATGTCGGTGCCCAGCCACACACCCGTAGAGGCGTACCCCACCACCGTCACCCGATCGACGGGAGCCGGAATCGGCGTCGACCGCCCTCCACAGGCGAGAAAAAAAACCAGACCCAAAGCGGCCAGGAGAGCCTTACGACAAGGAAATGCAGAAACAACAAACATGATTACTCCATTCAGGCATTCAGTCAGGACCGTTCTCGAATCAGGTTTCATACCAAGAATTACACCCATCAAATGGCACATCAGAACTTCAATCACGATGCATCTTGCATCAAATCACACGGTTCCCGTGGCAAATCACGCCGTGTCGGACGTCATCCGCAGGGAGCCCTGGGCGTGCATTAAGCTCGGCAAGCTGAGCAGGCACATGCCCTTTCCCTGGGGATCCCTCCTGCACGAGAGACCCGGCGGGCCCTATCCCCCCAATAGTCGCCTTTGTCCCCAATATCCCGTCCCTGTCCCTTTGCATGTGCAGCGAGGTCCACCGATTGTCATCCTTCCGATCACCCCTGAAGGAGCTGCCCCATGGTTCTTCCCCTCGTCCGACGGTTTGCCCTCTTCCTGCTCCTGGCACCTGCCGCCCTCGCGGCCGAGCCACCTGTCCCCGACTCCGCCGCCTACCTGGGGCAGAAGCTCCCGGGCGAGAAGCCGGAACGCTTCGCTCCGCCGCTCCTGGCGGGTTTCCCATTCTTGGGGCGCTGCGCCTTCTCGCCGGACGGTCGCGAGTGCTTCTTCACCACCTCCGCCCCGGCCTACGTCCCCTCTCGCATCTTCATGACGCGCTATGAGAAGGGCGCCTGGACCGCCCCTGTTCCCGCACCCTTCGCCCAAGATTTTGAAAACGCGGGTGAGCCCTGGTTCACACCGGACGGGAAGCAGCTCATCTTCACCGCCATGACCAAGGGGTCCGGGACCGGCGCGGACTTCTGGCAGGTAGAGCGCAGGGACCAGGGCTGGAGCGCTCCGGTGCGCCTGCCCTATCCCCTCAGCTCCGAGGCCCACGACTTCTGCTATTCGAGGCTGCCGGACGGCACGGTCTGGTTCCTGTCGGACCGCTCCGGGGCGCACCAGGTCCACCGGGCGAAGGGCTCACGCCAAGTGGAGCTCCTCCCCCCGCCCGTGCTGAACGTCGGCGCCTACGAAGGAGATCCCGCGGTGCCGGCGGATGGTCGCTTCCTGGTGTTCTACTCGGGACGTGCCGGGGGCCATGGCATGGTGGACCTCTACGTCTCCTTCCCGGAGGGGAAGCGGGGCTGGACGGTCCCGGTAAACCTGGGCCCCGACTTCAATACCGCCGTCGAGGAGTTCGGCGCCACCCTGACTCCAGATGGGAAATACCTCTTCTTCACGCGCCATAGCCAGGAGAAGAGTGAGCTCTGGTGGGTCTCGACCCAGGCCATCGACCGCCTGCGCCGCTGACCTTTCCCTTGAGTCTCAAGGGATGTTGTGGGAAGCTGATCCTTCGCGTCCCCGCAAGGGGGCTCTCCTTGCTCCGAACCCGCCGTGGTCGTCACGAACGGGAACCCTCGGGGCTTCACATCCACAAGGAGGATAGATGCGTCGCTACGAGACCATCTTCATCGCCTCCCCCACGTTGACGGACGAGCAGGCTGACGCCCTCGTCAAGTTCTTCGAGGGGATCATTGCCGAGCAGGGTGGCGAACTGCTCAAGACCGACCGTTGGGGCCGCAAGAAGCTGGCCTATGACGTCAAGAAGTTCTCCGAGGGCATCTACACGCTCTTCGAGATGAACGCTCCCGAGAAGCTCGTCGCCGAACTCGAGCGCCGCTTCCGGAACCACGAGTCCGTGATCAAGTACATGTCCATCCGCATGGACGAGATCGCCAAGGCTGCCGACCGCCAGAAGGCCCGTTACGAGCGCGAAGGCGTCCGCAAGGCCAAGGCCGGCATCAAGGAGCGCACGCTTGAGGAGGTGATGGGATGAGGAAGCCGGATCCCCGCGCCAAGGGCAAGGGCAAGAAGAAGAAGAATTTTGGCGGCCGTCGCGCCAAGTTCTGCAAGTTCTGCGTCGAGAAGAGCACGTTCGTGGACTACAAGGACATCAAGACCCTGATGGCCTTCACCCCCGAGCGCGGCAAGGTGCTGCCCCGGCGCACCAGCGGCGTCTGCGCCGTCCACCAGCGCATGCTGGTCGAGGCGATCAAGCGCGCCCGCAACATCGCGCTGCTGCCCTTCGCCACCGATTAGTCGTCCCTTCGGTTCTGCCGAACAAAAAGGCCGCCTTAGGGCGGCCTTTTTGTTCGTGCCCGCGGATCCGGAGTGCGTCATCGTCCTGGATTTCGTCCTCGGGCGGTTCACATCGAGCGGAGTTTAGAGCCGAGCCGACGCATTCAGAATCTGTTCATGAGTTCGTTTTGAGATTCCGCGGGTGTACACCGATGGAATAACGTTCCCTGGGAATTGAATCACCTCAAGTCCTGGATTCGGCATGGTCTTCGACCATCGGATGGAAGCCGTGGTGACAGGGCCCCATGGGGTTCAGATCAACGAGCGGATCACCCAGGCGTGCCCTCAAAACTGCCGAAACAAATCGACTGGCGAGTCCGCGAACCTTCCTTGAAGCATACTCAGGCCCAACAAGTTGGGCCTGAGTATTTGATCAGTTTCGTTTCAAGGAAACTAACCTCTATCGCCTATAACTACATGCGTTGGCCGAATTAACGTGGACAATAAAACACGTCACTAACGCATGTACCGAAGGGTTCGGTTGGGCCACAGTAAACCTCGAGGGTTGGATAGCAAGGGTCAATGGTGAGTGCACAATGTCTGGGGGAAGTAATGGCAGATGTATTCGTGCCCGCGGCGTTCTTACCCGCAGCATGAATACCCGACTGCTCTTGATCATAAATAGTGCTGAGCGTTTCCTTGTTGAGATTAAGACGCTTCATGGCAAATCTCCTCCCCTTAGGGGCAATGATCATGTCGCAGAATTGCGGCATGATATTTCGAGCTACAGCTAACGCCGCAGAGAGCAAATTGACAATGTATTGTCAATACATCTACATATTAACAATAAAACATGCGGCTATAAGACTTCAGGACTAGAGGATTTCCAGTCCATACCGGGGTTCCACCCCGAACCAGCCGAGGATGGCCAGTTCCAACCTCCCGCCCCCGCCACCGAGCCATCCACAGCTCGGGGCACCCTGCTCCGAGTATTGCGCGTCCTTCACAGCCTCTCCTCACCGTCTACTTTGTCATGCAATGCACTTGTGATGACAAGGCTACGGAGGTTCCCGCTCAGGTTTAGCGATTAATTGATTGCCCCTTGGAAATTCAGAGAATCCAATCGTGGTGGGAGCTCCATGGAACTTCGTCCGGTATGTGTACACACGGAGGATGAATCCACCTCTTCGAGCTCCGGGTCACCGGCGGACACCGTCGAAAGGATGGAAGAAACGCACCTGCCATCGAGCTTCGCGGAGGCTCACGGGTCCTGGTGCCCGAGGGGTGAAAGGGCGGCAGGGGGCTTTCGAGGTTTCACCCTTCTCGATTCGGCCGCGTTGAGACTCACAATGCAGGACGGCCGCCTTTCGAGGCGGCCGTCCTGTGAAATGTTCTTCATTCAGCTCGTAGGTTTGATCACACAGTCCCTGGGACTAGAACTTGAAGTTCAGCCCAACCTGCACGGCTCCGGCGTTGCGGGTCCGGGAAGTGAGGTAGGCCTCGGTGCTGTTGCGCAGGCCGACATCCGTGAGGCGGTACTGGGAGTTGCGGAACTTCGCCTCCACGGCGATGCCCTTGCTGAGCTGCATGCCCAGGCCGATCTGGCTCGTCAGGGCGCTGCTCTTCTGGACGACGAAGTCCTGGGCCACAGTTTGGCTGCCAACCATGATGGTGACCTTGTCGTGGTCGTTCTTCTCCCGGGCCCAGAAGTCCACGCCGACGCCGGCGATGAGGTAGGGACCACGTTTGCGGCTGTTGCCCTCGAAGTAGTAGAGGTAGTCGAAACCAAGACCGTGGCTCTCCACGGTGGTGCCGCGGCGGCTGTCGGGAATGTAGACCTTGCCGTTCTCCACGCGCACCACGCTGTCTGCCATGGTGCTCAGGCTGTGGCGGGTCCACTCCCACTTCGGGCGCAGCACATGCCCACCCCCGAAATCCATGGGCATGTACCAGCCGAAGCCGTGGCCGGGTTGACTGTCGGTGTCCTTGTTGAAGTCGCCCATGGGCTGGCTGATGTTGAAACCGAAACCGAAGGAGACGCGGGGGCCATCGGCATGGGCGGCGGGCCCGGCCAGGGTGGCGGCGAGCAGGAGGGGAAGGGTGAAGGAACGCATGGTGGATCTCCCAGTGAGGGGCGACGGGTGAGGTTCAGTGAAGGACTACGTCGCACATAGGAGATTCGGGTTATTCCGCCATCGGTTCAGGTACAGTTCCTCTGCCAGCCCATGTGACAGCCTGTGTCCGTCACGCTGCCCCGCCAGGAGCCCTCGATCCATGCGCGCCCGCGATCTGCTCATCACCCTCGAAGGTCAGCCCCCCGCCCCGCTCTACATCCAGGTGGCGGAGGCGGTGTCCCAGGCCATCCGCGAAGAACGCGTGGCCAAGGGCGTGGCGCTGCCGGGCGTGCGGGAACTCGCGGAACGCCTGGGCGTGCACCGCAACACGGCGCTGGCGGCCCTGCGGGAACTGGAATCCCAAGGCTGGGTGGAGGCCCGTCCCCGCGCGGGTTTCTTCGTCTGCGAACGGCTGCCGGAGCACACGCGCAAGGCGACGCCCCTGGCGACTTCCACCCAGGAAGTCGGCTTCGACCTGCCCCGCACCCTGCAGCCCCTGACGGATGCCAAGGGCCTGCTGATGGACTTCTCTGATGGCGTAGCGGACGCCCGCCTCGCCCCCACGGATGCCCTGGCCAGGGCCTACCAGCGCGCCCTGCGCCTTAAAGGACCGCAGCTCCTGGGCGGCAGCGAGTTCAAGGGCGTGCGCCGCCTGCGGGAGACGCTCGCCGGAATGCTGTCGCGCCAACGGGCCCTGATGCTGGATCCAGAGCAGATCCTCATCATCCGTAGCTCCTCCATGGCCGTCACCCTCGTGGGCCAGGCCCTCATCGGCCCCGAAGGCGGCGGCGCGGTGGGCGTGGAGGATCCGGGCAATCCCGTGGTGTGGGACACCCTGCGCCAGGCCTGCAACGCCCAGCTCCATGGCCTACCGGTGGACGCCCATGGTCTTGTGCCGGAGGCGCTGGAAGCCTGCCTCGCCACCACGCCCCTGCGCCTGCTCGTCCTGACCCCTCAGTGCCACTATCCCACGGGCGTCTGCCTCAGCCAGGAGCGCCGAACCCGCATCCTCGAGCTCGCCCGCCAGCACCGCTTCGCCATCCTGGAGCTGGACTCGGAATACGACTTCCTTCTCGGCCAAGTGCCGCCGCCCCTCGCCGCCCAGGACAACACGGGGCAGGTGCTCTATGTCGGCAGCCTCAGCCGGACCTTCGGCCCCGGGCTGCGCTTGGGCTTCCTAGGTGTGCCCGCCCCCTTGGCGGATGGTCTGGCCAAGGCGCGACAGCGCCTCGACTGGCAGGGCGAACCGGTCCTGGAGTGGGCCATCAGCGAGATGATCCTGGACGGCGACCTGGAGCGACATGTGCGCCGCATGCGCCACGCCGCGGAGGAGCGGCGGGAAGCCCTGGAGGATGCGCTGGCGCATGGCCTGAAGACACGCGTGAGTTTCACGCCAGGTCAGGGCGGCATGGGCATCTGGCTGGAAGCGACTGGAACCCACCTCGAACAGCCCCTGATGTTCGACATGTGGATCCGCAGTTGCGGACTGCGGGGGCTGAAACTCCGCCTGGGAAGCCACTTCACCCTGGATGGCCGGGCCCTGCCCGCCACGCGGTTCGGCTTTACCGCCTACCAGCCCGAAGAGCTCCAGCGGGCGGTGGCCCAGATGGCGTGAGGACCGGGTTCGGGGGCTGGGGTTTGGGGCGCAGCCCTCCTGAACCCCAAACCCTAAACCCTGTACCCTCCGCTATCCTTTCCCCATGAGCGATGAAGCCAAACCCCTCTACCTCCCTGCCCCTCTGCGCCGGATGAAGGCGCTGAAGGCGAGCTGGAAGCCCATCCTGCTGAACTGGCTCGTGCCGGGCCTCGGCTACTGGGTCATCGGCGAGAAGCGCCGGGCGAAGATCCTCGCCAGTGTCTGGGTGGTCTTCTGCATCCTGGGCGCGCTCCAGATGACCTTTGGCGCTGTGAATGGCGTGAAGGGCGGCATCTACGTGCCCCAGCTCAGCCCGATCCAGTGGATGCCCACCCTGGCGGCCCTGGCCACTTCGGGCGTCGGCCCCGTGTATGCGTTCTTCGGCTGGGCCTTCGGCGGCGCCGGCACGGAGCCGGTGCGCAACCTGACCCAGGAATACGGCGCCTCCTACGTGATGATCGCGGGTCTGCTCAACTGGCTCGCCTGCATGGACATCTTCGACCGCACCACGGACCGCTATTGGTGGCGTCTTCCCGCCGACGAGCAGCACGAGCTCTCCGAAGCCAATCGCGCCAAGAAGGAAGCCCAGGCCTAGTTCCCCGGCCAGACCTCTGGCAGTTCCACCGTGAACACGGCGCCCCTTCCCGGGGCGCTTTCCACATGCAGCGTTCCGTGCAGGGCCTCCACGAAGCGCTTGACGATGGAGAGCCCCAGCCCCGTGCTCTTCTCGCCGCCCGTGGGTCGGGCACTGAGAGAGGTGTAGCGCGTGAAGAGTCGCGCCTGATCCTCCAGGGAGAGACCCGGTCCCTGGTCCGCCACCCGGATCCGGGCCCGACCCGACTCGGCCTCCACCTGGAGGCGGATCTCTCCGCCCTTTGGCGAGAACTTGACGGCATTCGAAAGCAGGTTGTCCACGATCGCCTTCACGAAGCGCGCATCGGACTCCAGGGTGGGCCCCTCCTCCGGGAATTCCGTGCGGAGGATCAGGCCCTTCTGTTTTGCCCGCCCCTCATGCCGGGCCATCAGCTGCTGCAGGGGCAGCAGCAGGGGGAAGTCCTCCGGGCGAGGCACAACCTTGCCGGAATCAATGGCGGCGATGTCCAGGAAACGCTCCACCAAATGGGTCATCTCCCGGGCTTCCGCCCCCACCTGTCGGGACCAGTGCCTACGCTCCTCCTCAAGGTCGGCGTCCTCCAGCAGCTCAGCCGTGAGCTGAATGGCGTTGAGAGGGTTGCGCAGATCGTGGGCCACCATGCCCATGAAGTGGTTCTTCTCCTCGTTGAGTCTGGACAGCTCCTCCGCCTGGGCCTGCAGCTGGCCCGTAGCCTCCGCGACCCGGGTGGTGAGTTCCGAATTCCGGCGCTCCAGGTGTCGAAGGCGGGCGCGCACAATGCCCACCATCAGCAGGAGGCCGCCCGCCCCGTAGAGTCCGTAGGCCCACCAGGTACGCGTCCAGGGGGGCCGAATCCGGAAGGCATAGACCCGCTCCTGTGGCGCGGGTCCGAACACATCCTGGGCGCGCACCCGGAAACGGTATGCACCTTCCCGGAGATTCACATATTCCTTCTGCGCTTCGGCCGTCCATGGACTCCAGCCGGGGTCCACGCCCTCTAGCCAGGTCTGGAAGCGCGTGGCCTCGGGAGCGTCGTAGCGAGGCAGCGAAAATTCGAACCGGAGCGTGCGGTCCTCGTGGGGCAGCACGCTCGATTGAGTGGCCTCCTGCGGCACAGGCAGCACCGTTCCCCGACCGGACTGGATATGCCGGAGCAGCGGGATCGCAGGGGGCCGCACTTCCTGCGCACCGGTTGAGCCGCGCAGAACGCCCTCGGGTCCCCCGAGCCACACCGTGCCATCGGCCTCCGGCAGGCAACATTCCACGGGTGTATCCACCAAGGACGGGAACACCGAACCATCCCAGCGGTAGCGCCCCTGGGCATCGGGGATCGCCACGCCCGTGCGCCGCCGATCCCGGTCCTGAATGTGGAGCCAGATCCGACCATCGGCCTGCGCCTTGAGCGACTTCACCCAGCTCCCCGCCGCTTCGAGCACCGCTTTGAAGGCCTCGTCCACTACCCAGCGGCCCGTGCCGGGATCGAAGCGCTGAAAGCCCTGCCGGTGCGCCACGCAGATGCGATCGCCCACACGGAAAACGAGGGGCTGGACTTCCACCGTCAGGCCTTCCGTCACGCCATAGGACCGCACCACCGGGGCCTGTCCTTCGGGGAACGTGATCCGGCGAACCCCTTGCATGCCCGTGGCGATCCAGAGATCGCCCTCCCGGTCTTCCACCAGGTTGTAGCAGTCGTCCTTCACACCCGGAACCAGGCCCTCATCTACCCAGCGATTCCCCTCCAAGCGCAGCAGCGCGAGACCGCCCTGAAGGCCGACGTAGACCCGACCAGGAAAACGCGTGCTGGCCAGCAAAGAGATGGCGGTCGAGCTCGAAGGCCGAACCGGGAGGATGCGCGTGCCTTGAATCTCCATCACCCCCTGGGCCGAGCCCAGCAGCAACCGATCGCCAACACTCAAGAAGGCCAGACACTGCACCGCCAGCCCTTCCACAGGGAGCCACCGGGGATGGAATGCTGCGGACCGCTCGTCGAGCAAGGCAATTCCCTGGCCCATGGCGGCATAGAGCCGCCCCTGATGGCGATGCAGGTTCCAGACCGTGCCCCGCAGCCCACTGCGCTCATCGGACAGGGTGAGGGCATCCGGCCAGGCCACTCGCGCCAATCCGTTGTCCAAGGCCACCCATAGGGCGCCATCCCGGTCCACGAGCAGCTGTTTGACGTTTTCCGAAGGCAGACCATTCGAGCGATCGAACACACCCAAGGGCTGTCCCTCCGGCGACAGGACCATCACCCCCCCCTTGAGGGAGCCGAGAGCGAGGTTGCCGTCGCGCAGGGTCACCCCCGCATAGACCGCCTGCTCCTTGAGCCAAGTCGAGGCAGGAGAGGGCATCGGCACCAGTCGGCGGCCTTCGAGCCGCCAGAGTCCGAGGTTGCGGCTCACCACCACCGGCCCCGTTGGCGCATGGAGCACCGCCCAGACGCTCTCCTTGGCGAAACGCGCCCCGCCCTCCAGCAGCACCAGATCGGCGCCCACCCGCTCCAGAAGCCCCACATCCCGCTGGCGGACGAAGACGCGGGACCCTGCGGCGTACGAGCCGTGGAAAGTGCCACCTTCCGCCTTCCAGACCCGGAAGCCAGAGCCATTCCAGAACATCAGCTGCTCCCGGGACTGGAACCAGATGCCCTCGGTGGTCGCATGGCAAGTCCAGACATCCGTGAACCGGCGGTATTCCGCGGGGAGTCGGTCCACGAGAGAGATGAATACAGGCCGCCCGGTGGCCGCATCTTCCAAGTAGCCGAGTTCTCCCGTGGCACCCACGAAGACCCGCCCCTTCGCATCCGTGGCCATGGACCGCACCACCGTCTGACCGGGCGTGGGCAGCAGACGCCATCGAACACCATCGAAGGAGACGATGCCCAGCGTATTCCCAGCATGGATGACACCCTGTCCATCCTGGGCCAGCGCCCAGTTCTGGGCCTCCGCGCCATAGACCTTCGGTGGATAGGCCACCACCCGCGGCATGCCCGGAGCCTCCCCCAGCAGCCTTGCCACCAGGCAGAACACGGAGAAAACGACCGAATGGCGCATGGAGGCTCCACAGCTCTTATCGCCCATTCGATCGTTCACCTAAGCCCGCGGCCCCCTCCGACGAATTGCAACCTCCCTCCTGACAACACGTCCCTCTCTGGCGGGGAGCACCCTATCAATTCGTCACCAAAACACCCCTACCAGGTATCAACTTGTGCCATCATTCGTGACGTATTGTCAGGGAGTGGCCCATGACCAAGACGCTGATGTCCGACGACCTCAACCGGCGAATCGTGCATATCCTCCAGCAGGAGGGCCGTGTTAGCCATGCCGAGCTGGCGGAACGACTCGGGGTGAGCCGACCCACCATCATCGAGCGCATCAAGCGGCTCGAAGCCGACAGCATCATCGAGGGCTACACCGCCCGGGTGAGCCCGGCGGCGGTGTGCAAGCCCAACGTCGCCTTCGTGGCCGTGCGGCACCGCAGCGGGGATGACGAGGTGCTGGAAGCGGCCTATCTCGAAGCCCTGCGCCAGGAGCCCGACATCCTCGAGTGCTACACCATGGCGGGCGAAGACTGCCTCTTCCTGAAGATCGTGGCGGACACGCCCATGGGCATCCACGAGCGCCTGAAGCGCATCCGGAGCCTCGGCATCCAGGTCTCCACCCGCACCACCATCGTGCTCCAGACCCACTTCGTGAAGTCCGGCCCCAACCCGTTTCCCGCGGAACCGAATCCGCCCCGCAAGCCCGCCGTCTCCCCCCTGACGGGCCTCAAGAAGTAGCCGGACGTGTCCAAAAGCCCGCTCCGGGCCTGGATTGCCTACGGCATCTGCGCCGTGGTGTGGGGTTCGACCTACTTCGGCATCGCCCTGGCGATCCCGGTATTCACCCCCTACGGATTGGTGGCCTGCCGGTACATTCCCGCGGGCCTACTGGCCCTTGCCCTGGGGCGGCTCTCCGGAGAGGCTCTCCCACCGCGCCGGGACTGGCTCCACCTCGCCATTCAGGGTGTGCTGCTCCTGGGGTTTTCCAATGCCCTCGTGAGCTGGGCGGAAGGGCGGGTCCCCAGCGGCGTGACCGCCGTCCTCTGCGCTACGACGCCGCTCTTCTTCGGTCTGCTGGACCGTGAGCGCTTGGGCCTGCGGCGCTGGGTTGGGCTCCTGTTGGGCATGGGCGGCGTGGTCCTCCTGGCCCGACCGGAGGCCGGGCACCGCCTGGATCCTCTGGGCGGCGCCGCCATCCTGCTCGCGGTCTTCCTCTGGGCCTACGGCACCCTCTATGGCCGAAAGAAGATCCAGGGCAGCGGCCTCATGGGGAATGTCGGCATCCAGATGCTCAGCGGAGGCCTCTTTGCGGCCCTGCTGGTGCCTTTCACGGGAGGGCTGACTCACGCGCCCATGACCCTGAAGGCCGGCCTCGCGGTGGTCTACCTGCTGGTCTTCGGCTCCCTCATCGCCTACACCGCCTTCGGCTACCTCAGCCGCGTCTGGCCTCCGGCGCGGATGGGCACCTACACCTACCTGAATCCCCTGGTGGCGGTGCTGCTGGGCTCGGTCTACCTGCGGGAACCCCTCGGCCTGCGCACCTTGGCGGGCATGGGGGTCATTCTCCTGTCCATCGTGCTGGTGCAGTTCCGCCCCAAAGCCCAGGCGTAGCAGGGATTCAGACGAGGCGGCGCCCGGGTCGAAAAGACCTACAGGAGTAGCCCCGTGCCTAGCAGCCAGGAAGAACGTCGGACCCTCCGAGGTTTCCTCGCCTCCATCACCCTGGCCATCACCGTCTGCTTGGCGGGGGCCTTCTTCGGCATGGCTTTGCGGGACCGTGGGCTCATCGAGGAGGAGATGGCGAACCGCGCCCGCACGGATTTCGGCAACATCGTTCGGTTCCGGCGCTGGAATGCCCGGTACGGCGGCGTCTATGTCGAGAAGACTGCCGGCGTGGAATCCAATCCCTACCTCGAGAATCCTGATTTCCACGGAACGAACGGCCTGACCTACACCAAGAAGAATCCGGCCCTCATGACCCGGGAGGTCTCGGAGATGGTGCAACGGGACCAGGGCTACGCCTTCCACATCACGAGCCTGAACCCCTTGAACCCGCACAACGCGCCGGATGCCGAGGAACAGGCGGCCCTGAAGTCCTTTGAGCAGGGCGTAAGGGAACGGATCTGGCACGAACCCCTCGGGGGACGCCCCCAGCTGCGGTACATGGCCCCCCTGCTGGTGGAAGCGAGCTGTCTGGCCTGCCACGCCAAGCAGGGCTACACCGTGGGACAGGTGCGCGGAGGCATCAGCATCTCTTTTGACATCCGCGAGTTGCAGCAGCGGCTCCGGAACAGCCTGTTCCTGGTGCTGGGCCTCGCGACCCTCACCCTCGGCCTACTGCTGGCCCTGATCTTTGTCTTCTTCCGACAACTGGTCCGCCGCCTGCGTTTGGCCCGGGAGGAGCTCCAGTTCCTGGCAACCACCGATGCCCTTACGGGACTGACCAACCGCGGCACGATCCTCGCGCGTCTGGAAGAGGAGCATGCCCGGGCCCAACGCGAAGGCCGCCCGCTCACCGTCGTCATGGCCGACGTGGACCACTTCAAGCAGCTGAATGACCATTTTGGACACCTCGGGGGCGATCAGGCGCTGCGCGATGTGGCGGCGGCCCTGCGCAGTGCCTTGCGGGGTTACGACGTCCTCGGGCGCTTTGGCGGCGAGGAGTTCCTGGCGGTCTTCCCGGGTACGGTTCTCGAAGTTGGAATCGCCACGGCCGAGCGGATGCGCGCCTGCGTGGAGGCTCAAGTGACCTGCACGTTCCCGGATCGGAACCCCGCCCCGGTGACCCTGAGCCTGGGGGTGGCGGAGGTCGTCTCCGACGAGGCCATGGATGATCTGCTCGCCCGTGCGGATCAGGCCCTCTATCGCGCCAAAGCTGAGGGGCGCAACCGCGTCGTGGCCGCCAGCTGACTCAGAGCTGCATCACCACGCCCGGAAGCTTGTGGAGTTCGTCCCGCAGGGGCTTTTCCGCATGCTCATCCGGCAGGGTGACCCAGAACGTGTAGCTGGTATAGGTGCCCTTGCAGTTGGAGGTGTGCTTCTGGTCGCCCTCGGGCTGCGGCCCCAGGTGACGGAGGATGACCTCCGCGATCAGCTCCGGACGCAGCAGATTCCCGTGCCCGATGATCTTCAGGGGCACCCGGGTCGGATATTCGATGACGGGGCGGCGGCACTCGCTCATGGGAACCAGTCTACCGTTTCAGATCGGGTGAAGCGTCACGCGGGCTATGGCCAGATCCTCGGCCCGAGTTCCACGAAGATCATGCGCTGCATCCCAGCAGGCACCTCCATCGCCCGGTCGCCGTTCATCCACGAGAACACCCACGACAGGCCTTGGTGGACATGCAGACCCCAGCCCTGGCTCCGCAGGAAACCGAGCACGGCGAGATGATCCACCATGGCGTCCAGCGTGAGTTGCCGCAGGAGCCCCTGGCTGAGCCCTCCCGCACCGGGTTGGACGTGTGAATCCACCCACGCCTCTGCAAGGCGGGCCATGCCCCCTCCTGGTTGGCCCTCCCCGTAGACTCGATGGAGGGCAGCTTCGCGGAAGGGGCCACATCCCGCCATCTCAAGCAGGTTCGAGGCGTGGGCGAACTGGAAACGGCACCCAGGCCCGCTGAAGCATGCCGCTTCCTCTTCCAGGAACCGACGGCCGGCCTCTTGCACGGCGACCTCTGCACGGGAGGCAGTCCAGCCATCCCGCACCTGCAGGAACGCCACCTCCAGACCATCCGAGAGCAGCACCACACCCTGCCGGAGCCGGGGCGCCATCCACAACCGCACCCGCGCCAATTCAGCGCCCCAGCAGATGGGGTCGACCGGTGCCACGGAAAGGATCCCGTGTTCGTACTCATCCAGGAATTGCTCAGCCCCAACGGGCCTCACGGAGGCGACTCGGGCCTCGGCCCCTTGCTGCACCTCCCAGGCATGTCGGATGTTCACTGCCTGCCTCCCGGGCCCGCAATATGGAGTCTTTGCCTTGGAAACGGCATCGGCAAAATTGGCAGATTCGATCCCGCAGCGGCCCTCGTCGCACCCCAAGCACCGCGAGCCCCTCTCATCTTGCCATCCGCGCTGGACGCCTCGCGATGCATCGACCGGCAGGATGATCCTCCCGGGCCTTTGGTACACTGCCCGGTTCCAGAGGTGCTGCATGACCCACGAATTCCAGCTTCCGACCTTCATGGGTTCCGGGGATCCCGAGACCGCCGACATCGCGCTGTTCGGCGTGTGCTGGGACGGCACCAGCTCCTTCAAGGCGGGCAGTCGCTTTGCGGGCTTCGCGGTGCGGGAGTGCAGTTACGGCATGGAGGAGTTCAGCTTCTACCAACAGCACAGCCTCCTGGATGTCGCCTTCGCGGACTACGGCGACCTCTTCCTCCCCCCCGGCCAGAAGGACCGCGTGCTGGCGGACATCTCCAGCGCCGTGACCGAGATCCGCGGCAAGGGACAATTCCCGATCGCCTTTGGAGGCGAACACCTTCTGGCGTACCCGCTCATCAAGGCGGCCTATGCCGAACACCCTGACCTCGCCATCGTCCACATGGACGCCCACGCCGACATCCGCCCCGACCTGTGGGACGACCCCTGGACCCACGCCACCTTCCTGGGGCGCCTGGGAGACGAACTGGGCTTCGAGCGCATCAAGCAGTTCGGCATCCGCTCCGGCAGCCGCGAGGAGTGGGAGCTCGGCCAGAAGCACGACACGTTCCGCCCTTTCACGGTGGATGCCATCCGCGAGCACCTCGCGAGCCTCGGCGACCGGCCCATCTACCTGACACTCGACATGGATGTGCTGGATCCGAGCCTCTACCCCGGCACCGGCACCCCCGAGCCCGGCGGCATCACCTGGGACCTGCTCATCGCCGGCCTCAAGCAGTTCAACGGTCGGCGCCTCGTGGGGATGGACTGCCTGGAGCTGGCACCGCACTACGACGCCACCGGGGTGAGCGCCCAGGCCATGGCCAAGACCCTGCGGGAACTGATCCTGCTGGCGGACCGTCGGAAGCGCTGAGGTACGAGATGGCGGCTCCGAGGGGCCATGGGTGCCTGACAAACACACCAACCAAACGACTTGTTTGACACTTAAGCGACAGCACAAAGGCTCCGATGAAACCCCTCGCGTTTCAGCACGGAGGTCCAATGAAACCCTTTCAAGCATCCAGTCCCAGCGTCGAAGTGAACGGGGAGACAGTCCTATCGGTCGTGGCCGGCATGGGGCTCTTCGAGACGAAGGCCCGGGAGATCCTCGCCACCAACGGCATCCAGGATCCCCAGCCCGGACGCTGGTATCCCCAACAGGCGTGGCTCCACGCCTTCAAGGAGATCTCGGAGCGCCTCGGTCCCAGCACGCTCTATCAGATCGGTGCCAAGATCCCCGAAAGCGCCAAATTCCCACCCGAAATCAATTCTGTGGAGTCAGCCCTGAAGAGCATCGACATGGCGTACCGCATGAACCACCGCGGCGGGGACATTGGCCGCTATGCCATGGAGCTTGTCGAGCCTGGCAAAGCCCGCGTGGTCTGCGACAACCCCTACCCGTCTGATTTCGACCGGGGCCTCATCGAAGCCGTCGCCAAGCGATTCAAGCCCAGCGGAAGTTTCGTGGTGGTGGAAGCCGAACCGGACCGACCCAGTCGCAAACAGGGCGGCGAGACCTGCACCTTCAGGGTGTCCTGGTAATTTGTCCATGACAGGAAAAGGGCCGCGATGCTTCGCGGCCCTTTTCCTTCAATCAGAAGACTTCACCCGACCTCGATCTCGCGCAGTTCCTTGCCGGGCTTGAAGCGGATGCTGCGGCCCTTCGGAATCTCGACGGCATCGCCTGTCTTGATGTTGCGGCCCATGCCGCGCTTGCGGGGACGGGGCTCGAAGACGCCGAAGCCGCGGATCTCGATGCGGTGGCCGTCCAACAGGGCATTCTTCATGCGTTCCGTGAGCAGATCCACCACCTGCAGGGCCGTGGCCTTGGAGACGGGCAGCGCCTTCATCAGGGTGTTGGCAATATCGATCTTGATCATGGCGACCTCGGGGAGCGAGTGGCGGGATGGGTGGATCCGTTCTATCAGGCCGGGCCCCTCCGTGGAAGGGCTCAATACATTTACCAGACAGGGTTTTTCTGAAGGAGGGCTTCCGCCTCCGGCACAGGGACGGGGCGGCTGAAGAAATAGCCCTGCCCCTGATCACAGCCCATCGCCCGCAGCATGGCTAGCTGCTCTGCCGTCTCGATGCCCTCCGCGACGACCCGCATGCCCAGGGATTTGGCCAGCGAGATCACCGCCTGCACGATCACCGTGTCCTCGGGATCCTTGCCAAGCCCGTCCACGAACGACTTGTCCACCTTCAGCGTGTCCACGGGGAAACGCTTGAGATAGGCCAGGGAGCTATATCCCGTCCCGAAGTCATCGATCACCAGGTGGATATTGAGGGTCTTGAAGGTCTTCATCACCTGCAGGCTCGCCTTGGGGTCCTGCATCATCACGCTCTCGGTGATCTCCAGCTTGAGCAGCCGGGGCGGAAGTCCGTGGGTATCCAGGGCGCCCATCACCGTATCGATCAGGTCGCGGGCCTGGAACTGTCGGCCCGAGATGTTCACATTCATGAGGCGCGGCGGATCCGTGACGTAGGTCTCGTGCCAGCGCGCCGCATGCATGCAGGCCTCCTCCACCACCCACTTGCCGATGGGCACGATGAGGCCGTTCTCCTCCGCCAGGGAGATGAAGTCCAGGGGCGAGACCATGCCGCGCTCAGGGTGTTTCCACCGCACCAGGGCCTCCCAGCCCTCGATGCGCCCCGAGAGGAGGCCTACCACCGGCTGGAAATGCAGCAGGAACTCCTGCCGCTCCAGGGCCCGACGCATCTCGCCTTCCATCTGGAGGCGCTGCAGGGCCTGTCGATTCATGCTCGGATCGAAGAGTTCGATGGCGCCCTCGCCCTTGGCCCGGGCCTTGGCGCGGTACATGGCGACTTCCGCATCCCGCAGCAGGTCCGCGGGCGGCAGGGTCGGATCCGAGCTGAGCACGAGGCCCATGCTGCACGTCATGAAAATCTCTTGGTCACCGATCAAGAAGGGCTCCTGGAAGCCCACCTGGATGCGTTCCGCCACCCGGAAGGCGTCCGCCGCCGTCACCACTTCCTCGAACAGCGTCGCGAACTCATCGCCTCCCAACCGCGCCACCGTGTCCTCGGGACGCAGGGCGATGCGGAGGCGCCGGGCCACCTGGATCAGCAGCTGGTCGCCCTGTTCGTGGCTCAGGCTGTCGTTCACCACCTTGAAGCGGTCGAGGTCGAGGAAGAGCACCGCGCAGGAGACCTTCCGCCGCCCGGTGCGCATGATGGCCTGGGCCAAACGCTCCATGAAGAGGGCGCGGTTCGGCAGTCCCGTCAGGCGATCCCGAAAGGTCTGGACCAGCAGTTCCGCCTCCATGGTCCGGAAGCGGGTGACGTCCTCGAGCATGAGGATGATGTCCAGAATCCGGCCCGACCGGTCCCGGCGGGGCTCAGCGGTCACACCCACCCAGACCCACTCCCCGTCGACGCGTTCCAGACCGATGACCACGCTCTCCACCCGCTGCCCAGTCGTCAGCACCCGGGTCACCGGCTGCTCTTCGATGGGCAGGGGATTGCCATCCGCCCCGAGCACGACGAAGCCGGGCGCACGCCAATCCGTGGCGCGAATGACGTCCTCGGCGAGCCCCAGCATGCCCACCGCCCGGTGGTTGCAGTGCTGAACATGCCCCTTGGCGTCCACGATAAGGGCCCCCAGCGGGAGCTGCTCGAAGAAACCCATCAGGTAATCCCGGGTCTCCTGGTGGGACGTATGGGCACTGTGCGATGACTCCACCCGTCCCCACCGGCCCAAAACCAAGACGGTCATGGCCAGCAGCACGGGGCCCAGCAGCACGAACCCGCCCTTCATCCAGGGGTTCATCCCAGGCAAGCCCCAGATGGAAGCCAGCACCCAGAGGATTCCGAAAGCGAGGATGGCCAGCACCTGCATCCGCCCCAGACTCCGCCCGGGCGGAGTGGACTCAGCCTGCGGCAACGGGAGGGGCGGTGGCGGATTCAGAGGATCTCCGGGCGAAAGGGCGACTCCCTTTTCCTTTCGGCCTGACTCCACGGCAGGTTAATGTGAACGCGAGGGGGCTCCCATCGACCAGGAATCGCGCCAGGACGTTGTCGACACTTTCGTAGCCGCGGCTGTTCGCGGTGGAAGGCATGCCTCCGAGCGTGTCCGGGCTGAAGCCATCGTCCGCAAGTGGTGCGGCGCCTGGCAAGGCACGAAGCGGAATCTCACCCTCACCCGCTCCAACCACGGCTGGTATTTGCACTTCAATCAGCTGATCGGCAGCACCTGGGTGCAGGCCTTCGGATTCCACGCGGATCCAAAGCACGGCCTCATCATGCGCGGGCCGGATACTGACCGGGAGCGCAAGTCCCATTACCTTCGGGGCAATCGCCTGGATAAGGCTGCCCTGGACGCCCTGTTCACCGCCTGGAGTGCCCATCCCGAGGGGCGACCGGCGGGTTTGGCCGTGGAATTCCTGCTCGACGAGACTGCCGACGACACCTGGGACGCCTGCCTCCAGGAAGTCATCCAGCACCTCGGCGCGTAATGCGGGTCGCCTTCCTCGGCCCGGAGGGCACCTACAGCCATCAGGCCACCCTGCGGCTCGCCCCTGATTCCGCGGAGCTGCTGCCCTGCCCCAGCATCCTGGATGTCTTCGAGGCCCTGGCGGAGGGCACCGCGGCCTTCGGCGTCGTCCCGGTGGAGAACCGGCTGGAAGGCAGCGTCGGGCCGACGCTGGAGGGCCTCAAGACCTGCCCTGCAGCGATCCTGGCGGAGCTCTTCCTGCCGGTGGCTCATGCCCTGATGGTGCCCCCGGGCCGCTCCCGCGCGGCCATCCAACGGGTCTATAGCCACCCCCAGGCCCTGGGGCAGTGCCGCCGCTGGCTGCGCGTGAACCTGCCGGAGGCCAGTCCCGTCGAGCGCCTCTCCACCGCCGAGGCCGCCGCCGCCTGCGTATCCGACGAGGCCGGTGCCGCCATCGCCAGCACCCTGGCGGCGAAACTCCAGGGACTCGAGATCCTCGCCGCAGACATCCAGGATGCCCCGGACAATGCCACCCGGTTCTTCCTGCTGGGTCTCGGTGAATCCGTTCCCACGGGGGCGGATCGCACTTCGCTGCTCCTGCACGCTCAGGATCGCCCCGGCGCGCTTCTGGCGCTGCTCACCCCCTTCGCCCGACGCGGCCTGAACCTCAGCCGCATCGAGAGCCGCCCCAACCGGGAGCGGGCCTGGGAATATGACTTTTTCGTGGACGTACTGGGCCATGCCAGTGAGCCGACCATGGTGGATGCGCTGAAGGAGATCGCTGACGCAGGCGTATCCTTCCAGCTGCTGGGGGCCTATCCCCGGGGGTGACCATGACCCGAGCCCTGCCCGTTCTGATCCTCACCGCCGCACTCGCAGGCTGCCGGAGCGACACGCCGGAAGCCGCCATCAACAAGGCCTTCGACGCCAGCGTGAAGGCCGTGGAAGCGGGGAATGTGGACGGCATCCTGGAGCAGCTCCACCCGAAATTCGCCGGTCCGGACGGCATGGACCGACCCCAGGCACGGTTCTTCCTGATGGGCCTCTTCCGTCAGGGAAAGGTGGGCCTGACGGTGCTTTCCAGCCAGATCGAGGTCAAGGGACGCCAGGCGAACCAGTCTGTGGAACTGATCCTCACGAGCCGCAGCGGGGGCGTACTGCCGGATGAGACCTCCCGCAAGGCCTTCCTCCTGCGATGGGAGTTGCATGAGAAGGCCTGGCGCCTGAGGGAGATCAGGGAAGTCTGAGCCGCAGGTGCGGTCCTCGGACGGGAGATGGCCTTCTCGTCGCCCAGTCTGTGGATCAGGTTGCTCCGACCGACGGCAACGACCACCGAAGCTCCCGATTCCACCCTGAAGGCCCAAAGGCGGTCGAGGTTGAATCCGATCGCATCACCCATGAATCATTTTGCAAATACTGCGATCGTGTCACTTTCGACGATTTTC
This sequence comes from uncultured Solibacteraceae bacterium, assembly GCA_964415525.1. GTDB lineage: Bacteria > Acidobacteriota > Holophagae > Holophagales > Holophagaceae > CAZPUI01. Next base: position 24,003 of record CAYQAS010000033.1, read on the forward strand.
CAGGCACCCAAAGACCTCCTGAGCGCACGTATCCTGGAGTCGGAGGACGCATGGCTAAACGGCTGTGGAGAGGACTGGGACTGTGGATGGCGGGCGCCCTCGCCCTTTCAGCCGTGGGTGCCCCGCCGCCGCTCCGTTCCGCTGTCGTGATCGTGCGCGATCAGCAGACCGGCAAGACGCTGCTCCAAAAGGCACCGGATACGGTGCATCCCATCGCCTCCATCACCAAGCTCATGACCGCCATGGTGGTGCTGGACGCCAAGGTGGATCTGGAAGAGCGCATCCGCATCGAGAATGTGGATGTCGACACCCTGCGCAACAGTCGCTCTCGACTGCCGGTGGGCACTCAGCTCACCCGCCGGGAGGCGCTCCTGCTCGCCCTGATGTCGAGCGAGAACCGCGCCGCCCATGCCCTGGGCCGCACGTTTCCCGGCGGTGCCGCGGCCTGCGTGGCGGCGATGAACGCCAAGGCCCGCACCCTCGGCCTCGCCTCCGCCCGCTTTGAGGACACCTCCGGCCTCCACTCCGGGAATGTCGCCAGCGGCAACGACCTCGCCAAGCTGGTGACGGCGGCCCACGGCTACCCTCAGATCCGCGCCTTCAGCACGACGCCCGAGGCGACCGTCCCCGCGGGACGCACCGTCCGCACCTTCGGCAACTCCAACGGGCTCGTGCATAATCCGGCGTGGACCATCGGCCTCAGCAAGACGGGGTTCATCGAAGAGGCCGGCCGCTGCCTCGTCATGCAGGTGCGGCTCGCCTCTCGCCCCATGGTGGTGGTGCTGCTGGACTCTGTCGGCAAATACACCCGGCTGGGGGACGCCCAACGCATCAAGCAGTGGTTGGAAGGCGTCGTCCCCACGCGCCGCCGCAAGCGCCGCTGATCCAACGGGCAACCCCCGCCGATTGACGGGTTTCCCCCCTGGCCCATCCTTCAAGGGCCTGAGGAGGTGACCATGCCCATCCGGTCTGCCCTTACCCTCGTTGCCTGTCTGTTCCTGGTGGGGTGCGCCAGTGGAGGCGGGAGCAGTGTTCCTGTGACGCCAAGCGAGCCAAAGATTCGCGTGACCCTGGTGGATGGCCCTGCGCCGGAACTGAAAGCGCTCCGCTTGCGCATCGAGAAGGTGGAGATCCACGCCAGTGGAAGCGCTGACGCCACCGGATGGCTCACGCTCGGGGAACCCAAGCGGACCGTGGACCTGCTCACCCTCCGGAACGGTGTCGTGGAGACGCTGGTGCCGGGCGCGGCCCTCGGCGTGGGGCACTACGAGCAGCTGCGGCTGCTGCTGGGCGAACCCAACGAAGTAGTGCTTGCGGACGGCACCCTGCACCCGCTGGAGGTTCCCAGCGGCCTGAACACCGGGATCAAGGTGCCTCTCAGCTTCGAGGTGGCCGCGGGCACGCAGAAGGATCTCTTCATCGACTTCGACGGCGCGCGATCCATCCAGATGCACACCACGGGTTCCAAGGAACGTTACATCCTGCGCCCCGTGGTCCGAGCGATCGACAAGGTGGTGAGCGGGGGTATGTCCGGCACCCTCTCCGGTCCTTCCGGGCCCCTGGCGAACGCCCTCGTCCTGGGGCAGATCGCGGATGCTGGCGGGCGCCTCCAGGTGCTGCGCACGGTGCCGACGAAGGCCGATGGCACCTATGTCCTGGACCTGATGCCCCTGAACCTCCCGATTACGCTGGCCGCCCTTCCCGCCGGCATGGTGCCCCGAGCCACTGATCCCATCACCCTGACCACCGCGGCACCCACCGCCATCTGGTCGCCCACCTTCGTCGCCGCCGCAGCGACAGGCACCCTGTCGGGAACGGTCACCCCCGCCGCAGGGACGGACCAGGCGGATGTGGCGGAAATCCTCGCCCAGCTCATCACTGGCAGCGCCAGCCGCTGGGTGATCGTGGCCATGGTCCCCGTGACCGCCGGGACCACCGCCACCTTCCAGGCGGCCCTGCCGCCGGGCACCTACCAGGTGCAGGTGCGGCGCAGCACCACGGAGGCCGGTGGCACCATCACAAACACGCTGTCGCCCCTCTCTGCGACCGTCACGATCACGAGCGCCCAGACCACGCCCGTCAGCGTCGCCTTCTGATTAGACGCGGTGGCCGGGCTTGGCCCGGGCACCGCGTGGGGGAGAAGGAGGGGGGACGTAGAGGGCGCGCAGCGACCGGGCGGCCCCCCCTCATTCAGGTCGGCCCCGCGACAGGGCATCGGCATGAGGACACAATGGACATTCCCCTCGGAGTGCCCATGCGCCGCATCCCCTTTGCCCTCGCTGCCGGAGTCCTCGCCATGGCCCAGCCCGTGCCGCCCGTTGCCACCCTTAAGCCCCATGTGAACACCTGGCACGGCAAGGCCTACCCCGATCCCTACTTCTGGCTGCGGGAGAAGGAGAACCCCGAGGTCCTCGCCCATCTGAAGGCCGAGAACGCCTATACCGAAGCGCTCACGAAGGACCTCAAGCCCTTTTCGGAGGCGCTCTACAACGAGATGCTCGGGCGCATTAAGCAGACCGACATGGCGGTGCCCTACCGGAAGGCGGGCTACATCTACTACTCCCGCACGGAGGAGGGGAAGCAGTACGGGATCCTCTGCCGGAAGAAGGGCGATGAGAAGGAGCCTGAGGAGGTCTACCTCGACCTGAACGCCCTGGCCAAGGGCCTCAAGTTCTTCAGCCTCGGCGGGGCAGCCATGAGCCCCGACCAGCGCCGCTTCGCCTACATCACGGACACCACGGGCTTCCGCCAGTACCGACTCCAAATCAAGGATCTCCAGACGGGACAGCTGCTGCCCGATACAGCCGAACGCGTGACCTCCCTCGCCTGGGCCAACGACAATCAGACGCTGTTCTACACGACGGAGGACGCCGTCACGAAGCGGTCCGATACCCTCTGGCGGCTCAAGCTCGGCGGCCAGCCCGAGCAGCTGCTGGTGGAGAAGGACGAAAGCTTCGGCGTGGGCATTGCGAAGAGCCTGGACGATCGGATCCTCGCCCTCGGTTTCAACAGCACGGACACCTGGGAGAACCGCATCCTCGAGGCAGACCGCCCGGAAGGCAGCTTCCGCCCGACGCTGGGACGCACCAAGGGGCACAAATACACCCTTGACCACCGGGATGGCACGCTCTTCATCACCACCAACCAGGACGCCAAGAACTACCGCGTGGTCACGGCGCCGGTCTCGGATCCCAAGACCTGGAAGCCCTTCATCGCCCATGATCCGAAGGTGCTGGTGGAAGGCATCTCCGTCTTCAAGGGCTTCGCCGTGGCCCAGGAAAAAGTGCAGGGACAGGACCGCATCCGCATCTACGACTTCGCCAAGCGGAGCTGGCACACCGTCACCTTCCCCGAGGCGCTCTACACCGCGGGACTCTCCGCGAACGCCGAGTTCGACACGCCCACCGTGCGCCTGAGCTACCAGAGCATGGTCACCCCCGGCAGCGTCTACGACTACGATATGACCTCCCGGAAGCGCACGCTGCTCAAGCAGCAGGAGGTGCTTGGCGGTTACGACCCCTCGCGGTACGAGACGAAGCGCCTCTGGATCAAGGCCCGGGACGGCGTCCAGGTGCCCCTTTCCGTTGTGCACCGCAAGGGGCTCAAGCTGGATGGCACGAATCCGCTTTGGCTCTACGGCTACGGTTCCTATGGCTACGGCCAGAGCCCCACGTTCAGCAGCAGTCGTTTGAGCCTGCTGGATCGCGGCGTCGTCTGGGTCACGGCCCACATCCGCGGCGGCAACGAACTGGGAGAGGGCTGGCATGACGACGGCATGCTGATGAAGAAGAAGCACACGTTTCACGACTTCATTGATGCGGCGGACTTTCTGGTGAAGCAGAAGTGGACGAGCCGCAAGGCGCTCGTGATCGAGGGTGGCAGCGCAGGCGGCCTGCTGGTGGGCGCCGTGGTGAACCTGCGCCCCGATCTGTTCCGCGCCGCCCACGCGGCCGTGCCCTTCGTGGACGTCATGAACACCATGATGGACAACACCCTGCCCCTGACCACCGGCGAATACCTCGAGTGGGGCAACCCCAACGAGAAGCCCGCCTTCGACTACATGCTGTCCTACAGCCCGTACGACAACCTCAAGAAGGCCGCCTACCCCGCCATGCTCGTCACCACCGGCCTCAACGACAGTCAGGTGATGTACTGGGAGCCCGCCAAATACGTGGCCAAGCTGCGCACCCTCAAGACGGATTCCAACCCGCTGCTGCTGAAGGTGGACCTGGGTGCGGGCCACGGCGGTGCCTCGGGCCGCTACGACGCCCTCAAGGACAAGGCCTTCGAATATGCCTGGATGCTTGGCCAGCTTGGGATCACGAAGTAGGTCCGGATTGCGTCGCAAGCCAACGCCAGGAGGAGATTCCTGGCGTTTGGATGACGGACCTCCGGACACCGACGCGATCCGCGCTTTCTGGCACAAAAGACCCGAGTGGAGTGGGCCCTGGACTACCCCCCGATCGCACAGGCCATCGAGGCCTGTGCTCCCGCTCCGGCGTCGCTGCGCTCCTTGATCGCGGAGGGGGCCCCGTTGCCACGGGGGTGTGACTTCTGCGGTTGGGTCTTGCGAAGTACTACGCGACTAGTACTATTCAACTGCAACATCCGGAGTGCCCATGTCCCTGCCCAAACCCACCGACGGCGAACTGGCCATCCTGAAAGTGTTGTGGGATCGCGGCCCCAGCACGATTAAGGATGTCCACGGCGTCCTCACGGAAGGCAAGGACACGGCGTATACCACGGTGCTGCGAATGTGCCAGGTCATGCACGAGAAGGGTCTCGTCACCCGGGATGAGGCGGAGCGTCAGCACGTGTACGCGCCCGTCCTTTCGGAGGCAGAGACCCAGCACGGGCTCCTGGGAGACCTGCTCGAGAAGGCCTTCCGGGGTTCCGCCGCCACCCTCGTGCTCCGCGCCCTGGACCGTTCGCGGCCCGAGGAGCTGGATGCCGTCCAGGCGCTCCTGGATGAGATGAGAAAGGAGCGTTAGGCATGGCACCTTCTCCGCTTCTGCTCCGCCTCGGCCTAACGGTGGGTCATGCCCTATGGGAAGGGGCTGTCCTCGGCCTGCTAGCCTGGCTCGGTCTGGCGCTCCTGCGCCGATCCACGCCCCAGGCCCGCTATGCCTGTGCCTGCATGGGGCTCCTCGCCATGGTGGCAGCCCCGGTGGTCACGTTCCTCCTGCTCTCCCCGGAGCCCGGAGTCGCCCCTTTCCTGGGGCAGGTCCAGGTGGAGATCTCCGATGCTCCCCATTCAGGCCTTCAATCCTGGCTACAGCGTGTGGACCTCCCCGGTCTGCTACGCCAAGTCAGCCCCTGGCTTGCCTGGGCCTGGATCACCGGCGCGGGGCTCATGACCCTTCGTTTTGGCGCCACGGTGATCTGGCTCCACCACACGTTTGCAAGGCATTGCCGCGATGCTTCTGGCGACCTGGAAGCCCGCTTCCAGCGGCTCCGGACCCATTTCGGCCTGCCTTCCTCCCTGCGGCTCCGCCTCAGTCCCTGGGCCGACACCCCCATGGTCCTCGGCTGGTGGCGCCCCGTGGTGCTGCTGCCGGTGGCCGCCCTGCTCCACCTCAATCCAGCCTCCCTGGAGGCGGTGCTGGCTCACGAGCTGGCCCATCTCCGCCGCCGCGATCCCCTGGTCAACCTGCTCCAGTCGATCGCGGAGGCCCTCCTGTTCTTCCATCCCGTGGCCTGGTGGCTCTCTGGTGAGATCCGGGATCTGCGCGAGCTCTGCTGCGACGACGAAGCCGTAGCCCTCTCCCGCGATCCGCTCCCCCTGGCCGAAGGCCTCGCCGCCCTCGCCCGCCTGGGCCATGCCTCCTCCACGCTTCCCGATCCGGCCCTGGCGGCCGTGAAAGGTCCACTCATGTCCCGCATCACCCGCCTCTTCCGTCCCCAGGACGCCTCCCTGCCCTCCTTCCGCACCCTCGGCTGGGGCCTCGCCGCCCTGATCGCCTGCGGCACCCTGGCCATCGCCCAGGAGAAGAAAGCCACCCCGAAGCCCAAACCTGCTCCGCAGTCCGCAGGAGCAACCACAGACGTCGACTTCAACCAGATGAAGGTCCTGAGCAAACCCAAGGGATTGAAATACCCCGCCGTCGCGCGGGAAGCCAAGATCCAGGGCACGGTGGTGGTGGAGCTGGTGGTGGATCCCCAGGGCGTACCGACCTCCTCCAAAGCCATTGACGGCCCTGCGGAACTGCGGGAAGCCGCCGAGGGTTATGCCAAGGAGTGGCGCTTCAAGCCCGCCAAGAAGGGCGGCCAGCCCATCACCGCCCGTTTCAGGCTCACCATCAACTTCAAGCTTCAGTAACCGCGCGCCCACGGCCTCGAGGCGCTCTCGCGGCTCCTCGAGGCTGAAGGGCTTAGCTGCTGGGTTCACGCGACCGCCGACACGAAATCGCTGGATGCCTGATCCGCACGCTCGATAGCCAGCAGCACCCGGCATGTTGGGCCACAGGTGCCGAAGCCGCGACAAGGTGCCCAACCCCCCACCATCCCAGGCGGGAGGCGGTCCGGGATGACCAAGCCCGCTGCATGTCCCTTCCAGAGGCTCAAGGTGAGGAAAGGCACGGTGTGCCGTGGCTAAGCTGAGTTCATTCCCTGGAGCCCCCCATGACCCGCTTCGCCCTCACCCCCGCCGAGCAGGAAGGCCTGTTGGAACGGTTCCTGCGCTATGTGCAGGTGGACACACAGTCCGACGACAACGCCGAATGTTTCCCCACCACGGAGAAGCAGAAGGACCTCGCCCGGCTGCTGGTGGAGGAGCTGAAGGCCCTGGGTAGCACCGATGCTGAAATGGACGAGTGGGGCTACGTGATGGCCACCGTGCCCGAGCGCCTGCCCGCGGGCCACGCGTCCGTGCCGGTCATCGGCCTCCTGGCCCACCTGGACACCTATCCCGGCACCTCCGGCAAGGATGTGAAGCCGCAGCTCATCAAGCCCTACCGCGGCGGCAGCATCGCCCTGCCCGCCACCGGCGACAGCATTCCCGTGAGCGGCAATCCGAACCTGGCCAAGTGCATCGGCCACACGATCATCACAGGCGACGGCACGACGCTCCTCGGCGCCGATGACAAGGCCGGCATCGCCATCATCCTCACCCTGGTGGACTGGCTTCGCACTCACCCCGAGGTGCCCCACGGCCGCATCCGCGTGGGCTTCACGCCGGACGAGGAGGTGGGCCGCGGCACCGAGCACTTCGACGTGGCCAGGTTCGCCGCGGACTTCGGCTACACCATCGACGGCTCGGACCTGGGCGAGGTGGAGGACGAGACCTTCTGCGCCGACGGCGCCGTGGTCACGGTCATCGGCCACGATGTCCACCCCGGCTATGCAAAGGACAAGATGGTCAACGCCGTCCGCGCCGCCGCCGCGATTGTGGAAGCCCTGGATGTCCTGGCGCTGCCGGAGACCACTGAAGGCCGCCAGGCCTATCTGCACCCCATGGACCTGAAGGGTGACGTGAACCGCGCCGAGCTGAAGCTGCTCGTGCGGGCCTTCAGCGAAGAGGAGCTGAAGGCCCAGGAAGAGGCCCTGGAGCGCGCCGTCAAGGTGGCCCAGTCCCGCTTCCCCAAGGCCCGATTCGAGGTGGCCATCAAGGCCTCGTACCGCAACATGCGCTATGCCATCGAGAAGGATCCCCGGGTGCTGGAAGTGGCCCTGGAGGCGGTGAAGCGCCAGGGCGTCGAGCCCATCCAGCGCGCCATCCGCGGCGGCACCGACGGTGCACGGCTCAGCTTCATGGGCCTGCTCACTCCCAACCTCTGGAATGGCGCCCAGAGCTATCACAGCGTCCATGAGTGGGTGAGCCTCGAGTGGATGACAGCCTCTGTCGAATCCTGCCTGCAGATCCTGCAGGTGTGGCGGGAGAAGGCCTGACGCCCATCAGCCCATCCGCACCAGCCGCCCCCCTCCCGGGCCGCCGACAGGACCCAGCTCCACGGTCCAGTCCGCGGCCCGGATTAGGTCCGGATGGTGCGTGACCGCGACGACGAGATGCCCCTGATCCGCCAGCCGACCCAGGGCGTCGCATAGGCACGCGACTTCACCGGGTCCAAGCCCCCTTGTCGGTTCATCCAAGAGCACCGCCACAGGCTGCGCCTTCGGCTCCGCCAGCAACCAGGCCAGCCGCAGCCGCTGCCGCTCCCCTTCAGACAGCGTGCTCGCCATCTGGCCCAGGGGCAGGTAGCCGAGACCCAGGCTGACGAGTGCCTGCAGGGGAGCCTGTAGCGCGGGGAAACGGAGAAGCACCTCCCGCACTGGCAAATCGAGCAGGTCAGCGAGGTTCAGGCCTTCCACAGCCACCGCCAGGATTTCGGGCCGGAAGCGCCGCCCGCCGCAGGTTTCACAAGGGACGGCCACATCCGGCAGCAGGTCCATGGGCACCGTGACGACGCCTCGCCCCTCACAGGCCTCGCAGCGTCCACCGGGATGCGTCAGGGAGAAGGCCTTGCTGGACAGTCCCTGTCGCTTCGCATCCGGGCTGGCCGCAAAGCGTCTGCGGAGCGGCCCCGCCAAATCCATCAGGGTGGCCACAGTGCTGGTGCCAGAGATCGCGAGGGCCTCCTGCTCGGTGGCCAGAACCTCCCCGAAGGCTCCCATCCCCTCCAGGGACCGGCAGCCCAGGGGTCGTCCCGCCTGGAGGGAGGCCGCTACCACCTCCAGGAGCAACGTGGATTTGCCGCTGCCGCTGGGGCCGATGACCACGGCGAGCACACCCGCGGGGAGTTCCACGTCCAGATCCTGCAGGTTGTGGCGATGAGCCCCAAGGATGCGCAAACCAGAACGCCCCTGCCGTGAGGCTCGGGCTTCGAGAGGTGCCTCGGCCAGCAGCCGTGCGGTGTGGCTCCCAGAACGCACTGCGAGCTCCTCGGGCGTGCCAGAGGCCACCAACTGGCCGCCCTCGGGACCGGCCCCGGGGCCCAGTTCGAGCACGTGATCCGCCGCCCGCACCACATCGGGGTGGTGTTCCACCACCACGACGGCGTTCCCCGCCTCCGCCAACCGACGCAGCACGCCGATGAGACGGGCGATATCCGCGGGATGCAGGCCCAGGGTGGGCTCATCCAACACGTAGGCGATGCCCGTCAATCCCGTTCGCAGGGCCGAGGTTAGCCGCAGCCGCTGGGCCTCACCCCCGCTGAGGGTGGAAAGTTCCCGCTCCAGCGCGACATAGCCAAGTCCTGCCTGCTCCAAGGCATCGAGATGGGTCCGAAGTGCGGAGCGCGCCGCAGCGGTGGTTGGGGAGGTTCCGAGGCCCGCCACCCAATCCACCAAAGCCGTGAGCGGGAGCCGTTCCAATTCCGGAAGACGGCATCCCCCAAGGCAGATCGATCGAGGCACCTCCGCCAAGCGTTCCCCCTGGCATTCCCGGCAGGGAATGTCCATCAGCAGCCGCTCCAGCTCATCGCCCTTCGGATCGCCCTGCAGCCGCACCTGTTCCTGAAGCGCGAGATGGCGAAGCCCCTCCCAGGGCCGCTCGAAGGTATGGATCCCCTCGCGCTTCCCCCTTCGATAGGCCCACTTCACCTCAAAGACCCGCTCCCCAGCGCCCTCCAGTGCGAGGTTCTGGGCCTCCGGCGTGAGGCCATCCCAGGGCCCGGAGCAGTCCAGCCCCAGTGCCTTCGCCGCCGTGCGGAGGGTCGCCATGTGCTGCCCCTCCGCCTCCCCGAGATAGGTCCCGAATCGGGAGCCGCCAAGGGCGCCCGCCTCCAACGGGAGGTGGGGATGGGTCACCAGGCGGTTCGCATCCAGGTCCACGCGGAACCCCAGTCCACGACAGGCGGAACAGGCCCCAGCATGGGTGTGGGGGCTGAAGGCGGAGGCGGGCAGGCCAGCGGATGTCCCGTCCGGTCTCAGGCCTTCGCGGCTGAAGAGCAGGCGCAGCAGCTCATCCAGCCCAGATGCGGTGCCCACGGTGCTGCGGGGGTTCCGCCTGGCCGCGGCCGTTCCGATGCCCAGGGAGGCCCGCAGATCCCATGCGGCCTCAAGGTGAGCGCCGCCTCCCTGAGGCAGGAAGCGGCGCGCCCAGGGGGAGACGAGATCCGCGAAGCGCGCCTGGGACTCCGCCAACAATGTGTCGAACACGAGGCTGGACTTTCCGGATCCCGAAGGCCCCGTGACCACGGTGAGGCCCGGCACGGGGAAGGCCGCGTCCACACCCTTCAACGTGTGAGTGGAGACCCCTTCAAGGCGGATGGGGGATGCAGCATCGGGAGTGGCGTCCCGACGGCAGGGCAACGGGATGCGACCACCCAGCGCCAGCCCCGTCGCCGTATCCGACCCAGCCAACTCCGTCACGGTGCCCTCGAAGACCACCCGCCCGGCCTCCAATTCGACCACGCGATCCGCGATCCGAACCAACCCGAGGTGATGTTCCACGACAAGCAGGGTGTGGCCCGCCTCGCGAATGCGCCGCAGGGCCCGGAGCAGCACGGCGGCATCCACGGGGTGTAATCCCGTCATGGGTTCCTCCAGCAGGAGGAGCGCCTCATCGCTCTCCGTTCGGGCCAGCTCCGTGGCCAGCTTCACCCGCTGAGCCTCGCCCCCGCTCAGATCCGGCGCCCGGTGGCCGAGGCTGAGGTGGCCCATTCCGAGTTCCACCAGGGAGGTCAGGATCCGGGTCAGCTTCGGATTGTCGACAAGAATGGACACCGCTTGTCCAATCTCCAGCTCCAGCAGTTCCGCCAGATTCAGACCCTCCACCTTCACCCGCAGGACGTCCGCCCGGAACCGCTTCCCCTCGCAGACCTCGCACACTACTTCCACCGCCCCCAGGTGGCGCATGCCGAATTCTCGCACCCCCGCACCCTGACAGGCTTCGCACCGTCCCCCCTCCGTATTGAAGCTGAAGGCGCCCCTCCCCAGCCCCAAGGCCTTGGCCTCCTCTGTGGCGGCATAGCGGTCCCGCAGGAGGTCCATGGCGCCGGTGTAGGTGGCGATGCAGGAGCGCGGCGTCCGGCCGATGGGCTCCGCGTCCACCCGCAGGATGCGCGGGAAGATGGCCCCTAGTGCGATCCCGGCGCGCTGGAGGAAAGCGCGCTTCCCCGCCCCGGAGCGACCCGTGATCACGTTGAGACCGCCGCGAATGATCGTCCCGCTGCCGACGGAAAGCAGGGGCAAGGGCTTCGTGGAAGGCGGCGGCATCAGGATCGGCTCCGGCACGGCATCCACGATCCGTCCGCCTTCGCTGCCCCCACCCGGTCCAAGGCGGATCACATGATCGGCGGCCTTCGCCAGCATCGGATCGTGGTCCACCACCACCACCGTCTGCCCCTTGGCCACCATCCCCTGGAGCACCCGCACGAGCCCTGGCACATCTATGGAGTGAAGGCCGCCGCTCGGCTCATCCAGCACCACCAGCAGGTCCCGCAGTTCCCCCAGGGCGAGGCTCAGCAGGCGCAGGCGGCGCGCCTCTCCCTGGTTAAGGCCGGGGGCGGGACAGTCCAGGGTGAGATGCCCGAGACCCAGCTCAGCCATGAGCGACGCGCGGCTTCGGACCTCCGACACCAGCGCCTGTCCCACCGCCTGGGCAGCACCTTTCAATTGCAGTGACTCCATCCAGGAGACCAACTCGCTGGGCCGCAAGTGCGCCAATTCGTGAATCCCCCGCCCGGCCACCCGCACCGCGCGCGCCTCGTCCCGCAAGCGCGTGCCTCCGCAGGCCGAACACGGACCCGTGCGGGCAAAGCGCAGGATGCCGTCGTTGCGCTTGGTGTGGAGGATCTCCTCCATTACCGGCACCAGGCCGCGGTAGAGCCCCTCCGGCTGCGGGCGCGCCGTGATGCCCTTCCACTTGAGGCGGGTTTCGAGGGTGTGCTTACCCAGGGAGATGGTCAGGCGGTCCGAACCATGGAGCACGACGCGGCGCACCTCCTCGGTCAGGTCGCGCCACGGTGTGTCCACATTCCCGCCGTGCGCCTTCAGCAGGGCATCCAGGGATGTGAGGGTCACCTGGGAGTACATCAGGTAGCCCCCGGCAAAGGGCGTTGTCACCGCCAGGGCGCCCTGCCGCAGGCTCTTGGAGGCATCGGCAACCAGCGCCTCCAGATCCAAGGCGTCCTCCACCCCAAGCCCCTGGCAATGCGGGCAGGCACCTGCACCGTTGAAGCTGAAGAGACCGCGGGTCGGCTGGACACCCGTGGGTGCATCCCCCACACGGGCGTAGAGCACCCGTAGGAGGTCCCACAGCTCCGACAGCGTGCCGACGGTGCTGCGGGGGTTCGTCAGGCTCACCCGCTGGTCCACCGCCACCCCAGGCCCCAGGCCGGTGATGGACTCCACCGCAGGGCGCCGCAGGCCGGAGGTGAAGGCCCGCGCATAGCCCGGCAGCAGTTCCAGGAAGCGCCGCTGGGCCTCCCGATAGAGGGTGTCAAAGGCGAGGCTGGACTTGCCCGAACCGGAGACGCCCGAGATGACCGTGAGGCGCCCCACCGGAATCTCCAGGTCGAGGTGCCTCAGGTTGTGCTCGGACGCGCCCTGGATGCGGATGCAGCGGTGATCAGGCAATCGGAACCCCCAGGGCATTCTAGAACGCGCCTGGGGGTTGAATCAGATGGCCGAGATCAGCCCTTGCCCGCGCCACCCGTGCTCATCGAGGTGGGGTTCGACATGCCCCAGCTCCAGCTGAGCACTTCCACGGTCCCGGGCGCGGGACAGTGAACCTTCACGCCCAGGCCACCAGAGGCCGGTGCCGTGGCGGACGTGGCTCCCCTGGCGGCGGATTCGGAAGCGAAGCCCTTCACCGTGCCATCCCATCCCACCACGCAGGAGATGGGCTTGTGCTGTCGCTTGCCCGTGGGCAATCCGCTCGCGGCATCCCGCGGGGAGACGGCTGCGGAGACCACAGCCCCACCCGGCAGGGAACCCCCCGCCACGGTGCGCTTGCCGGTGGCCTGGCCTGACGCGGAGTCCCGGGGAGAGGCCACGGAGGCTCCCTGGGCCAAGCTGGAGCCCGCGGCGTGCATGCCCGCATTCACCTTCTCTCCGAAGGTGGCGCCTTGGGTCTGCCTGGTGACGCTCAGGTCCGACATGCTGGCCTTGCCAGCACCTCCGCCCGAGCCGACGAGGGCCGTGCTCCCGCCCTGGACGATGAGGTCCGGAACGCCGTCGCCATCCAGATCCCCAATGGTCACCGAGCGCCCCTCGCTGTTGGTGAGCACCACCTTGTACTCGCCTTCCGGCACATTGCGGAACACGCAGCGGCCGGAGGGGTCTGGCGTGGTGGTGGCCACCGTCGCCCCGGTGCGGGTCACGAGGCTGGCCTGTTTGATGTGAGTGCCTTTGGCCACGCCTGAGGCATGGGCAACCATCCCCAGAAGCAGGGCGGCGGAGAGTGCGATGGTTCGATGCATGGGTCTGTTCTCCTCGTGATGGAACGGGAGGAGGCGCACCTTCAGCGCCCCCATCGGATAAGGCCAGTGCTCCAGCTCTCGGGATGAAGCGTCGAAGGGGATGGGCAGTGGATCTTCACGCCACAACCCCCTCCGGATGAGACTCCGTCGGGTGCGGCCCGGGCCACGGCCTCTATGCAGGGGTCTTCGCCGAATACCAAGCACCGATCCATGTGGCACCACCCGAAGATTCGGAGCTTGGATGCAATGGCCTCGGCCTGTGTGACCAACATCACACAGACAATCCAACGCATTGAACCATCAAGGCAGCGCATGGAATTTCAAGCTGCATCGACAGCCCAGTGCCCCTAAACGGGAGAGCCCACTGGAGCCTCCACAGGAGCTACCGATGTGATGCTGAGAACCGGTCCGCATCGCCATCGTCTTCAACTTGGATGTAGATTGTATCTGTTTGCGTAGTGAAATTTGTATTCGTCTTGATCCTATAACTTGAATTTGACCTTGCATGGCGGATTGCATGTTTCTTGTATCGTAATTAAATGTAGTAATCTTTTGGATTCACTTGTTTCGTTGTGTGTTGGTGTCCCGTATGTCATGTTCCTCCCGAACTCAAAAGACCTCAAAAGGGTCCCCAACACCACGCAGAAGAACGGCCCCAGCCAAGGCCGAGATCGATCTCGCGACCGTCCGGGACCTGTTCCTGCCACGTCCACGCAGGACGGTCACCCTTCCTCTCCCCCGCTCGCTGAAGGCCGAGATCGGGAAACGGGGCCAGGGAATGGCCGAATACATAGAGGTCGCTGTGATCTCGTTCACAGGGGACATCGCCACCCTCTGGAGCGCGGCCTATGACTTCTGTCGGACGCGTCGCAATCAGTCCGCCGACGACCTTGTCGAGAACACCAGCGCACGGATCTCCCAAGAGGCCTTCGACCGCGTGGAGGCTTTGGCGGACACGCTCAAGTCCCATGACGTCAAAGGAGTCACCCGAGCCCGAGTGCTTTCGGGCCTGATCGCGGTGAGATGCGCCAAGGATCCGGCCATCCTCGCGACGCCCCGACCGAAACCCAAGGTCGGACGACAGACCCGCTCTTAATCCCCACCGCCTGATCGAATCGCCGCGCGTCGCACAGGCCTCTGCATGCATACCTTTCTTCTTCGAGCCGTGCCCCACACTGTCGGCACCCGAATCAACCCCTCCCAGGAGCAGGCCATCTTCGCCTGCGTGGCACGGGGTTCGATGGAGGCGGCAGAAGGCGCCATTCTCGGAGAGCTTCACCGCGCCGGGTGGAAAGTTCTCGAGGTGTTCGATTCCGTCCTCGTTCAGCAGCGCCTGCCGGGGCTGAAGCGCCATCCCAGCGTCGCCAATGCCATGGCCGCCGCCCGTCAGCGAGGGATGGCCTTCCTCCTGCTGGACCTGGACATCTCCTGAATCCGCGCATCTGCTGATCGGCTCATCTCAGCCAAGCGCGTGGCATCGCGAAGGATGTGAATCGTCAGCAGCGGCAGGCCTTGTCACCCGTGGTCACATGCCCCAGCCCTGCAGCTTCCGATAGAGCGTGTTTCGGGCCATCCCAAGTTCCTTTGCGGCCTTGGTGATGTTCCCCTTCCAGGCCCGCAGGCAGGCCTGGATGCGCTCCCGTTCCTCCTCCCGCAGCTGCGCCCGGAGGTGGGTGGGGCCGGACGGGGAAGGTGCCGCCGTCACGGGAATGGGCTCTGGAACCCGCAGGATTTCCTCCGGGATGTCATGCAGGCCGAGCGCAACCCCTTGCACCACGTGGACCATCCGCTCCACGACGTTCTGAAATTCGCGAATGTTGCCCGGCCAGGCATAGGCGCAGAGGGCGGCCAGGACGGCGGGGTCGGTCCGAAGGGTCGAGATCCCCTTGCGCACGCCGAATTTCTGAATGAACGCCTCAAGCAGCCCCGGAATGTCCTCGGGATGCTCCCTCAGGGGCGGCAGCCGGATCGTGGAGACATTGAGCCGGTAGTAGAGGTCCTGCCGGAAGGTGCCCTTCCGGACCTCCTCCCTCAGATCCTTGTGGGTGGCGCAGACGATCCGCACATCCACCACGAAGGAGCGGTCGCCCCCCAGGCGGGTGATGGTCCGATCCTGGAGCACGCGAAGCAAGGCGATCTGTTGTTCCAGGGGCATGTCCCCGATCTCATCCAGGAACAGGGTGCCCCCGCTGGCCAGTTCGAATTTCCCAGGGCGACCGCCTCGCGCGGCGCCGGTGAAGGCTCCGTCCTGATAGCCGAACAGCTCACTGGCGATGAGCTCTCGGGGAATGGCCC
>CAYQAS010000034.1:0-39032 GCA_964415525.1 uncultured Solibacteraceae bacterium
ACCGCATCATCTCGGTCTTCCCGCCCCACCACCAGAAGCAGATCCGCCTGCAGCTCTCCGGGGTGCTGAAGGCGGTCATCAGCCAGCGGCTCGTGCCTCGGTCCGATGGTCAGGGCCGCGTGCCCGCCTGCGAAGTGCTGATCGCGACCGAAACCGTCCGGACCTGTATCGAGGACAAGGATCGCACCAAGGGGCTGCGCGATGTCATCGCCCAGGGCACCAGCCAGTACGGCATGCAGACCTTTGATCAGAGCCTCTACTTCCTGCTGCAGGAGGGTCTCATCACCGTGGAGGAAGCCCTCAAGCGCGCCACCAACGTAGGCGAGTTCAAACTCAGGCTCGAAGGGGTCATGGCCACATCCGATATGGCCAAATCCAACATGGACCGCGGCATGAGCATCACCACCGGCGCCGGCCGAGAATCCGGAGGCCCTCCTTCCCCGAACGATCCGCCCGGGAAGAAGCCCTCCACGCCTGGCGGAGACTTCAAGATCTCCCTTGCGAGATGAAGGCTCGCCTTCATCTCGCAATTCCCTGACCCAGCGGCCAGTGGCTTGACCAGGGAGAGCCGTACCTTCACCCCAGGGCACTGCGGGCACCCTGCGTCAAGGAACTGCCTGAGCACGGAGCGGCCCTGCCGCTCCCGTTCTCAGGCAAGCGGCAGACTCACCAGAATCTGGGCTCCGCCCGCGGGCTTGGTGCCCGCCTGAATCCAGCCGCCATGGGCTTCCACGATCCCCTTGCAGGTCGCCAGGCCCAGCCCTGCGCTTTCGTAGGCCTGGCCCTGCGGCATACGAACGAGTTTCTTGAAGATCTTTTCCTCGTGTCCTTCCGGGATCCCGGGACCATGGTCGGCGATTGCCAAGGTCACCGCTCGGTTCGTGGCCCAGCCTTTGATCTCGATGGGCTGATCCTGAGGGGAAAACTTGTGGGCGTTCTCCAGAATGTTGATGAGCACATGCTCCATGAGTTCGACATCGATGAACAGTGAAGGCAGGTTCGCGGGAAGCTCCGACCGCACTTGCCGGTCTCCCAGGGTGGCACCCAGGCGGTTCAGGGCAGAGCCAACCATGGCCTCCACGGGAACCCAGTCCTTCTTCAACTCGAGGGTCCCTGATTCCAGGCGGGTGACTGCCAGCAGATTGGCGATGACCCGGTGCAGATGATGGGCATCGTCATGGATCATCCTGAGAAGCTGTCTCCGAGATTCAGGGGCAAGATTCCCCTGCTCCTCAAGGAGTGTGGTCGAAGCGCCCGCAATGCTGTTGATCGGCGCACGCAGGATGGGGGACACAGAAGCGAAGAGGGCGTTCCGCATCTGTTCCTGATCCATGCGGCGCTGGGACTCCAGGCTTTTCTCGGTGAGGATGGCCCGCTCCAGCGCCAGTGCCGTCTGATTGGCAAAGGCCTCCAGCAGATGGTGCTGGTCGGGTTCCATCCAGCGAGGTATACCTTCCGGGCGGATCCCCATCACTCCCATGATGCCTTTGGCTCCGATCAACGGCTGATAGAGGGCTTTGGCGTCGGGCAGGATGTCCGTTCCCATCCCTGCGGATTCGCAATGATCGAAGGCCCACTGGGCCACGCCCATCTCGTTCTGGTCGAACCCCTCGGGCGTTTGCCCAGTCCGGCCCTGGATGCTTCCCTTGGGATCGGGCAGAAAGATCGCCACCCTGCTCTGGAATTGTTTGGCAACGCTGTGAATGGCGGACTCCACCATGGAAGTGGAGCCCGCACTGCGCGTGAGTTCACCGGTAAGCCTGAAAAGAGCGCCGATCCGCTGTTCCCGCGCCCTGGCCAGGCGTGTCTGCGCATGGACCCGCTCCACCAGGTTGCCGATGATGTAGCCCACGATGAGCATCACAGCGAAGGTGCCGAAGTGCTTGAAATCGTCGACCGCAAAGGACATTGCCGGCGGAATGAAGACGAGATCAAGCGCAATCACGCTCAGAATGGAGGCAGCCAGGGATGCGGAGCGGCCGAACCGCAAGCCCACCGAGAGGATCGCGAGCAGGTAGACCATCACGATCTCGGAGATGTCGAAGCGCTTGGCGATCAGCAGGCCCACACCCGTGGCTGCCGCAACCGCCAGGGCGGCCCAGGCCACATGGCCCACCAGCGCGAGCCGAGGCTTCGGGGTCTTGAGCGCGACGGGCTTCTTCTCCCCCGGTTCACCCTCGCCCGTGATCACGAGCACATCGATGTCACCGCTGCGGCGTACCAGTTCCGACAGGAGCGAGCCAGCGAAGAACTCCAGCCAGCGAGCCTTTCTTGGTTTGCCGACGAGGATCTTGCTGGCATTCCGGGAGGTGGCCAGGTTGATGATGTCCTGGGCAATGTGCACGCCACCCTGGGTGACCACGGTCTCCCCGCCCAAGCGCTCCGCCAGCCGCAGATGCTCTTCCAACTGCAACCGGTCGGCTTCCGTATGCCGGAGAGCCCGCGCGTTTTCCACGTAGGCCACGATCCAGGGCGCGTTGAGGGATTCTGCCATTCGCTTCGTCGCCCGGATCAGGCGCGAGGATTCCGCCCTGGGACTGATGCAGACCAAGAGGCGCTCGCCCGCCGCCCAGGTCTTCCCGATGCCCTTGTCCGTCATGTAGCGGCGCATGTCCGCGTCCACGTGCTCCGCCACGCGGCGCAGAGCCAGTTCGCGCAAAGCCAGCAGATTGCCCTTGCGGAAGAAGCGATCCACCGCATGCCGGGCCTGCTCGGGCACGTAGACTTTTCCTTCCTTCAGACGCTGGATCAGTTCATCCGGGGGAATATCGACGATCTCGATCTCATCGGCCCGCTTGAGGATCTTGTCCGGAATGTTCTCCTGCACGATCACGCCGGTGATCTGCGCCACCAAATCGCGCACACTCTCGATGTGCTGGACATTGACGGTGGTGTAGACATCGATGCCTGCATCCAGGAGGTCCCAGACATCCTGCCAACGTTTCTGGTGGAGCGATCCCTGCACATTGGTGTGGGCCAGTTCGTCCATAAGAATGAGCTGGGGTTTGCGTTTCAAGGCCGTAGCGAGATCGAACTCCTCGAGAAATATCCCCCGATAAGGCAAGGTCTTCTTCGGCAGGACCTCGAATCCCTCCACCAGAGCCGCAGTCTCGGCCCGGCCGTGCGTCTCGACCACACCGATGACGATCTCCGTGCCTTCTTCCCGCAGCTCGCGGGCCACTTTCAGCATGGTGTAGGTCTTGCCCACGCCTGGAGCCATGCCGAAGAAGATCTTCAGCTTGGCCCGCTGTTGGCGGGCATCCTCGTCCTGGAGCTTCTGCAGTAGTTCGTCGGGATTGGGTCGATGGGGTTCCACCCGATCAGTGTAAGTCGGAACCGGTCGGCTCCGTATCCAGGCGACCAAGGAAAATTGCTGCCCCACCGTGGAATGGCATCCTCCGGGGGCTCATCCAAGGGATCCCTAGGAGGTGGAGCTTGCCACTGAATGCCGCTTTATTGCCTGAGTTCGATCACGAAATGGGCAATACCCGCAAGGTGCTGGAACGGGTGCCAGAGGCCCATCTGGCCTGGAAGCCCCACGAAAAATCCATGTCCATGGCCGACCTGGCCACCCATCTTGCCTCGATTCCTGCCTGGACGATCACCACACTCAAGGAGGACTCTCTGGACATGGCGGCTCCCGGGGCGCCCGGCATGCCGAAACCCGCCGCTTCCCGTGTCGATCTGCTAGCCCTCTTCGACAAGGGCGTCGCGGAAGCCAGGGCGGCCCTGGCCGAGGCTGGTGATGCCTGTCTTCTCGGCCCCTGGTCGCTCCGGCAGGGAGACAAGATCTTGTTCACGATGCCCAGGCTAGCCGTCCTCAGATCCTTCATCCTGAACCATGGCATCCACCATCGGGGCCAGCTGGAGGTCTATCTTCGCCTGAAAGATGTCCCGCTCCCTGCTCTATACGGTCCTACCGCCGATGAAGGGCAGCTGTAGCAAGGAGAACCGCCAAGAAATGCAAAAGCAGTTTCTTTCTTGGCGACTTGGCGGTTGGTTTTTATCCTGTTGAACAGAAGTCTCTATCAGAACCGCCTGCTAGCGAACAGGGTGATATCGGGAGCGGCGAAGGTCCCGGCTTCCTCGCTGATGCCGAAGCGCCAGCTGGGGATGGCTGAGTGGGTCACGACCCAGTGCTGTTGCAGGCCCAGGCCATCGAGGCGGCTGATGCCCGTGGCATAGGGACTGGTGTTGCAAGCCAGGGTTACATCCACGCCAAGACCGCGCCAGAATCCGGGACCGGTCCCTTGCCAGCCGACGCCGACCCAGGCCCGCTGAAAGGACTGGCGCCCAAGGACCGCCCGGTAGGGATTGTGCCTGGACGTCTGGATGAAGACGCACTCGGCCTGGCCATGGACGACCCAATTCCCGAAACTGCGCCAGCCAGCGGCCCCAAGGAGGCTGTCCACGCCCCCGCTGCCGGAGAAATTCTTCCGGTCCCCGGTCGGGAGCTGGATCGATCCGCCCACACGGCCGCCGAAGCGCGCATCCCCGAAGGGCAGAACATAGGCTACATCCGTGTCCATGAGATGACTGCCAGACCTGTCCAGATTGCCCACAACCACCCCGTCCCGCTCCAGGTGATAGGCCAGGCGATCTTTCGAAACGCGATCCCGCTCCCCGTTCTGGAAGTTCATCGTCTCGTGCAGTCCCTGGATGAAATCGTCTGTGAAGCCGCCGGACCGCTCCACGATGCGGAACCGGACGTTCACCCGTCCTGGTCCGAGGGGACGGGACAGATCCGCAGTGAGCTGCCATTCCTCGCCATCCAGACGGGCAAAGGTGCGACCGTCCGCGCTGTGCTCGGCGCTGGGCCGCACGAACTGACTGGTGTATTCCACACCTATCCGCGACTCACCCCCAGGCAGCGGTTCTGGGAAAACAGCCATCCAGGCCACCCGGTTGGAGGGGGGCGTTGCCTGGCCAAGCAGTCGAACGCCGCAAAAGAGCAGCCCGAGCAAGGCATGGCGTGAAGACAGCGATTTCATCAGAAGGCAGTCCCCTTTCTGTCGTGCAGGCTGCAGTTTGCTTGCCTTGGCGAACCTAGCGTCTTGGCGGTGCTCACCCTTTTTGAAAGCAGAATTATCTCAGAGCAGCCGTTTGGCTGTCTCCACGACCCTCTCCGCCGTGAGACCGAATTTCTCGAACAGGATCTCCGCCGGGGCACTGGCGCCGAAGTGGTCGATGCCGATGCAGACTCCCTCACTGCCCACCCAGCGCTGCCACCCGAGGGTGACGCCCGCCTCGATGGAGACGCGCGCCTTCACGGCCGGAGGCAGCACCTGGTCCCGGTAGGCCTGCGGCTGAGCGGCGAAAATCTCCCAACTGGGCATGGACACGACACGAGTCGGGATGCCCTCGGCTTCCAGGCGCTTGCGGGCCTCGACGGCGAGATGTACCTCGCTGCCCGTGCCAAGCAGAAGCAGTTTCGGGGCGGCGCTGGCTTCCTCCAGGATGTACGCGCCCCGGGCGAGCCCCTTGGCCTTGGCGGCGTCCAGCACCGGCAGTTTCTGGCGCGTGAGAGCCAGGCCCACAGGACCATCCGTCTTCTGCATGGCGAAGCGCCAGGCCTCCGCGGTCTCGTTGGCATCGGCAGGGCGCAGCACGGTCATGTTCGGAATCAGGCGCAGGGACATCACCTGCTCGATGGGCTGGTGGGTCGGACCATCCTCCCCGACCCCGATGGAATCGTGGGTCCAGATGTAGGTGACGGGCTGCTTCATCAGACACGCCAGCCGGACGCTGGGGCGCATGTAGTCGCAGAAGATCAGGAAGGTGGCACCGAAGACCCGGAGCCCGCCGTGCAGGCTCATGCCGTTGAGCACCGCGCCCATGGCGTGCTCCCGGATGCCCCAATGGAAGTTGCGCCCCACGGAGCCGGGCCCGAAGGTACCGCCGTCCTTGAGGTTGGAGTTGTTGGAGGGCGCCAGATCGGCGCTGCCGCCGATGAGGTTGGGAACCTGGGCCGCGATGGCGTTGAGCGCCTTGCCGCTGGCCTCCCGGGTGGCTTGCTTGTCGGTCAGCGCGAAAGTGGGCACGGCTGCCTCCCAGCCGGCACCCAGATCACCCTGCATGAAAGCCTCGAACTCCTTGGCCAGTTCGGGATAAGCGGCCGCATAGGCCTTGAAGCGGGTCTTCCATTCGGCCTCCAGCCCTGCTCCGCGCTCCTGAGTGGAGCGCCAGTGGGCCAGGGCTTCGGCCGGCACCGTGAACGCGCCCTCCGGATCCCAGCCCAGGATCTGCTTCGTGGCCTTGATCTCCTCGGCTCCCAGGGGCGCGCCGTGGGCGTGGTGGGTGTCCTGCTTGGTGGGAGCGGGGAAGCCGATGATGGTGTGACAGTCGATGAGGGTGGGCTTCCCGCAGGGCTTCAGGGCCTCTTTGAAGACCTGCGCCAGGGCTTCCAGATTCTCGCCGTCCTCGACCTTCAGCACCCGCCAGCCCATGGCCTCGAAGCGCTTCGGCACATCCTCGGAGAAAGCCAGATCGACCCTGCCCTCGATGGTGATCCGATTGTTGTCCCAGAGCACGATGAGCTTCTCGAGGCCCAGATGACCCGCGAGACTGGTGGCTTCGTAGGTCACGCCCTCCATCAGGCAGCCGTCCCCAGCGAAGGTGAAGGTACGATGATCCACCACGTCGAAGCCGGGCCGGTTGAAGCGATCCGCCAGCCAGCGCTCGGCGATGGCCATGCCCACGGCATTGCCGATCCCCTGCCCCAGGGGTCCCGTGGTCGTCTCGACGCCGTTGGTGTGGCTGAACTCCGGGTGGCCGGGCGTCAACGAGTTCCACTGGCGGAAATGCTTGAGATCCTCCAGGGTGAGCCCATAGCCCGTGAGGTGCAGCAGGGAGTAGATGAGCATGGAGGCGTGCCCGCAGGACAGGACGAACCGGTCCCGGTCCGCCCAGTGGGCGTCCTTCGGGTTGTGGCGCAGGAACTGGGTCCAGAGGACGTAGGCTGCCGGAGCCTGGGCCATGGGGGTGCCCGGATGCCCGCTGTTGGCCTTCTGGACGGCGTCCATGGAGAGGCAGCGCACGGTGTCGATGCAGAGCTTGTCGATGGAAGGGACGGGCAGGGACAAGGGACAGGCCTCCAGCAAAGGGTCCATTCTCCCATCCAGACTCCATGACCCATAGAGAAAAGGCCGTGTCTGCGGTCTCGTTCCGGTTCTGGAAGGGGGCTGAAAGGGGCAGGGCACCGACCACATCAGACCAGCGGGGCCATGGGCCCGGGTGCATGTTGGTAAGTGCAAGGTGCATTCCATGTCGCTGGAGTCCGTTCCGGCCTACTGGTCCCCACGGACTGGCCATGTGCTGCGCGGTTTTCGGGCACGCTGGGAGCGGTGGGGTGTGGTTACAAATCAGTCCTGAAATGTAAGTTTGTCTCGCGTTGACAGAAAGTTACACGGTGGTAGATTCAAGGGGCGTTGAGTCTGTCGTGTGTGGGGTCCGACGCCTTGAAAACAGAGCTTCTTGTTGGATGTAGTTTTGTTTCCTGCCGGTTCCTGTTGCTGCCAATCAGGGTCGGCCACCCGTGAGGTGTTCCGTGAGTGACGCGTTCCATCTCGTGAAACCCGCCTTCGTGCCGGCGCTGGACGAGGATTTCCGCCCTGCCGTGCTGGCGAACCGCGCCTTCGTGGCGGAGGTGAAGGCCACGGGTCAGGCCACGCCCCTCGTGCTCGGCATGGTCCGTCCGGACGGTTCCGTGTCGCGCTTCGAGACGGTGGTCTTCCCGGAGGGGCACCCGCGCTTCGCCGCCAACCTCACCTATGTGGAGCGCATCTTCAAGTTCATGCTCTGGGCTCAGGGTGGCCACAAGACCTATGTCGGTGGCCCCTCCGCCATCGCGGACCACCTGCGCGCCACCTACAGCGCCGATGGCGCCCGCAAGTTCGACTTCCACTTCATGGGTGAGGACGTCTACGGCGCCGCCTTCGAGATTGTCTCCTGTGCCCCTGCGGACGTGCCGCCCCAGAACGAGGTGGGCAAGCCCCTGGGCCGCCACCTGGAAGGCTGCCGCATCGGCTTCGACCTGGGCGCTTCGGACCGCAAGGTGAGCGCCGTGATCGACGGTGAGGCGGTCTACAGCGAAGAGGTGGTCTGGGAGCCCCGCAAGCACACGAACCCTGGGTACCACTACAACGAGGTGATGACGGCCCTGAAGACCGCCGCCTCCAAGATGCCTCGGGTGGACGCCATCGGCGGCTCCAGCGCCGGTGTCTATGTGAACAACCAGGTGCGCATCGCCAGCCTCTTCCGCGGCATCCCCAAGGATCAGTACGACCTGATCCGCACCATGTTCCTGCGCATCCGCGACGAGCTGAAAGTGCCCCTCGAGATCGTGAACGACGGCGACGTGACCGCCTTGGCGGGCGCCATGAGCCTGGAGGACGACGGCGTCCTCGGTATCGCCCTGGGTTCCAGCGAGGCGGCGGGTTACGTGGACATGCACGGTCACATTCTGGGTTGGCTGAGCGAGCTCGCCTTCGCCCCGGTGGACTACAGCCCCGAAGCCCCTGCGGACGAGTGGAGCGGCGACCAGGGCGTCGGCGCCCTCTACTTCAGCCAGCAGTGCGTCTTCCGCCTCGCGCCCAAGGCGGGCATCGAAATTCCGACCGACATCACGGACGCGGAGCGCCTCAAGGTCGTCCAGGAGAAGTTGGAAGCCGGTCACGAGGGCGCGATCAACATCTGGAAGAGCATCGGCACCTATATGGGCTACGCCATCGCACACTACGCCGACTTCTATGCCGTAAAGCACATCCTGATCCTCGGCCGCTGCACCTCCGGCCGGGGTGGCGACCTAATCCTGAACGGCGCTCGGGAGGTCCTCGCGGCCGAATTCCCGGAGCTCGCCCACGTCAACATTCAGCTGCCTGACGAGAAGAGCCGTCGGGTCGGCCAGAGCATCGCCGCCGCCAGCCTGCCCGCCCTGGGCTAGGCCGACGTCGGAGAAGGGGAGCGGAACCGGCTTCGAAGAGGTTCCATGGCGGATCTAGCCAGGCGCAGAAAACAATGTGGGGTTGGGGACTGCGCCATGACCACGCCAAGGCCTTCCAGGCCGATTCCGCTCCCCAATACCCTTTGTTTCATCGCAGCGAGGTGACCCATGTCCTTCCATCTGCCCACCGCTGAGCTCTTCGTCCCCGATGGGGTCGCTCCCGAAGCCGCCGTCGCGCGCACGACCCATCTGGCCGTCGCCGCCCACCAGGACGATCTCGAGATCATGGCCTTCGACGGCATCCTGAAGTGCTTCCAGCGTGAGGACGCGTGGTTCCTCGGCGTGGTTGTCACGAATGGTGCCGGGTCGCCGCGGGACGACGTCTACAAGACCTTCACCGATGCCGAGATGATGACCGTGCGTCGTAAGGAGCAGAAGAAGGCTGCCATCGTGGGCGAGTTCGGCGCCCTGGCGCTGCTGGACTACCCGAGTGGCCCTATCAAGGACGGCAAGGATCCCCGTGCCGTGGAAGATCTCGCGGCCCTCATCGCCGCTGCTCGACCCGACGTGGTCTACACGCACAACCTCGCGGACAAGCACGACACCCATGTGGGCGTGACGCTCAAGACCCTCGCCGCCATCCGCAGCCTGCCTGTGGAACAGCGTCCGAAGCATGTCTACGGCTGCGAAGTCTGGCGCGATCTGGACTGGATGACGGACGAGGACAAGGTCGCCTTCAACGTAAGCGCCCACGAGAACCTCCAGGCGGCGCTGCTCGGCGTCTTCGACAGTCAGATCTGCGGCGGCAAGCGCTATGACCTGGCCACCATGGGGCGCCGCAAGGCCCACGCCACCTATCACGCCAGCCACGGCACGGATGAGACCACCGGGCTGAACTTCGGCATGGATCTCACGCCGCTGATCCAGGACGATACCCTGGACGTGCGCGCCTTTGCCCTGAACTACATCGAGCGCTTCCGCATGGAAGTGGAAGCCCGCCTGGGCAAGCTGAGCTAGGAGATACGGCCATGGCCCTGAAGGACGAAATCCGCGAACAGCCCAAGGTTCTGGCGCACCTGCTGGACACCCAGTGGGACACGGTCTGCCGTGCCGCTGAGGCGATCCGCCACCGCGATCCCCATTACGTGTTCCTCGCCGCCCGCGGGACCTCGGATCACGCCGGCATCTACGCCAAGTACCTCTGGGGCTCCCACAACGGGCTGCCCTTGGCTCTGGCCGCCACCAGCCTCTTCAGCATCTATGAAGAGGCACCGAAGCTTCGTGATGCCTTTGTGGTGGGCATCAGCCAGTCTGGCCAGTCCCCGGACATCCTCTCCGTGGTGAAGAATGGCCGCGATCAGGGCTGCCTGACCCTGGCCATCACCAACTGCCCGGACAGCCCCATGGGCCACCTGGCGGAGCATGTCCTCGATATCAGCGCCGGGCCCGAAAATGCCGTGGCCGCCACCAAGACCTACACGGCCCAGCTCATGGCCATCGCCATGCTGAGTGCGGCCATGGAAGGCGGCGAGTCCCGCTTGCAGGAATTGCGCGGCCTTCCCGCCGCCATCGAGCAGGTGCTGGAGCTGGATGGCGCCATCGAGCGCATTGCCGAGCGCTACCGCTACATCGACCAGTGCGTGGTGCTCGGCCGTGGCTACAACTACGCCACCGCCTTCGAATGGAGCCTCAAGCTCAAGGAGCTGGCTTACGTCGTGGCCGAGCCCTACTCCAGCGCCGACTTCCAGCACGGCCCCATCGCCATCGTCGGCCCGGGCTTCCCGGTCTTCGCCGTGGCGCCCAAGGATCGGGTGCTGCCGGACATGCTCAAGCTCCTGCGCCGCCTGAAGGACGAATTCGACGCCGAGCTGCTGGTGGTGTCGGATGACGAGGAGGCGCTCTCCCTGGCGAAGTCCCCGATCCTGGTGCCCAGCGTGCCCCAGTGGCTGAGCCCCATCGTGCACATCGTGGCCTGCCAGATGTTCTGCTACCACCTGACCCGCGCCAAGGGCTACGACACCGAGCAGCCCCGGGGCCTGAGCAAGGTCACCAAGACGTCTTAATTCCTGCAAGAAGGGGGGACCGCCTGCTCGCTGCGCTCGCGATGTCCCCCCTCTGACCCCCACGGTGCGATCGGGCGAAGCCCGCTCGCATCGTCTGTTTCGGGGTTTTCTGCAGCGCCCGTCCTGGGATGGGCGCTTTTTCATCGAGAACGAATGATTCGGAGGATTGACCATGCAGCAGCCCACGCTGGTGGTGATGGCCGCAGGCATCGGCAGCCGTTACGGCGGCCTGAAGCAGATCGACCCGGTGGGACCGGGCGGCGAGATCATCATCGACTACGCCCTCTATGACGCCATCCGCGCCGGTTTCGGCCGCGTGGTCTTCGTCATCAAGCGCGAGCTGGAGTCGGTCTTTCGCGAGCGCATCGGGCGCAACGTCGAGGGCCGCATCGAGACGCACTATGTCTTCCAGGAGGTCACGGACCTGCCGGAGGGCTTCAGTGTTCCCGAAGGCCGCACCAAGCCTTGGGGCACAGGGCATGCGGTGCTGGCGGCGCGGAACGTGGTGGACGGCCCTTTTGCGGTCATCAATGGCGACGACTTCTACGGTCGCGAAGGCTTCCAGGCACTGGGGGACTTCCTGCGAAACCTGGATGCCACGGCCTCCCCCGCGCCCTACGCCATGGTGGGCTTCCCCATCGAGAACACGGTGACGGACCACGGGACCGTGGCTCGCGGCGTCTGTGCCACGGATGCCGAGGGTTTCCTGGTGGACATCGTGGAGCGCACCGCCATCAAGCCCTTCGCCGACGGCATCAAGTACGAGGCAGAAGGCGGCTGGCAGCCCATTCCCCACGGCACGCCCGTCTCCATGAATCTGTGGGGCTTCGGTCCCGGCTTCATGACGGAGCTGGAGGCCCGTTTCCCGGCCTTCCTCGCGGGGATCGGGGCGAATCCGCTCAAGGCGGAATACTTCCTGCCCTATGTGGTGGACGCCCTGCTGAAGGAAGGCAAGGCCAGCGTGCGCGTGCTGCCCACGCGGGACCGCTGGTTCGGCGTGACCTACCAGGAAGACAAGCCCCTCGTCACCGCCGCCATCCAGAACCTGGTGGCCCGGGGCGTCTACCCCGCCCGTCTCTGGGAGGCCTGAGCATGGCCCACGCTACCTTTGACCTCGCCGCCATCCAGCAGGCCTTCGTGTTCGAGGGCACCTTCGTCGAAGGCGCGCCCTATGGTTCCGGCCACATCAACGACACCTTCTGTCTGGTCTTCCGCCAGGATGACGGCGCCACCCGCCGCTACATCCTGCAGCGCATCAACCACAACGTGTTCCGGAACACAGCGGGGCTGATGGGCAACGTGGAGGGCGTGACGCGTCACCTGCGCGCGAAGATCGAAGCTGCGGGCGGCGATCCCGAGCGTGAGACGCTGAACCTCGTGCCGACGGACGCCGGGAAGGGCTTCCACCTGGACGCCGAGGGCAACACGTGGCGCGCCTACCTCTTCATCGAGGGCGCCAAGACCTACGACCAGGTGGCCGAATTGCGGCACATCACCCTCGCGGGTCAGGCCATCGGCAACTTCCAGCGCCTGATGGCGGACTATCCCGCCGAGCAGCTGGTGGAGACGATTCCGAACTTCCACCACACCCGCAAGCGCTTCGAGGCGCTGCAGGAGAGCATCGCGCAGGACGTGGCCGGACGGGCTGTGGACGTGGCGGCGGAGATCGCCTTCGCCACCGCCCGGGAAGCCGACTGCAGCCTCGTCGTGGACGCGATGGGGAAGGGCGACATCCCGCTCCGCGTGACCCACAACGACACGAAGTTCAACAACGTGATGATCGATGACGTCACCGGCGAGGCCGTCTGCGTCATCGACCTCGACACGGTGATGCCCGGCAGCGCGCTCTACGACTTTGGCGACGCCATCCGCTCCAGCTCCAATACGGCTGCCGAGGATGAAACCGATCTCGCCCAGGTGACCTGCAGCCTGGAAGTCTTCGAGGCCTACGTGCAGGGCTACCTCTCCAGCGCCCGCGGCTTCCTGGCCCCAGCCGAGCTGGAACACCTGGCCTTCAGCGCCAAGCTCATGACCTTCGAGTGCGGCATCCGCTTCCTCAAGGACCACCTCGACGGCGACATCTACTTCAAGGTCAAGCGGCCGAACCACAACCTGGATCGGGCCCGCAACCAGTTCAAGCTGGTCGCGGATATGGAAGCCAAGATGGGCCAGATGAAGGCCATCGTCGCAACATACGCGACCTCCTGAGTCTTTGCGACAGCGGTTGTCCGTTACCGGCCTTCGTCCCTGTTCGAGAAGCTGTTGAACCATAGGGCCGCAGGCCATGGGCACGGGCGATCCAGTTCGATTCTTTTATCCCCTCCATCCCCTTTCTCCCTGTTTAAAATACTTTTAAATCGTTGGGATAAATGGCATCCAGAAAATCGATTTTGTATTCTTTTTCAATCCCTTGCATCCCTTGCATCCCTTGCATCCCTTGCATCCCTTTTGTCCCTGTTGAAGAAGCTGTTGCACAACCTCTGGTCGAATCTCGAGACACACGCAAGTGTTGATCTGGCCGACCGTAAGTGTTGAAAACAATCCGAACCCACTCTGGGAAGGATGTTGTGCAACAGGTTCTAAAAAAACTTTTGAATAACAGGGATGAAGGGGATGCGTTTCCAAGTCGCCTCATCTCGCCCTCACTGTTTCATCCCTGTCTGCTTGTGGTGATTTCATGTCCTCCTACGCCGATCTCCTCGCATCCCTGTCCGCCTCTCCTCGCCGTTGGCTCGTCACGGGGGGCGCGGGTTTCATCGGGGGTCACATCACGGAGACGCTCCTCGCCCAAGGGCAGGAAGTCGTCGTGCTGGACAACCTCAGCACCGGCAAGCTGGCGAACCTGGCCTTCGCGGAGGCGAATGGCTGGGCGGACCGCCTCCGTATCATCCAAGGCGACATTCGGGATATAAAGGCGTGCCGTGAGGCGATGAAGGGCGTGAGCGTGGTGCACCATCACGCTGCCCAGATTTCCGTGCCGAAGTCCCTGCAGGATCCCCTGGGCAACCATGCGGACAACCTGGACGGCTTCGTGAACATCCTGGAGGCAGCGCGGGAGGTCGGCGTGTCGCGGGTCGTCTACGCCAGTTCCAGTGCGGTTTACGGGGACGCCAAGGTGCTTCCGAATGTGGAGGAGCGCCCGGGCCTCAGCCTCAGCCCCTACGCCCTCAGCAAGTACCTGAACGAGTTCTACGGCGAGTTCTACAGCCGCGTCTACGGCGTGCCCTGTGTGGGCCTGCGCTACTTCAATGTCTACGGCCCGCGTCAGGACCCGAAGGGCGCCTATGCCGCCGTCATCGCCAAGTGGCTCGACTGCCTCGTGGCGAACCAGCCCTGCACGGTCTTCGGAGACGGCAGCGCGACGCGGGACTTCGTCTTCGTAAAGGACATCGTCCAGGCGAACCTGCGGGCGGCCACTGCTCCTGCGGAAGTCGCAGCCGGGCGTGTGTTCAACGTGGGCTCCGGCGTGGTCACGGATCTGCAGACGCTCTACGGGACGCTGCTGGAGGTCTGTGTCGAGCTGAAGGGCACGGATGCGGGCCTCGTGCTGGCCAAGGCGGAGCCTCGCGTCGGCGACATCCTGCACTCCAGTGCCGACACTTCCCGCATACAAGAAAGCCTCGGCTATGCCGCCGCCTTCTCCCTCAAGGAGGGGCTGCGTCAGTTGGTCGCCAGTGTGTAAGAAAACCCCATTGGCCCTCCTGTGATCTTCGGCAAGCCTGACAAAACGGGATTGCGTGGCGGGCGCTTGGGGTAGACCATTGTGAAAGTTTCAAACACGACCGGTTCTTGAAAATCCAAACCCACTCCGAGAGTCCCTCACTCCATGGCCCACCGCGCCATCTACGCCTATCCCTGGGATGTGCTCCCCTCGGGAGCTCCCGCCGAAGGCCTGCGCGACTGGCTCCAGGGTCTTGGTCTGGACACCCTGGTGCTGGCCTCGAGCTACCACGCGGGGCGCTTCCTGCGGCCCGGTGTCTCCGAGGCCAAGGTCTGTTTCCCGGAGGACGGCACGGTCTACTTCGCGCCGGACCTGGCCCGTTATGGGCGGCTGAAGCCCCTGGCGGCGAGCCTGGTCGCAGCGCGGGATCCCTTTCAGGCGATTGAAGGCATCCGCGTGGAGGCCTGGACGGTGTTGCTGCACAACACACGCCTCGGCCAGCTCCATCCCGAGTGCACCACCCGCAATGCGTTCGGCGAGTCCCATCCCTACAGCCTCTGTCCGGTGCACCCCGACAGCCGAGCCTACGCCGTGGCCCTCTGTGCCGACCTTGCCGATCGCCACCCGCTGACGGGCCTGAACCTGGAGACCCCGGGCTGGCTCACCTTTGGGCACGGGTACCACCACGAGTTCCAGATGGTGGAGTCCAACCCCTGGCTGGAGACCCTGTTGGGGCTCTGCTTCTGTCCCTCGTGCCTCGCCGGAGCGAGGGTTGCGGGCGTCGATGCCGAGGCGCTGCGGCTGCGGGTGAAGGGGTGGATCAACGGCTTCCTGCAGGGACCGGCTGTGGCCACGCCCGACATGGCGCATGCCTGGTTCGCCTGTGACCTGCTGGAGGATGCGGACCTCGCCGCCTTCCTTCGCTGGCGCTGCGCCCAAGTGACGAGCCTCGTGGCGGAGATCCGCGCCGCCGTGCGCCGGGACGTGGAGGTCCATGTCATCGCCACCTGCCAGCGGCCCCACGCCACCGCCTTCCTCGAGGGGCATGACCTGGCGGGACTGCAACACGCGTGCGACGGTCTGGACCTGCCGCTCTACCAGCCGGATGCCGCCACCGTGGAGGCGGACCTGTGGGATGTACGTCGCCGGCTTGGTTCGGAACGACCCCCCCGGGTGATCCTGCGTCCCGGCCCACCGGACATGGCCACAGAAGGCCAGCTCCGAGATACCCTGGGACGCATCCACGCCCTGGGCATCGAGGACATCGCTTTCTACCACGCGGGGCATTTGCGCCCCCGCAACCTCGCCTGGATCCCGGGTGCCCTGCGGGAGGTCTCATGGCCCTCGACCTGATCCGAGCGAAGACGATCCTCATCACCGGCGCTGCCGGGGGCATCGGCGAGGTGCTGTGCCGTGAGATGGGGCAGGGCAACCGTGTCCTGGCGCTGGATGTCGACGCCGCGCCGCTGGAGGCCCTGGTGGCACAACTCCGAGGCGAGGGGCGGGACATCCACGCCCTTGTTGCGGATGTGCGGGAGCGGGAGGCCCTGGCTCGTGTCCTCGCGCCCTTCGGCCCCGTGGACATCCTTGTGAACAACGCCGGAGGCACCACCACCCCCAGCTTCGCGGCCATGACGGAGGAGAGCTGGCGGCGCGACATCGATGTGAATCTCACTGGCGCCTACCACTGCTTCGAGGCAGTGCGGGCGGGCATGGAGGCGCGGCACCAGGGTGTCGTCATCAACGTGGGTTCCACGAACGGCCTCACCGCCATCGGCCATCCCGCCTATAGCGCCGCCAAGGCCGGTCTCATCAGCTTCACCAAGTCCGTGGCCATGGAATACGGCCGCAAGGGCATCCGCGCCAACATCGTGCTGCCGGGCACGGTGGCCACCGCCGCCTGGCGCGACCGGGTGGAGCGCAACCCAGAGATCTTCCACCGCCTGCAGGAGCTCTACCCGCTGCGGCGCATCGTGACGGCGGAGGACGTGGCCCACGCCGTGATCTTCCTCGCCAGCGACTTCGCCAGCGCGATCACCGGGGCCGAGCTGAGCGTCGACTGCGGGCTGCTCGCCGGGAACACCGTCCTTGCCCACGAACTCACCCAGGAGGACTTCTGACATGGGTGCCACGCCGAAGGTTCCGAACATGACGCTCGTGGCGGTGGACTGGGGCAGCTCCCACGTTCGCGCCGAACTCTGGGTGGACGGCACTTGCCGAGGCTACAAGGGCGCACCCCTGGGCGTGCTGGAGGCCCGCCAACGCGGCTTCCTGACCTGCCTTCAGGAGCTCTGCGGTTCCTGGTTCAGTGCCCACCGTGACCTGACCCTCATCCTTTCCGGGATGGTGGGCAGCCGGGAGGGACTGGTGGAGGTGCCCTACGTGGACGCCCCCGCCGGCGCGGAGGAGCTGGCGCGGGCCCTGGTGGAGATCGCCGTGGATGGCGTGGCCCGAGCCTACGTGGTGCCCGGTCTGCGCACCCGCAACGGCAAGCATGTGGATGTGATGCGGGGCGAGGAGACTCAGGTCATCGGCGCCCTGGTGCGCAGCGAGGCCACGGGCACGGGGCTCTATTGTCTGCCGGGGACGCACAGCAAGTGGGTGCGCACGGAAGGCCAGCGCATCACGGGCTTCCGTACCTTCGTCACCGGTGAGACCTTCGGTCTCTTCTCGAAGCATGGCCTGCTGGCCAGCCTCATGACGGACGAGCTCCACTTCGACACCGCGGGTTTCGACGCGGGCCTAGCCCGCAGCGGTGAGCCCCTGGGGCTGCTGCACCACCTCTTCAGTGCCCGGGCGGATGTGCTGGGCGGACTCGTGGGATCGGACGTGCTGCCGGCCTTCCTGTCGGGCCTCCTCATCGGTCATGAGCTTCGGGCCGTGCCTGCGTGGGTCGGCGAAGGAGCCTGGCCGCCGCCGAGGCTGCATCTCGTGGGGGCACCGGATCTCACGGTCCAGTACGCCCGCGGGCTCACACACTTCGGCGCGCCTGCTGATGACGACATGGAATCCACCCATGCCCTGGGTGCCCTCACCCTCGCAGCCCTGCGCCGGGAGGCTCGTCCGTGACCACGCTTCAGAGGGTCCTCGAGACCATGCCCCTTCTGGCCATCTTGCGGGGCATCGTCCCCACGGAGGCTGAGGTCATCGGGGAGGCACTGGTGGGGCAGGGCGTCCTGGCGCTGGAAGTTCCGCTCAACAGCGAAGACCCCTTCGACAGCATCCATCGGCTTTCCCGGCGTTTCGGGGACCGTGCGCTCATCGGTGCGGGGACAGTGCGGACGCCGGAGGAGGTCCGGGCGGTCAAGGCCGCAAGGGGGCGCCTCATCGTGCTGCCCCATGGGGATCCGCGGGTCATCGAGGCCGCCAAGCACGAGGGCCTCGCGGTGATTCCGGGCTTCACGACCGTGGCGGAGGCCTTCGCGGCCATCGAGGCGGGGGCGGACGCCCTCAAGCTCTTCCCGGCGGAGGCCGTGGCCCCCGAGGTGCTGCGGGCGATGATGGTGGTCCTGCCGCCCACGCCGCCGGTGCTGCCGGTGGGGTCCATCCGCACCGAAAGCCTCGCCCCCTTCTGGCAGGCCGGTGCCCGGGGCTTCGGCCTCGGCAGTTCGCTCTATCAGCCCGGATGGACGCCGGAGGAGGTGGCCACGGCTGCCGCCGGTTTCGTCCGCACCTTGCAGGCCCTGCGCGCGGAGTACCCATGAGCACATTCGACGGCTACCAACCCATCGAGGACATCGTCGCCCGGATCCGGGAACACAAGGACGAGCTGAGGCCCGCAGAGCGCCGGGTGGCGGAGATGATCCTCACGGACCTCCCCTTTGCCACCCGCGCCAGCAATGCGGAGCTCGCCCGCAAGGCGGATGTCTCCGAACCCACGGTGACGCGCTTCTGCCGCGCCATCGGCTGCGACGGCGTGCGGGACTTCAAGATCCGCCTCGCCCAGAGCCTCGCCGCGGGCACGCTCTACGTGCACCGCACGGTGGCGCCGGATGACGATCTCGGTGTGCTGGCCCAGAAGATGGTGAAGGGCGCTGCAGACGCCATGGACCAGCTCCTCCAGCAGCTCGACATGGAGGCCCTGCGCCGGGCGGTGGACTTCCTCGTGGGCTGCCGCCAGGTCGAGGTCTTCGGCGTGGGTGCCGGCAGCGGCATCGTCGCCAGGGACGCGCAGCTCCGCTTCGCGCGGCTCGACATGGGCGCCGCGGCGCACACCGACGGCCACCTCCAGCTCATCGCCGCGGCCTGTGCCAGTTCCGAATCCGTGGTGCTGGCCATCAGCCACACCGGCCGCACCCGGGAGCTGATCCACGCAGTGAAACTGGCGAAGAAGGGCGGTGCGAAGGCCATCGCCATCACGCCTTCCGGTTCGCCCCTGGCCCGCGCCTGCGATGTGGTGCTCTCCATTCGCATCCCCGAAGACACGGACCTCTATACACCGAGCCTCTCCCGCCTCGCGCACCTCGCACTCGTGGACATCCTCTCCGTGGCGGTGGCCCTTCGCCGTGGCCCGCGGGTGGTGGAGAACCTCAAGCGCATCAAGCTGGCCCTGGCCGGTAACCGCCTGGATCCCCACGCAGACCCCGACAAGCTGTTCCCCTAGTCGGCGCGCATCACGACCTCACTCATCCGCGGACCCACTCCTCTATGGAACCCTTCGATCTGCTTCTCAGCAGGGCCCTGGTGTACGACGGCACCGGGGCGGTGCCCCTCCGCATGGATGTGGGCCTGCGGGGGGACCGCATCGCGGAGGTCGGCGATCTCTCGGGCCGCGCGACACGGGAACGCCGGGACTGCACCGGACTGGCCCTGGCGCCGGGTTTCATCGACAGCCATACCCATGACGATGGCGTGGCCCTGGATCACCCAGACTGCACGCCGAAGGTTACCCAGGGTGTCACCACGGTGCTCACGGGCTGCTGCGGCCTAAGCATGGCGCCGTTGCCCTCTGCGAAGGCCGAGGGGCTGGTGTTCCGGCTGCTCGGCGGACGCGAAACATTCTGCTTTGATACCTTCGCGAGCTACGCCGAGGCGGTGGATGCGGCGCATCCGGCGGTGAACGTGGCGGCGCAGGTGGGTCACAACACGATTCGCAGTGCGGTGATGGGAGATCTCGGTCGACCGGCGGATGCCGCTGAGCGCGAGGCCATGGGACAGCTGCTGTCGGAATCCGTCGCGGCGGGGGCCGTGGCCCTCAGCATCGGCACCTACTACGCCCCAGGCCAGGCCGCACCCACGTCGGAACTGGCGGACCTCGCCTCCCGCCTGCCGGAGGGCATGCCCTCCACCCACCACATCCGCGACGAATATGCAGGGGTGCTGGAGGCGGTGAAGGAGGCGCTCGAGGTGGGGCGGGCGTCACGCCGACCCATCGTCCTCAGTCACCACAAGACCGCGGGCCCCGCCAACTGGGGGCGCACCGTGGAGACCCTGGCGGAGATCGCCACCGCCACGGATGTGGAGGCTTACCTCGACGCCTATCCCTACACCGCCGGAAGCACGCTGCTGGACCCCGCGATCATCGACGGCATCGAGGTGCTCATCACCTGGTGTGAGCCTCATCCCGAGTGCGCTGGACAGCGGCTGTCGCAGGTTGCTTTGGCATGGACCTGCACGGAGCGCGAGGCGGCGGAACGCATGCGCCCCGCAGGCGCCGTCTACTTTCAGATGCGAGAGGACGATGTCGAGCGCGTGCTGCGCCATCCCCGCACCATGATCGGGAGCGATGGCCTGCCTCGGGACCCGCGCCCCCATCCAAGGCTCTGGGGCACCTTCCCGCGTTTCCTCGGCCGCCTCTGCCGGGATGGCGGCTTGCTGGAACTGGCGGAAGGCATCCGTCGCGTCACCAGCCTGCCTGCCACCGTCTACGGCCTTGCCGATCGCGGGGTGATCCGTGCCGGGGCCTACGCGGACCTCGTGCTGTTCAGCGCCGAGGACCTGCTCGATCGTGCCACCTACGAAGCGCCCACCCTTCCCAGCCTAGGCATCCACGCGGTCTATGTGAACGGCCAGGACGCCCTCAAGGGTGCCCACGCGGGCCGCTTTCTCCGCCGCGGACGCGCCTAGCCCATCTACTCACTTCGCTTCGAAAACGGACCATGACACGCACAACGGGATTGCCGATCTCCATTGTCCAAGGCTGCATGGGGCAGCGTTCTTTCCCTGAGGCCAGTTCCGATCTCCTGTGCACGAACTGTTTTTGATTTCCATCCCCTTCATCCCCTTCATCCCTGTTTGAAAATCATTTAAAGAGCAGGAATGAAGGAGATGGAGGGGATACAAGCACTGCAGGTAGTGGCCATCGAGCCCTCCCCGCTGATTGCCAAACCTCCTTCTTGTTGGGGCTTTCTATGACCGAACAACCCACCACTCAGGCCGGACGGCTGGCCTGGAACATGCGCTTCCTGCTCTTCATCGCCGGGCTCGGGGGCCTGCTCTACGGCATCGATGTCGGCATCATCGCCGGTGCACTGCCGTACCTGGAGGCCACTTCCGGTCTCACGAGCAACCAGCTCTCCATCATCGTGGCGGCGGTGCTGCTGGGCAGCGTCATCTCCACCCTCTTCGCGGGCATGCTGGCGGACTTGATCGGTCGCAAGCCGCTGATGATCGTGAGTGGCGTCGCTTTCGTGGCGAGCATTCCGATGATCGCGCTCGCCCACGGCTTCGGGCCGCTGGTGCTGGGGCGTCTGCTTCAGGGCGTCAGCGCCGGCCTCGTGGGCGTCGCCGTGCCGCTCTACCTCGCCGAG
This sequence comes from uncultured Solibacteraceae bacterium, assembly GCA_964415525.1. Taxonomy (GTDB): domain Bacteria; phylum Acidobacteriota; class Holophagae; order Holophagales; family Holophagaceae; genus CAZPUI01. The sequence goes on from CAYQAS010000034.1 coordinate 21,415, forward strand.
AGCCTCGGGGCCTCTAACCGCGGCAAGGGTACCGGCGTCTTCCAGTGGCTGCTCACCATGGGCATCTTCGCCGCTGCGCTCATCGCCTACGGTTTCAGCTTCAAGGTGCATGCGCTGGAGCAGGCGGGGGATGCGAATGCCCTCTTCGCCTTCAAGGACTTCGCCTGGCGCAGCATCTTCTGGGTGAGCATCCTGCCGGGCCTGCTCTTCGTGGTGGGGGCCTTCTTCGTGAGCGAAAGTCCGCGTTGGCTCCACAAGCGAGGCCGTGTGGCGGACGTGAAGGCCGCGCTTCTCAAGACTCGCACCGTCGAAGAAGCGGAGCTGGAGCTGAAGGAGATGGAGGAGGCCGCGCACCCTGCGGAGAAGACCCTCGGCGAGAAGGTGAAGGACAGCCTGCTGAGCCGCAAGTACGTCATTCCCTTCCTGATGGCCTGCGTGATCCTGGCCTGCAACCAGGCCACGGGTGTCAACAGCATCATCGGCTATAACGCCACGATCCTCATTCAGGCGGGCCTGAGCGATAACGCGGCGCACCTCGGCTACGTGCTCTTCACCCTCGTCAACTTCCTCATGACCATGGTGGCCGTCGCCCTCGTGGACAAGAAGGGCCGCAAATTCCTCCTTACCGTGGGCAGCGGCGGCATCATCGCCTCCCTGCTGGTGACGGGTTTCCTCTTCCGCCGAACGGAGCAGCACCGGGTGGATGTGGCCGCGGCCATCCAGGCGATGGTAGATGCCGAGCAGAGCGTGAAGCTGAAGTTCGACGGAAAGGTCGCGGACCAGTTGTTGACAGCTGCTGGCGAGAAGGGCCGGGCCATCACCGGCGCGCCTTCCACGATGATCGTGATCTACAGCTACGGTGATTTCCGCGCTTCCACCAAGGTGGTGCGCTCCACGGATACGCTCTCGGACATCGCGATCACCCGCGAGTCCTGCGTGCCCAAGGACAAGGCCAGCGCCATCGCGGCCAAGCTGACGAACCCGACGGCGGATGCCCAGGCGGCTCGTACGGCGCCCCTCAAGATCGAAGCGGCCCTCATCACGCCGGTGCCCAGCGCTGCCAACGGTTGGATCATCGCCATCTGCACCTTCGTTTTCATGGCCTTCTTCGCCATGGGGCCTGGCGTGTGCGTCTGGCTGGCCCTCTCCGAGCTCATGCCCACCCGCATCCGCTCCAATGGCATGAGCGTGGCCCTGCTGATCAACCAGGCGGTCAGCACCACCATCGCCGCCGTCTTCCTGCCCATGGTGGGCAAGCACGGCTACGGCACGATGTTCTTCGTCTTCGCCGGCTGCACCGTCGTCTACTTCATCACCGCAGCGTTCTTCCTGCCCGAGACCAAGGGCAAGACGCTGGAAGAGATCGAAGCCCATTTCGAGGGGCGGAAGTAGCGGTTCTCGCCGGGAGGCTCCTGAGAGACGAGGAGCCTCCCGGCCTTGCCGTACTTTCACCTTTCGTCGGCAAATGGGTCTGAAATGACTTAGTTGTTTTTTTCAACCAACCAAGTCTCGAAAACTTGCTAAATTGATTCTGGGCGGGGTGCTCCCGTGAGTTTCCAGCCCTTTGCGCCTGCCTTCGGAGCTCCTCCCATGAATGGACCGGATCGCGCCCAGAAATCCCCCGCCTGGTGGGTGCCCAGCTTGTACTTCGCCGAAGGGCTGCCCTTCTACGCTGTGAACTTCATGGCGCTGGCCTACTTTCAGCGCATGGGCGTGAGCAACGCCGTGACCACAGCGGTGGTGAGCCTGCTCGCTTGGCCGTGGACGCTGAAGCCGCTCTGGAGCCCGCTCCTGGAGATGTACAAGACGAAGAAGTTCTTCGTGGTGCTGCTCCAGTTCATCGGCGGCGCGAGTCTGATCCTGCTGGCAATGTCCCTGAACATGCCGGGCTGGTTCAAATACGCCGTGGCCCTGCTCGCGATCGTCGGCTTCTGCAGTGCGACCCACGACATCGCCGCAGATGGCATCTACATCGCCGCGCTCACCCCGAAGCAGCAGGCGGCCTACGCCGGCTGGCAGGGAGCCTTCTACAACCTGGCCCGCATCTTCAGCATGGGTGGGCTGGTGTGGCTCACGGGCTTCCTGCAGGATCGCTTCCAGGCCAACGGCACGGACATGGCCATGGTACGCGCCTGGATGGTGGTCTTCGCGGGCCTCGGCATCTTCCTGGTGGGTCTCGCGATCTACCACGCCCGCACCCTGCCCACGGGCGGCGAGTCCCGGCGCTCCGAGAGTGTCGGCGAGATGGCTGCGACCTTCTGGGATGTCGTGGTGACGTTCTTCCGGAAGCCCAGCATCTGGGTATTTCTGCTGTTCATCTTTCTCTACCGGGCTGGTGAGGGACAGGTGATCAAGGTCGGTCCGCTCTTCCTGCAGGGGGATCGCGCCACGGGTGGCCTGGGGCTCACCCTCAAGCAGTTCGGCTTCATCTATGGAACCTTCGGCAGTGGCGCGTTCATCCTGGGCTCGGTGCTGGGTGGTTACTTCACCTCCTGGATGGGACTCAAGCGGGCGCTGCCCTGGCTCATCCTCATCCTGAACCTGCCCTTCCTGGCCTACTGGTATCTCAGTGTGGCGCTGCCTACGAGCGGAGTGGTCATCGCGACGATGATGAGCGTGGAGATGTTCGGCTACGGCTTCGGGTTCGTGGGTGTGATCCTGCTGATGATGCAGGAGATCGCACCGGGCAAGTACCAGATGGCCCACTATGCGTTCGCCAATGCCCTGATGAACCTGGGGGTCATCCTGCCGGGCGCCGTGAGCGGTCTGATCCAGACCAAGCTCGGCTACGCGAACTTCTTTCTGTGGGTGGTCATCGCTTCGGTGCCCGCCCTCCTGATGTCCCGTTTCATCCCCATCCGGGGCGGCTCGGAGCCGGTGCCGGACGGGGACACCGCTTCCGCCTGATCCTGGAGCCTCCATGACCGTCACCCCCTCCGCCTTCCCGCTCCAGGCCGTGATCCTGGCGGCGGGCCGCGAGACCCTGCCTTCCAACGACCTCCCTCTTGTGCTCCAGAAGCTGGGCGACCTTACGGTGCTGGAACACGTGGTTCAGCAGACCCGTCGGTTTCTGCCTGCGGAAGCCATCACGCTGGTGGTGAGCCCAGCTCATGCCGAAGTCGTACAGTCCCTCCTCGGCGACGATGTTCACTACGTGCTCCAGGATGAACCCAAGGGGACAGGCCACGCGCTGCTGCAGGCGGCAGGGGCACTCTCCGACTTCCCCGGTACGCTCTTGGTCCTCTACGGCGACACGCCGCTCTTCCGCCCCGGTACCGTGCGCGGGCTGTTGAATCGCCACCAACTCAAGGGCGCGAACCTCACGATCCTCACGGCGAATGTCGAGGGTAAGCACCCCTATGGCCGCGTGATCCGGGATGCCGCGGGCCGCGTGATGGATGTGATCGAGGACCTGGAGGCCTCGCCCGAGATCAAGGCGATTCGCGAATTGAATGTCGGCGCCTACGCCGTGGACGCCCGAACCATCTTCCGCGCGCTCCAGAGCCTGCAGCCGTCGCCCAAGGATGGCGAGCTGCGCCTCACCAGCTGCGTCCACCAGCTCATCCGTTCGGGCCTCAAGGTGGACAGCTACCAGCTTCACGATCCGGATGAGGTTCAGGGCATCAACACCGCCGCAGACCTGACGCGGGCGGAGGACATCCTGCTCAAGCGCCTCTTCCGGCCCCGCCGGCATGAGGAGGAGAACCAGGTCGCCTTCGGCACCGGTGGCTGGCGTGCCGTCATCGGCGAGGGTTTCACGCTCCACAATGTCCGTCGTTTGAGTCAGGCGCTGTCCAATGAGGTCACACGTCAGGGCGTGGAGAAGCAGGGCGTCATCATCGGTTACGACCGCCGCTTCCTGAGCAAGGAGGGCGCTGAGGCTGCCGCGGAAGTCTTCGCTGGCAACAACATCCCGACGGTGCTCTGCAATGAGGACGCGCCGACGCCCCTCATCAATCACGCCACCGCCGTGCTCGGCAGCGCCTACGGCTTGGCCTTCACCGCCAGCCACAATCCGCCGGAGTGGAACGGCGTGAAGGTTTTCCATGGCGATGGCAGTCTGCTGCTGGACTTTGAAACCCGCGCCATCGAGAAGGAGACGAACGCCCTCACCAGCGCAGACGTCATCAAGCTGGAGATGGACCTCGCCGTGGAGGCTGGGATCCTCGAGATCAAGGACTTCACGAACCAATATGTGGATGCCGTGGAAGCCCTGATCGATATGGAGGCCATCCGCAAGGCGGGCCTTCGGCTGATGGTGGATCCGATGTACGGCGTGGGGCAGCTGACCCTGGGCACGGTGCTGACGGAAGGCCGCTGCCGCGTGCACTTCATCCACGATCGCCACAACCCGCTCTTTGGTGGCCGCAGCCCGGCGCCGGACCTCGAGGCGCTGCGAGATCTCATCCACCAGATGAAGAGCGGGCGCTACGACCTGGGTTTGGCCATGGACGGCGACGCGGACCGCATCGCCATCGTGGATGAGGTGGGGAACTACGTCTCCATCAACGAGATCCTCGTGCTCCTCTACTGGTACCTCCGTGAAGTGCGCGGGGAGCGAGGCGGCGTGGTGCGCAACCTGGCCACGACCCACATGCTGGATCGCCTCGCCAAGCACTTTGGCGAGACTTGTCGCGAGGTGCCGGTGGGCTTCAAGCACATCGCCTCCGGCCTCGTGCAGGACAACGCCATCCTGGGCGGTGAGAGCAGCGGAGGCCTGACGATTCGCGGCCACATCCTGGGCAAGGACGGCATCTTCGCCTCCGCCCTCGTGGTGGAGATGGTGGCCCGCACCGGCATGAAGATCAGCGAGCTCCAGGAGAAGGTCTACGGCATCATCGGGCGGCTCTACCAAGCGGAAGAGAACTTCCCCGCCACGCCGGAAATGAAGCTGGCGGTGCCGCGCCGCTTGAAGGAACAGCCCGTGGAAGCCATCGGCGCCTACAAGGTGCTGAGCGCCAGCCATTACGACGGCACCAAGCTGATGTTCGAGAACGACAACTGGGCCCTGCTGCGCTTCTCCGGCACCGAGCCCGTCCTGCGCCTGATGGTGGAGGCGGACACGCCCGAAAAGGCCCAGGAACTCATCGACGGCCTCAAGGCCTATGTGACTGCGAAGAACTGAAAAATGAATCAGCCACGGCGTTCACGGAGGACACGGAGAAAGCAAGGCCTCTGCCCTTTTTGCTTTTCCTCCGTGAGCTCCGTGTCCTCCGTGGTGACCCTTTCTTCTTGAGGCCTGCCATGCGCTACGGCTATTTCGATAATGCGAACCGCGAGTACGTGATCGACCGGATCGACGTGCCCACGTCCTGGACCAACTACATCGGTGTGAACCAGATGTGCGCCGTGCTCTCCCACGTGGCGGGCGGTTACAGCTTCTACAAGCACGCCGAGCACGGCCGCGTGACGAAGTTCCGCCCCAATGGCGTGCCCATGGACTGGCCGGGCCACTGGGTCTACCTGCGGGACGACGAGGATGGCGACTTCTGGTCCATCACCTGGCAGCCCGTGGGCAAGAGCCTCGAGGACGCGAAGTACGAGTGCCGACATGGACTGTCCTATTCGCGCTACAAGGCCGAATACAAGGGCATTCAGGCGGAGCAGACGATCTTCATCACCCGTGAAGACGATGTCGAGCTGTGGGACGTCCGGGTGAAGAACACTTCGGACAAGCCCCGCACCATCAGCCTCTTCAGCTACCTGGAGTGGAGCTACCACCACGTCGAGATCGACAACCAGAACTTCCAGATGTCGCTCTACGCTTCAGGCACCAGCTATGGCCAGGGCGTCATCGAATACGACTTCTTCTACGAGCCCTGGACCTTCCACTACCACGCGTCCTCGTTCGAGCCGGACAGCTTCGACACGATGCGCGATGCGTGGGTCGGCCCTTACCGGACCGAGCGCAATCCGCTGGCGGTGGAGCAGGGCCGCTGCAGTGGCAGTGAAGAACTGACGGGCAACCACTGCGCCAGTCTTCACAAGGGCATCATGCTTCAGCCCGGCGAGGAAAAGCGCATCATCTTCATGCTCGGCTTCGGCAACCGCGCCGTGGGTGTGGAGAAGAAGGCGAAATACAGCGATCTGGCGAATGTCGATGCCGCCTTCGCAGACCTCAAGGCCTATTGGGACGAGAAGTGCGCCAAGTTCCAGGCCAAGACGCCCCACGCCGGCGTGGACACCATGGCCAACATCTGGACGCTCTACCAGGCGGAGACCTGCGTGGTCTGGAGCCGCTTCGCGAGTTTCATCGAGGTGGGCGGTCGCACGGGCCTGGGCTTCCGGGATACGAGCCAGGATGTGATGGCGGTGCCCCACACGAATCCCACTAAGGTGAAACAGCGCATCAAGGAACTGCTGAACGGTCAGGTGAGCGCCGGCTATGGCCTGCACCTCTTCGATCCCGACTGGTTCGATCCCGCGAAGCAGGAGGCGCCCAAGTTCAAGAGCCCCACCATCGCCCACGCGCCGGACAAGTCGAGCTACATCCATGGCATCGAGCACACCTGCTCGGACGACCACCTGTGGCTGATTCCCTCGATCATCGAATATGTGAAGGAGAGCGGCGACCTCGCCTTCTTCGACGAGGTCCTCCCCTTCTGCGACGAGGGCGAGGCCACGGTCTGGGAGCACATGAAGGCGGGCCTGGATTTCAGCGCGAAGTACGTCGGCAAGTCCGGCATCTGCCTGGGGTTGCGCGCGGATTGGAACGACTGCCTGAACCTGGGCGGCGGCGAGAGCGCCATGGTGAGCTTCCTGCACCACTGGGCCCTGCTCAACTTCGTGGAGGCTGCGGAATACCTGGGCCGCATGGAGGATGCTGCCACCTATCGCGCGATGGCGGAGAAGGTTCGCGAGGCGTGCGAAAAGGAGCTTTGGGACGGCAAGTGGTACGCCCGGGGCACCACCGCCAGCGGGCTCAAGATCGGCACCCAGGCGTCGGAAGAGGCGAAGGTCTTCATGGAGAGCAACACCTGGGCCGTCGTGTCGGACGCCGCACCGCGGGAGCACGCGGAACTCGCCGTGGATGCCTTGGATGAGCACCTCTACACGCCCTACGGCCTACACCTGCTCAAGCCCTCCTTCAGCAAGCCCAATGACGAGATCGGCTTCATGGGTCGTGTCTACAAGGGCATCAAGGAAAACGGCGCCATCTTCAGCCACCCGAACCCGTGGGCGGTGATCGCCGCCGCCAAGCTGGGCCAGGGCGAGCGCGCCATGCGTTTCTACGACAGCCTCCTGCCCTGCAATCAGAACGATCTGATCGAGGTCCGCCAGGCCGAGCCCTACAGCTACTGCCAGTTCGTCTACGGCGCCGAGCACAAGGCTCACGGCCGCGCCCGGCACCCCTGGCTCACCGGCAGCGCCGGCTGGAACTACACCGCCGTCACCAAACACATCCTCGGCGTGCGGGTCGGCTTCGACGGCCTGATCATCGACCCCTGCATCCCCAAGGAGTGGCCCAGCTTCGAGGTCCAGCGGCAGTGGCGCGGCGCGACCTACAAGATCAGCGTGCAGAATCCCGAAGGCGTCAGCAAGGGCGTGAAGGCCATCACCGTGAACGGCGTTGTGGTCTTTGGAGCCGTTCCTGCTCAACTGCCCGGCACTGTGAATGAGGTGCTTGTCACGATGGGCTGAGCCCAGGCCTGACCAACGTCATGAGCCCCGCCGTTGGCGGGGCATTTTATTGCGAGAACTCACCATGTGAGGTCTGTGGCATCCAAGGGTGAACCTCGTGAATGGCATCCCTCGGATCCTTGTGTGTGCCCAGACCTATTCCGGTGGTTGGAGCAGATTGAGACACAAGGTGGAGTGATGTAAAAAACGGATGACAATCTTCGAATATTGCTGGAAGGAATGCAGGGAAATCCCTTACAGACATGGGGCCGTTTTCGGGGGATCCTAGTCAGTTCACTTCATCTCGTGATGTCACCACCCCGATCCGATTCATCAAACCTGCTTGGTGGCATCAATTGATTCCTGAGATGTGTCTCCATTTCGCTTCCCGTCTGTTCATGTCCTCAAGCCTTCCGATCGTCTCCAGCCAGGAGCTCCCATGGACCGCATGAAATTCCTCCAGACCCTCGGCATCACCCTCGGCAGCGGTGCATTGCTGAAACAGGGACTCATGGGTGCTGCCCCCGCGGACGGCCAGGCCTCTGCACCCCGTTTCCGCCCTGCGAGTGGCGGGCGGATCCAGGTCTCCAGGGATGGCGGTCGAACCTGGGGGCTGCATGCCGGTTTCAGTGAAGGGCACGAAGTTCTGCAGGTTCGCCAAGAGGCGCGCGGCACCTATGCGGATCTGTGCTTCCAGGGCGTGCACACCTTCCAGCTCCAGCTGGATGCCAGCGGAAAGCACTGGACGGTCTGATGGCTGCCGTCACCGTCCACACCCTGCGTCCCATCACGGACGCCGATCTGCCCTTCCTGCAGGCGGTCTACGCGGCGAGCCGGGCGGAGGAGATGGCCCAGGTGGATTGGCCGCCCGAAGCGATCGAAGCCTTTCTGGGGGATCAGTTCCGTTTGCAGCACCAGCACTACATGAACCACTATCAGGGCACCGCCTTCGACGTGGTGCTCGTGGACGGCGAACGGGCAGGACGCCTTTATGTGGCCCGCTGGGAACGGGAGATCCGTCTGGTGGACATCGCCTTGATGCCGGCGTTTCGTGGGCAGGGGCTCGGGCGGGAGCTGATGGCCGACCTGTTGGCGGAAGCCGATCGTGTGGGTCTGCCCCTCAGCCTGCATGTGGAGCAGTTCAATCCGGTGTTGGGGTGGTATCAGCGCCTGGGCTTCCGCGAAGTGGACACCCACGGGGTCTACTTCCTCATGACCAGGGATCCCCACCTTTCAGGAGCGAAACCATGACCCCCGATCAGGCGGGCCAATACCGGCCCCATGTGGGTTCCACTTTTGCTGTGGGCGCTCAGGCCCTGCTTTTGGAGGGCGTGGCGCCCTTCGAGGATGCGGTGACGGAGGGCTTCGCCCTGCATTTCACGGGCCCCCGCGAGGTGCTCCTCCATCAGGGCATCTACACCCTGGAGCATTCTGCTCTGGGCGCCCTCGAGCTCTTCCTGGTGCCCGTGCAGGACGCTCGTCGGGACTGTTATGTCTACGAAGCCGTCTTCAACCGCCTGAAGCCCAGGCCCGCTTCCCAGGGAGGTGCCTGATGGCCCAACCCTATGTCGGTGAAATCCGGATGTTCGCAGGCAACTTTGCCCCCGCGGGGTGGATGTTCTGTGAAGGACAGCTCCTGCCCATTTCGGAGAACGAAACCCTCTTTCAGCTCATCGGGACCACGTACGGAGGCGATGGCCAGAGCACGTTCGCGCTACCGGATCTGCGAGGACGGATCCCGATCCATCAGGGGAACGGCTTCACCCTCGCCGAGACCGGCGGTGCCGAGGGAATCACGCTGACGGTGAACCAGATTCCCGCCCATTCCCATCCCCCGCTGGCCAGCACCCACGCGGGTGGCAGAGGTCCCAAGGGCGCGGTGTTGGCGGCGGGGGGAGCCTATGCCCTCCCCGATCCCACACCGACTCTGGTCAACGCTTCTGCCGCGAGCGTCGGCTCCACGGGGGGCAGCCAGCCGCACACCAATTTCCAGCCGTACCTCTGCGTCCATTTCATCATCAGCCTCTTCGGCGTTTTCCCTTCTCCGACCTAGGAGGCCCCATGGCGGAACCTTTTCTTTCCGAGATCCGGCTCATGAGCTTCGTGTTCCCCCCTAAAGGGTGGGCCCTCTGCAACGGCCAACTGCTGCCCATCAACCAGAACCAGGGGCTCTTCTCGCTGCTGGGGACCACCTTTGGTGGCGATGGGCGGGTGAATTTCGCCCTACCCGACTTCCGGGGCCGGACGCCCATTCACGTGGGCAGTTCACACACCCTGGGAGAGCGGGGCGGCGAGCAGGCCCATACCCTTTCGATTTCTGAATTGCCAACCCACACCCACGGGCTGAACGCCGTGGCGGGTCCCGCCACGGATGCGGCGCCCACTGGGAAGATGCTGAGCGAGGCCCAGCGATACGGTACCCCCAGTGAATTAGTGGCCATGGCACCGGGCCACATCGCGAATACCGGCGGCAGCCAAGCCCATTTGAACATGCAGCCCTTTCTCACCCTGAGTTTCTGCATTGCCCTGCAGGGCATCTTCCCGAGCGCGACCTGACATGGCCGATCCCTTCGTTGCCGAAATTCGCATCTTCCCCTTCAACTTCGCCCCAAAGGGGTGGGCTTGGTGTGACGGCCAGCTGCTGCCCCTCAGCCAGAACACGGCCCTCTTTTCCTTGCTGGGCACAACGTATGGCGGCAACGGCAAGAGCAACTTCGCCCTGCCGGACCTCCAGGGGCGGGCGCCCATGCATCCCGGGCAGGGGCCGGGCCTGTCCCTGCACGATCTGGGCGAAACCGGCGGCTCGGAAACCGTGACCCTGCTTGAGTCGGAGATTCCCGCCCACAGCCATACCTTGCGGCTCGCGGAAGATGGTGTGAGAGCCCTCAATCCGCCCACGGGGGCCTATGTGGGCACCGTGGAGGCTGCGCGCGTGGCGTGGGAACTGAAGCCGGTACCCCCGACGTTTGCCGCCAGTCCCGCCAATGCGCTGCTCGCGGTCGAAGCGCTGACACCTGCGGGGGGAGATGCGCCCCACAACAACATGCAACCGTACATGACTTGCTACTTCTGCATCGCGCTGCAGGGCGTCTTCCCGCCGCGCACCTGATTTCCAGATTCCAGTTCCTGCCCGACCCGCTCTCCCCGCGGAGTGAACCATGCCCTGCCGATCCATCCTCTTTCTGCGTTTCATGCTTGCCTTGGGTCTGGGGCTCTCTTCCCTGGTGGCGGCGCCGCCTGAGCCGAGGGTGCTGCAGGTGAAGTCCCTCGCCGACCGGGGGCCTGAGAGCCTCCGGGAGACCCTTGCGCGGGCGAGGGCAGGGGACAGGATTGAGCTGCCTGAGGGTGACCTCGCCCTGGATGGCACCTTGATCGTGGATAAGCCAGTCACAATCTCGGGGCATCGCGCCGGAACCAGGCTGGTGAGTCACCTCCCTGGGAAGCTCGTCGGCGGACGAACCGAAGCGGCTCCCATGGTGGATCGCACCAGTCCCTCCATGGTGGTGACCGCTTCGGACGTCACCATTCAGGACACCACCTTTGCCAATTTCCGCGTGACGGGGGCCTGGGTCCTGGGAACGAACCGCGCCACCAGTGACCAGCCGGGCACCATGAAGGCCGATCCGTCCGATGGCACGAAACAGATCCCCAAGATTCCCAACGGTGCGGCCATCTGGGTCAATGCCTCGAATTGCGTCATCCGCAATTGCACCTTCCTGGATAACGAGTTGGTGGCAGTGCCGCCCACCGGCGGCTCAACGCAATTGCTGCTGGGCGGTGCGGTGTTCCTGCACCAGGGATCGCTGACGGTGGAGAAGAGCCTCTTCAAGGGGAACCGTGCTGGTGCCGGCAGTGCGCTGTGCAACTACGACGGCGACCTCACCCTGCGCAACTGCACCTTGGTGGGCAACATGGCGTACGCAGGCGGGGCCGTGCTGCACGTGCCCGCGGATGCCGCCAAGAAGACCACCCTGATCCACTGCACGGTGGCAGACAACACGTCCCTGAACAGCCACGACTCCGGTGGTCTCAGTGTGGTGAACGGCACCCTCGAGGTGCGGAACTCCTTGGTGGCGCGGAACTCCGCGGGCAAGGACGCGCGGAACGCTGCCCAGTACCAGGATCTGGACAAGGGCTGGTCCCAGACCGAAGCTGACTGGGGCACGCTCGGGACCACGGCCACATACAGCTCACTGAATGGGAATGTCATCGGGAATCGGGCGGACGTGACGTTCAGCGCTGCCGCCCAGGATGCCATCGGGACTCAGGCCAGCCCTGTGGATCCGCTGCTGGCGGATGCGCTGACCGTGCCGGCAAACCCTGCGGCCAATGTCTCGGTGCTGAAGTTCGCCCTTCTGGATAAAGCAAAGACCGCCCCATACCTTGAGGGCGATGGCCTGACCAGGACTCGTCCCCTTGTGAATCCCGCCTACAACCGGGGAGGTGCCATCGTTTCGGGGCTCGAACTGGATCAGGTCGGGAAACCTCGCGATACCGAGGCTGATGCGGGGGCGTACGAATTCCAGTCCCTGAAGGTGACTGGAGCCACTGGGTTGGGGAGCGTCGCGATCAAGATCGAACCGCTCACGGCGAACACAGATTTTCCGCACCCAGTGGTCCAGGAGGCTCAGTCCCTGGTCAATGGCGCCTACACCCTTCTTGTGCCTATCGACCCGACTCCGGTCTCCTCGAATGCCCTCGTCCTGGCCAATTGGTCTGGAAAGATCCGGCCTGTGCCCCCGGCGGGCTACCGTTTCAATCCTGAGTTCCGGTCCTACCCTGCAACCGTCCAAGGTCAGCCTACGGTACCGGCCATCACGACGGACTTGGTCAGCCAGAACTTCACGCCGCAGGTCTTCCCTGCAAAAAACCTTCAGATCAGAAACCTTCTGAAAGACCGGTTCACCCTGTCCTGGGGCGCCAGCGACAGTGCGGGTGTGATCCCCAGCAAGCCCATCAGCTATCGCGTTCGTGTGGCCACGACGGTCGATTTCGCCTCCGGGGTCTTGGTGGATGGGTTGGTCCCCGCGACGACCACGGACGTGACCGGTCTTGTGCCCAATACCCTTTACTTCGTGTCCGTCGAGGCCACGGACGGCCAGTGGCCCAGCGAGTCCGTTACGGCAAGTCCCATCACAGCCAAGGCTGCACCCGTCGTTCAGACTGATGCCGCGGGTGCCTTGGGAATTCGCAAGGCCACGCTTCACGGTGCGGTGTTGCCGAACAATGACGTGACAGCGGTGACGTTCGAATACTGGAAGGATGGCGTCGCGACGAAGACGACCCAGACCTTGACCCCCGCCCTGGATGCGTCCATGACGACCACGTTGGTGCATCTGGATCTCACCGGCCTCGAGCCCGATACCCTCTATCACTTCAATGTGACGGCCCAGAACAGCGCAACCGAGAATGCCGGCAAGGGGGAAGGCACTGCGGCCACGTTCCGTACCCTGCCTGTGGTGCAGACCACCACAGCGTTGACGGCCAGCCTGCCTGCGCCCGAGGTGGGCCAGTCGGTGACTTTCACGGCTACCGTGTCGGCGAACTCGGGGACGGAGACGCCCAAGGGCACGGTCATCTTCAAGGTGAATGGGGGGAGCGGAATCACCGAATCCCTTGTGAATGGCAAGGCCACCCTCAGTCATACGCCCCCGGTGAGCGGTGCCCTCTCGGTCCAGGCGACCTATGTTCCCGAGGATCCTTTTGCGGCTTCAGACAAGCAGGTGGATCTGACGGTGGCGAAGGCCCGCACCACCACAAGTTTGACCGTGAACCGGAACCCGACTCTGGAGCAGGCGGAGGTGGTGCTGGAGGCCGAGGTTTCCATCAATAATGGAGGGGCGGTGCCATTGGCGAACTCTCTCGAGTTCAAGGTCGGGGGGAGTGTGCTTGGAACCGCCGCCCTTGTGGGCGGCAAGGCCACCTATCGCACCAGCAGCCTTGCGGTGGGCCCGCATGTCGTGACCGCGGTGTACGCCGGGGACCATGCCACCGGATCTTCGGTTTCAAATGAGATCACCCTGGTCGTGAACCCGCGCTCCACGAGTCTTGTCGTAACCAGCACTGGGGACAGTGGACCGGACACGCTCCGTCAGGCGCTGCAGGACATCGCCACGGGCGGCACCATCACCTTCGATCTGCCGGTGGGCCATACCACCATCCTGCTCGAATCCCAGCTCACCCTCGACCGCAGCGTCACGATCCAAGGCGGCACCGGCGTGGTGCTGGATGGGCAGAACAAGGTGCGGGTCCTGGAGGTGCTGAATGGCATGACCGTGGTCCTGAAGCACCTGACCATCACCAAGGCCAATCCCGGCGACGTTCGCGGCGGCGGCATCGCCAATGCCGGCACCCTGACCCTGGAGGCCTGCTCAGTGTCGAGCAACCGCGCCGGCAACAGCGGGGGTGGCATCTACAGCACAGGCGCGCTGACGGTTCTGGATTCCATGATCAGTCAAAATACGAGCATCTCCGGCGGTGGTATCCATTCCACGGGCTCACTCGTGCTTCGGGGCTGCGTTTTGGCGAACAACATCGTCCTGGGGAGCAACATGCCCGGCGGTGGCTTGTCCGTTGATGGTGGTGTTGCAGATGCCGAGAACTGCACGTTCTCCGGCAATCAGGCGGGCTACGGCGCCGCGGTTTACAGTGGCGTGGGCACCTTGACCCTCTCCTCGTGCACGATCTGGGGCAATACACCCGGTGCCGGCGGTGCGATCCAGGGCACGGCCTTGACCCTGCGGAACACGCTTGTGGGTGGCACTCAGGGTGGGGGAGTCAACATCAGCCCCTTGAGTGGCACCCTCGCTGGCGACCACAATCTGATCGATGACGCGACGGGTTCCGTGGGGGTCTTCACCCAGGTGGCCAGTCTCGGCTTGGATTCCACGCTCTCCGACAACGGCGGCCAGACCCAGACCCATGCCCTGCTGGCCGGATCGCCCGCCATCGATGCGGCAAACTCCGCCACCGCGCCGGCCACGGATCAGCGGGGCATCGCCCGTCCTCAGGGAGCGAAGGCCGACATCGGTGCCTTCGAGTATGTGTTTCCCGCGCCCCAGGTGACTTCGGCCAAAGCCTTGCTCGACGGCTTCTACAAGGCCGGTACCACCGTACAGATCCAGCTGACCTTCGATCGCGCCGTGACCGTCACAGGCACGCCGACCCTGGCTCTGAACACTGGTACCGTCAACGCCGCGGCCACCTACGCCAGCGGCAGCCCTGGCACCACGCTCACTTTCAGCTACGCCGTGCAGGCGGGGGACACCACGTCGGACCTCCAGTACGCCTCCATCGATGCCCTCGCCTTGGCGGGTGGCACCATCGTGCAGGCGGATGACGCCACGAAGAACGCCCGTCTCACCCTGCCTGCCCTCGCAAGTGCTTCATCATTGGCGGGCAGCAGTGCGGTGGTGTTGGACACCCTGGCGCCTGCGGCTCCGGCACTGTCCTCGCCGACGGCGAAGGCTTTCAACACGATCCCGGCGGTCTCGGGCACGGCAGAACCTGGAGCGGTGGTGGATCTCCTTGTGGATACAACTCCTGCAAGCACGACCGCGGACGTCCACGGGATCTGGAGCTTCACCCCGGGCAGCCTCACCGAGGGCAGCCACACGGTTCAAGCCACCGCCACGGATCGTGCGGGCAACACTGGAGTTGCCTCCGCTCCGCTCACGTTCAGCTATGACATCACCAAGCCGAGCGTGACGGTGGCCCTGGCGGACGGTCAGGCCACGCCTTCGGGTGCGAACCCGGTTCACTTCAAGGCCACCTTCCTCGAACCCGTCACCGGCCTCACGGCTGCGGGAATCACCCTGGGCGGTACCGCCACGGGCACCAAGACCGTGGTGGTGACGGGCAGTGGAACCACCTGGGATCTGGCGGTGAGTGGCATGACCGGTACCGGCACGGTGACGGCAACGGTCCTGGCGAACGCCGCCCAGGATGCCGCCGGGAATGGCAACGATGTTTCCACCACGGGCAGCCTCGACTTCGTCCTGAAGCCGACGGTTTCGATTCCCACCTTTGACGCCATCACGAAGGAAGGCGCCGCGGTGAAATCCACCGTGAACGCTCAGGGGGCCAACGCCACCGTGACCCTGAACTTCGGCACGACCGCGAGCTATGGGACCTCCGTGGCGATGGGAACGGCCACCGGTACTGCCGCCACCGATCTGAACAAAGACCTCTCCGGGCTCGCCGCGAACACAACGTACTTTGTGCAAGTGCAGGCGGTGAATGTGGGTGGAACCACCACGGCGGAAGGGACCTTCCTCACGCTGCCTGCCGCGCCTGTCGGACTCGCCGCTGCGGCGGGCTCGGCTACCACCCTCCAGCTCACTTGGACCGGCATTCCCGGCCTCACCTACTTCGTGGATGTGGCCCGGGACAAGGATTTCACCGCCCTGGTCCAGACCGATCTGAACCTGGGAACCGGCTCCAGCGCTGCGGTGACGGTCCCCGATGCGAACACGACCTACCATGTGCGGCTCCGGGCCAAGAACCTCACGGGCCAAGGGGCTTCCAGCGATGCCGTGACGGCCACCACCTGCCCCGTGCAGGTCACGGGCTTGAACCTGAGCGCCGCCACGGCTTCGACCCTTACCGCCACCTGGAGTGCGGTGGCTGGAGCGACCTCGTACGAACTGGAGGTGTCTTCAGACGCCAGTTTCATCACGGGAACCCGCACCATCACCGGGATCGCCAGCCTCAGCCAGAAGGTGGCGTCGCTCGATGCGGCCACGCCTTATCACGTGCGGCTTCGTGCCCGGAATGCCGGGGGTCTAGGTTCAAATTCCGCGACCGTCAGCGCCCCTACGCGCGTGACGATCGTGGGGAACGTGGGCGTGGGCGGCGCCGTCTTGACCTACGCGGATGGCGGCACCCAGACCGTCACCGCCAAGGCCGATGGTTCCTACGTTCTGGAAGTGCCCTACACCTGGACGGGTACCGTCACCCCCTCTCTGGAGGGCTACACCTTCAAGACCCCTGGTGCGAGCCCGGCCGCCAGCCGTTCCTACAGCGCACTGACGCAGGTTCAGACCGGACAGGACTTCCTCGCCACGGCCATCACCTTCGCGGTGTCTGGCTCCACCACGGTTCCAGGCGCCACGCTCGCCTGGACGGATGGCACGGCCAAGACGGTGACCTCTGGCCCGGACGGGAGCTACAGCCTTGCGGTCTCCTGGAAGTGGACGGGCACGCTGACGACGACGAAGACAGGCTATACGTTCAGTCCCGCCAGTCGGACCTTCAGCAGCACGCAGGAAGACACAACCAGTCAGGACTTCGTGCCGACCCTGGTGGCTCCTGAGGTTCAGGAAGCCTCGGCCATCAGGCCGAATGCCCTCCAGGCGAACTGGACGCCGAACCCCGGCGCCACGGATCACTTCCTGGACGTGGCCACGGACGAGGCTTTCACGCAGATGCTGTCGGGCCACGCGAATCGCAGCGTGGGCAAGACCTCCAGCCTCGTGCTGTCGGGCCTGACGTCCCACAAAACCTATTACTACAGGGTTCGCGCCACCGATGGTTCCCGCACCTCCCTGAACTCAGGGGTGATGCGCGTGACCACCTCCGGCGAGGCGCCGGAGGCGGAAACGGGCGGGACAAGCGCCATTCAGCCGTCCGGGGCGACCCTCGCGGGCCGAGTGCATGCAGGCGGTCTCACCACCTCGGTGAAGTTCGAGTTCGGCCCCACCCCGGCCTATGGATGGAGCAGCTCCGCGGCTCCATCCCAGGTGACGGGCAAGGTCTGGACCTCCGTTTCGACCACGCTCACGGGCCTCCTTCCGGGCACGACTTACCACTACCGTGTCGTGGCCACCAACTCGGTGGGCCGCAGCGAAGGCAGGGATGGCACCTTCACCACGGCGCGTTCGCGGATCACCTTGACCCAGGTGAATCCGGCTTCCGCTCCGACAGGCGGTGTCATCACCCTGCGGGGCACGGGTTTCACCGGTGCGACATCGGTTGTGATTGGGGGGATGGAGGCGATC
>CAYQAS010000035.1:0-38538 GCA_964415525.1 uncultured Solibacteraceae bacterium
TGTGCCTCCGGCAGCGCGGCGACGACACGCGGGTGGTCGTCGGGTGGGACTCCGTGGCCTTTAACTGGTGGTAGGCGATGTGGAACTTGACGTGTGCCGTTTCGTATTTGTCGAAGAAGCGGGCGAGTTCCGTTTCGATGAGATTGATCTCGTTCTCATAGCGCGCCCAGAGGCCCGTAAATGCGGGGTTCTTCAGGCGGTCCTTGAGCTCGCGCAGCTTCCGCTCGCCCTGCATCACCTTGTCGTGGTGGGACGTGATGCGGTCGTTCAGCCGCGTCACGGCGAGGCTGTTCAATCCCAGGCGACGGATCTGGCGGCTGATGCGGGCCCGAGCCCACAGGATCTCCCGATCGATGTTCCGCTTCTTGGCGAGCGGCTTGCCCGTGTTCTTCAGGTCGATCAGTTCCTGCAGGGCCTGCTCGTAGGTGAGCAGCTTCTCGAACTGGTGATGCACGTGCTGGGTGGCCGAGGTGTTGCCGGCATCCTCGTCCTCGTCCACTTCGTCGGAAAGCCCCACGACCTCACGGATCTTGCCCGGGTTCTCCTTGAGCATCTTGCCAATATCGATGAGCAGGTTGGAGGCCAAGCGGCTCCGACTGAGGGCGCGCATGACGCTGCGCACACCCACCTCGATGCGCTTGGCGATCTCGACCTCGTCCTCGCGCTTGAGGAGCGGCACCGTGCCCATCTCCTTGAGATACATGCGGACGGGATCGTTGTACTTGTCGCTGTCGGGACCGTCGATGTCGACTTCAGCATCCTTGTCCGTGCGGACAGTCGTACCCGGCTCAGACGCCACGACGTCGAAATCCGGCTGCTCCCGAGCCGCCAAGGCCTCCTCTTCCGTCGTGCCAACGCCGATCCCCAGGCGACTGAAAAGCGCCATCAGGAGATCGAGATCTGTCGGGGCAGAGGCCGAGGGGGGCAGGAAGTTGTTCAGCTCATCCACCAGGATGAAGCCGCGGGACTTGCCGAGGGAAATCAGCGCCTTCGTGAGCTGGTAGTAGCTTTCGCGCGCAAGAGTCTGAATCATCTAGACCTCAAAGAGCCGAGGGGGCGGGAACGCTGCAAGGTGGGTGGTCGGCCGAATCCCATCACTAGCTAGGGCAAAGTACGCCCATATTGGCAGTCCCGCCGGGAACTTTTCAGTATAGCCGTGGGTCTTTTCCAGGCAAGGGCGGAGGCTGAATCAGCGGCTACGACTGGCCCTCAGAGCAGGACCGAGAGCCTTCTCCCGGGCGATGAGCTCCATGATCCTGCGCTGGATCTGATCTTGAAGCCCCTTGTCCAACACGACCGCTGAATCATTGAGCTGCCGGCAGAGGAGCTGCTTCTCCCGCGCCACATAACCTGCCTGCAGCTTGAGGAGGATGACCTCCGGGAGCTGCTCCACGTCGCCGCGCGCTGCCCAGGCGGCTTCAAACCCACGAATCTGCGACAACACCGGGGCAGGAATCAACGTATCGTCGCCATCCGCATCCAGCACGCACTGAAGCAGCGGCGCACCGGTCAGGCTCTCCCACCAGGCCGACGGCACCTCCCCAAGCTGGCGACGCCCCTCAGGTTCCCTCGCCAGCAAGAGCAGCGGGCGCAGGAGGTCGTCGACCTCGTCTGCCACGATCGGCGTGGGTACCACCTCCGTCTGCGCCGCACTGGCCGCGGTACGGGATTTCACGGCCCGATCCAGCTCCTCCAGCGGGATCTGCAGCTGATGGGCCAGACTTGCGAAGAGCTCCCGGCGCTCCACGGTGGCGGGCAGGAAGACCAGGAATTCCGCCAGCTCGCGAAGCGCCCCCATGCGATCGGGAATACGCCTGAAGTCCTTGCCTGCCAGAGCGCGGTCCACCACGTAGCTGGTCCAGTCCGGCGCCCGCTGGATCAGCTCCTTGAAACCGTCCGCCCCCACCTTGATGCACCAGGTATCCGGGTCCTCTCCGTCCGGCAGGATCAGCAGTCGCACGTCGAATCCCATGGGGAGGGCCAGACGCAGGCTCTTCTCCATGGCCCGCAGGCCAGCGGCATCCCCGTCGAAACAGAGGACGAGGCGCTTGCTGAACCGGGACAGCTGCTGCAGGTGCGACTCTGTGAGGGCCGTCCCCATGGGTGCCACCGCCTGATACACCCCCTGTTGATGGAGCTGGAGCACGTCGAAGTAGCCCTCCACCACCAGCGCGCCGTCGCGCATTTGCCCCTTGGCCCGATGGAACCCGAAGAGCACGTTCCCCTTCGAGAAGAGGGCCGTCTCGCGGGTGTTCAGGTATTTCGGCTGGGCATCGCCAAAGGCGCGCCCCCCGAAGGCGATCAGCCGTCCACGGGCGTCGTGGATGGGAATGGTCAGCCGGTGGCGGAGGAAGTCGAAGGAGTTGCCCCGGTCATTGCGGCCGAGGAGCCCGCACTGCTCCAGCAGTTCCGGGGAAAAGCCCTGGTTGCGGAGATGGTTCAGGAGGTGATCGAAGCCCTCCGGTGCGTAGCCGAAGCCGGCATCCCGGGCGAAGGACTCCGTGATCCCTCGGGTCTCAAGGTAGTCCCGGGCCATGCTGGTCTCCTGCAGGCGCCGAGCATAGAAGGCCTGGGCGGCATCCAGCGCGGACCGCTGCCGGGACTCAAGATCGATCTCCGCCGTGGACCGCTGCTTCAGCTTGGGCAGATCCACACCAGCGGAGCGCGCCAACTGCTCCAGCGCCTCACCAAAGGTCAGGCCCTCGCGCTCCATCATCCAATCGAAGGCATCCCCGTGTTTGCCACAGCCGAAGCAGTGGTAGAAGCCCTTCTCGGGAAGCACCTGAAAACTTGGGGTGCGTTCCGAATGGAAGGGACATCGCCCCACCCAGGCCGCGCCCTGCTTCCGCAGTTGCACGGCCTGCCCCACCAGATCCAGGAGATTGGTGGCGTCCCGAATCCGGGCGACCACTTCGCGATCCACAGCCATGAGGTCAGTGTATCGGGCCGGGAGCTTGAATGCTTTCTGAGCTTGTCAAGTGAGATAGTGCACAACCCGTACCAGGCTATGGCCCCACCCCCAATAAACCGATGTTTCTGGAGTATGCTTCCCGCCAGTGGAGATCACCCTATGGGTTCCTTGTGTCGTTGGATTGCGCTTGTACTGGCTGCGGCCCTGCCTGCCCTGGCCCTTCCCCCTGAGGATATGGGCTGCCTGTCCTGCCACGGAAAGGCAGGCTTCACCTCCAAAGGGAAGGATTTGGCCGTGGACCAGAGCGTCTACGAGAAGTCCGTCCACGCCAAGCAGACCTGCCTCGGCTGCCATTCTGACCTAGAGGACAAGAAGCATCCCGGCAAGCCCGTCGATAAGGTGAGCTGCGCCACCTGCCACGCGGACGCCAGCAAGACCTATGAAAAGAGTGTGCACGCCCAGTTGCGGCGCACCGGGACGCCTCACGCGGCCAACTGCACCGATTGCCACGGCAACCATGACGTGGTGCCCTCCTCCGACTCCGCCTCCCCCGTCAGCAGAAAGAATCTGAGCAAGACCTGCGCGAAGTGCCATGACGACATCGTTGCGGAATACAAGGAGAGCGCCCACGGCCAGGACATGGCGAAGGGCGTCAAGGAAGTCCCAACCTGCATCACCTGCCATTCCGAGCACGAGATCCACAGCCTGAAGGGCTCCAAGAGCAAGAAGGCCGAGGAAGTCTGCATGCAGTGCCATGCGTCCGCCCGGCTGAATTCGAAATTCAACCTGCCCACGGACCGCGTCACCAGCTTCCAGGACAGCTATCACGGCCTGGCGGGCAAGCTCGGGGACGTTCGCGCAGCCAACTGCGCCAGCTGCCACGGCTTCCATCGCGTCCTGAACTCCAAGGATCCCAGAAGTTCCGTGCACCCCACAAACCTCGCGGCGACCTGCCAGAAGTGCCACCCTGGGACCTCGGAAAACTTCGTGAAGGGCAAGATCCACCCGGACCCGACGGGCCCCAAGGACCTCGGCGCCAAGATCGATCACTGGGTCAAGCAGGGATATCTCTGGCTGATCTACCTCACGGTAGGCGGCATGCTCGCCCACAATCTGATGGGCCTCTGGCGCAAGGCCCGCAAGGCCCTCCGCGACCCCGACCGCACCATCGTGCGCATGAATGTCGCCGCCCGCCTGCAGCATGCCGGTCTCGCCCTGAGCTTCATCTACCTCGTGCTCACCGGCTTCGCCCTGAAGTATCCGGACTCCATCCTCGGCACGGTGTTCGGCTCCAACGAAACGGTGCGTCGCATCGGCCACCGATCTGCTGCCGTGATCATGATGATCGTGGCGGTGATCCACCTCTTCTATGCGCTCTTCACGAAGCACGGTCGCCAGTTCGTGAAGGACATGCTGCCCAGCTTCCAGGATGCGAAGGATGCCCTCCTGCAGCTCCGCTACTTCGTCCGTCCCCGCTATGGTCACCCTCACTTCGGTCGATTCGGTTACGCCGAGAAGGCGGAATACTGGGCCGTCGTGTGGGGCACCATGGTCATGGGCGCCACCGGACTCCTGATCTGGTTCAAGGAGTTCGCCACCCACTACATGCCCCGCTGGATCGTGGACGTCGCCATCACGATCCACCTCTACGAAGCCATCCTCGCCACCCTGGCCATCATCGTCTGGCACTTCTACTTCATCTTCCTGGATCCCGATGTCTACCCCATCAACTGGGCCTGGATGGACGGCCGCGTCTCCAAGGAGCACTACGAGGAGGAACACGGGCTGGACAAGGATTACGAGGAGATCGGCCTTCACATCACCCCGACTCCAGATGACATCGAGGACCAGAAGCACCACTACTGATCCCGCCCCAAAAGGAAATGGCCACGGAGCAATCCGTGGCCATTTCTCTTTTCAGCGCAAGCGTCAGGGCTTGAACAGCGCCCGCTCCGGCCAAGCAGCCCGGACATAGGCCACAATGGCATCCGCGATCACCTCCACGGGCTGAAGCGCATTGTTGAAGACGGCGTGATAGTGCGTGGGATCCGCCATGTGCGTGCCGAGACGATCGTTGAGGAAGGCCTCCCGCAGGCGAGAGCCTTCCTTAACGTGCTGCTCGGCCTCCGCCTGCGTCATCTCCAGCCGCTTCACGACCGATGCCACCCGGAAATCCAGGGGAGCATCCAGCCGGAAGTGGTAGCAATTCGAGAGTGCCCGGCAGAGTACCGCCCCGCCTCGGCCCACGACGATCGCATTGCCGATGTGGGAGATTTGGACGAGATACTTCGCCACCTTCTCGAAGGCCTCGTCGTGGGTCACACGCCCTTGGGGAAGGAACCCCAAGGCGTCGAGCTTCTCGCCCCCGTCCCCAAGATTCTTCAAAAGGCTCAGGGGCAGGCCTTCTTCCTGTGCCACGGTTTCGATAAGCACCTTGTCGAACAGAATCCACGGTTCCCCCGTGACTGCTTCGAGCCTCGCCTTCAAGGCCTCCGCCAACGGATAGCCCTCGCAGCCAAAGGTCCGGCTCAGGGTGATGGTGGGCCTGATACGGCGCTCTGGAACCTGGGCGAGCCGCGCCTGGATGGTCGCCCATCCGCTGAGTCGGGATTCGATCCCTGGAATGAGCGATGAAATGGGTTTGGACATGAGTCCTCCCTATGGGACATCCAAACCAGGCAGGGATGTCCCTTCCCTCTTCGGCAAACGCCCAGAGAGATTGATCCTGAGCGTGGTTGAGGTGGGGTAGCATGAGCCAAATTCCCTCTCCATTCGCAGCCGTCTCCCTGAGGAGGCACCATGCCTGCAGGACTCCTGTTCGACTCCGTGAAATGCATCACCTGCGGCGCCTGCGCCGAGGGCTGCAAAGAAGCCAACAAGCTCCCCGGGAGCGTGGAGGCGACGACCACGGCCTATACCTGGACCACCGTCAAGAAGACCGACGCCGGGCCGATTCGCAAACTCTGCATGCACTGCCTCGAGCCGGCCTGCGTATCCGTGTGCCCGGTGGCCGCCCTCCAGAAGACTCCTGAAGGACCGGTCACGTACGACGGTAAGAAATGCATGGGGTGCCGCTACTGCATGATGGCCTGCCCCTTCGACGTGCCCAAATACCAGTGGGACAAGCCCCTGCCCATCATCGGCAAGTGCATCTTGTGCGCGGATCGCGTGAAGCAGGGGCAACCCACCGCCTGCAGCGAGGCCTGCCCCACGGAGGCCACAGTCTTTGGCACCCGGGAGGACCTGCTGAAACTGGCCCGGGAGCGCATGGCCGCCGAACCGGCCAAATATACCGGTGGGGTGTATGGTTTCCGCGAAGTCGGTGGCACGTCGGTCCTGATGATCGCTGGAGCCCCATTCGGTCGCCTCGGGCTGCGGACCGACCTCTCCTTTGAACCACCCTCCAGCCGCACCTGGCAGGTCCTCAGCCGTGTACCGGACTTCGTAGCCGTGTGGGCCGTGTTCCTTTACGGCATCCACTGGATCACCGCCCGGCGCATCCCCGTGTCTAAACAGGAGAAGCCATGATCACCCGTCGACTCCGTTTAGGATTCTGGTCGGGCTTCGCCGCCCTGCTGATCATTCCCTTCGCTGTCGTCACCTGGATGCGCTTCTCCCGGGGCCTCGGCGCGGTGACCAACCTCAATGACGCCTTTCCCTGGGGCCTCTGGATCGGCTTCGACCTGCTCTGTGGCGTAGGGCTCGCGGCGGGCGCCTTCACCCTCACCGCCATCGTCCACATCTTCAATCTCAAGCGTTTCGAACCCATCGTGCGCCCCACAGTGCTCACGGGCTTCCTCGGCTACCTGTTTGTCATCATGGCCCTCATGTTCGACCTGGGGCAGCCCTGGCGCATCTGGCATGCGCTGATCTATTGGAATCCGCACTCCGTCATGTTCGAAGTGGCCTGGTGCGTGATGCTCTACACGACGGTGCTCGCCCTGGAGTTCATCCCCGTGGTGCTGGAGCGCTTCGGCTGGCATGGGCCCCGCAAACTCATCCACCGTTTCCTGACGCCGCTGGTGCTTGCGGGTGTGATTCTTTCGACTCTGCACCAATCTTCCCTCGGCTCCCTCTATCTCATCGTCCCCCACGACCTGCACCCGCTCTGGTATTCAGGACTGCTCCCCCTGCTCTTCTACGTGAGCGCCATCGGAGCGGGCATCGGCATGGTGATCCTGGAGTCCTACCTCAGCCAGCGGCTGCATGGCGGGCACCTGGAGATGGACCTGCTGGAGCCCCTGGCCCGCGGGATGGTGGTGGCCCTCGGTGTCTACGGCCTGCTGCGCCTACAGACCATCGCCCACAACGGCGCCTGGCGCGACGTGCTGGCCATGACCTACGAAGGCAGGATGTTCGCGATGGAGTTCGGACTCGGCGTCCTCGCCCCTGTCGGCCTGCTCGCCTTCCGCAAGCTCCGCGAGAACCCACGGGGCCTCGTCTTCGGCGCCTTCCTGGCCGTCCTGGGTTTCGTGACCAATCGCCTGAACGTCGGGCTCACGGCGATGGAACGACATGCGGGGGTTCGATACTTCCCGTCCGTTTCAGAGTTCATCATCTCCCTGGGACTGGTGGCCCTCGGCATCACCGCCTTCGTCCTCGCCTGCCGCTACCTTCCCATCTTCCCCCGCAAGGCCCAGGACGCCTGACATGCCTTTCCGCATCGGCAACCGACTGATCGTGGGCGCCAGCCTCACCACAGCGCTCGTGATCGGGTTCATGGCCTCGATGGTCCAACGTGCACACACTCAGCAGTTCATCTTCGAGCGCACCCGCAGCGCCAACCAGCTCAGCGAGGTCATCCAGCAGAGCACCCGGGTGGACATGCTTGAGAACCAGCGCGAACGGCTTCACGGACAGATCCGCACCCTGGGTGCCCTTCGGGAGGAGGGCATTCGCAAGGTGCGGCTCTTCAATAAGGAGGGGCGGATCATGTTCTCCTCCGACCAGGGGGAGATCGGCACGAGCCTGGATAAGCGAGGGGAGGCCTGCTACGCCTGCCATGCGGAGGGACGCCCCCTGGAGAAGCTGGGCATCCAGCAGCGAGCTCGGATGTTCCGGGCGGCAGATGGTACGCCGATGCTGGGCATCATCGCACCCATCCCGAACGAACCCTCCTGCTACACCGCGGCCTGCCACGCCCACAGCCCCCAGCAGAGCGTCCTAGGTGTCCTGGATATCAACCTCACCATGACCGAGGCGGAGGCGGAGCTCGCCCGCAGCCGCCGAATGCTCTTCGCCCTGAGCGGACTCGCCATCGTCGCCACCGCCGCCATGCTCGCCTGGCTCACCCGCAAGCTCGTGGTGAAGCCGGTGAACCGCCTGGTGGAGGGCACCCGCCGCGTGGCGGAAGGCGACCTGGGCGTCGTTATCGAAGCCCGTGGAGACCACGAGCTCGGCCACCTGGCCCGCGCCTTCAATAACATGAGCCGCAACCTGCTCGATAACCAGATCCAGCTGGCCCATGCGGATAAGCTGGCCTCTGTGGGGCGGCTCGCCGCCGGCGTGGCTCACGAGATCAACAATCCGCTGACCGGTGTGCTTTCCTACGCCTCATTGCTCCAGAAACGCCTGGTGAACGATCGGGAAGCCCAGGAAGATCTGGAAGTCGTGGTGAGGGAGACCAAGCGCTGCCGCGAGATCGTCCGTCAGCTGCTGGACTTCGCTCGGCCGACCCCCCCCAAGCGCCAGCAGGTGCAGCTGAATGAGATCGTGCGCCACGCCGTCGCCGTGCTGCACAACCAGCTGGAGATGCGTTCTATGGCCCTGCAACTGGAGCTGGCGGACAATCTGCCCACCCTGGACCTCGATCCAGGCCAGATTGAGCAGGTGCTCGTGAACCTGATCCTGAATGCCATGGACGCCTGCGACGAGGACGGAAGCACGATCCGGGTCGCCACCACACAGGCGGAACCAGGTTGGATCGAGGTGGAAGTCACCGATACCGGAATTGGCATTGCCGCCGCGGACATCCAGCGGCTCTTCGAGCCATTCTTTACGACCAAAGGTACCAAAGGGACAGGCCTCGGACTTGCGGTCACCTGGGGCATCGTCCACAGCCACGGCGGCACCATCGCCGTGGAAAGTGAACCGGATCACGGGGCAACCTTCCGTTTGCGCCTGCCCTTGGCCATCCCCCCCGCCGAACCGATGATTGCCTTGCCCTCGCACCCTCTTGAGGAGAAGCCATGAGCGCCCTGTTTGTCGTGTTGATGTTTGTTGCCTTTGTGGCCATCGATTTCCTGGTGCGGGAAGCCCTGCGGCGCCACCGGGAAAAGGCCGCGCGCATCGAGCGGGAACGCATCCTCACCGTGGCGATCCGCACCGACTACGCCGAAGAGGCCCGCACCCTGAAACGGGTGGAAGTGCCGGAGCCCAAGGCCCGGATCCTCGCCGTGGACGACGAGGCCGTCGTGCTGGATTCCCTGCGACGCATCCTCGTGCTCGAGGGTTTCAGCGTCGATACCGTGGAGAACGGCCCGGAAGCCCTCGGTCTGGTCCGCACCCACGACTACGACTTCGTCTTCACCGATCTCAAGATGCCGGACATGGACGGCGTGGAAGTGGTGAAGGCGGTGAAGCACCTCCGCCCCGACATCGATGTGGCGGTGATCACCGGCTTCGGCACCATCGAGACCGCCGTGGAGACCCTTCAGCATGGTGCCTGCGAATACATCCAGAAACCCTTCACCGCCGACGAACTGGGTGCCTTCGTGGGACGTCTGCTGGTGAAGCGTCAGGCTCGCCAGGAAGCTCAGGCCAAGCCTGTCGTCCGTGTCGTTTCCCCCGCCGCAGCCGAGGAGGCTCCCGCCCACGACCACTGCATCCCCGGCGGCGCCTTCCTTGCTCAGCAGCATCTGTGGCTGCGCATCGAGGGCAACGGCCAGCTCCGACTGGGCCTGGATGACCTTGTCAGCCGGGCCTTGGGGCGCATCGAGGCCGTGAATCTGCCCATTCAAGGCACCGAACTGCACCGCGGCGACACCTTGCTGACCCTAAAGCGGGGAACCGACACCCTCATCCTGCCGTCCCCCGTGTCCGGCAAGGTGGTTCTGGTGAACGAGCCCCTCTCCCACCAGGCGGGCCTCCTGAGCGAGAGTCCCTATGACCGCGGCTGGGTCTGCCGGATCCAACCTTCGGCCCTCGCCGAGGAACTGGGGCAACTCCGTATCGGCGCACCCGCGGTGGCCTGGTACCAGGATGAAATCCTGCGGATGCGCGAGACCCTAACACCCCAGGGGCAGTGTGAATGGTCTACTTTTCAAGGTAAGTTTCTAAATTCATGAACTTTTTAAATAGCCATGGATCCGATTGCAATTTCCTCCCATCGGCCCATGATGGGACATCCTTTTAAGGAGTTCGCATGAACAAGACCCTCCTCCTCCTCGTCGCCGCGGCTTTCTGCTGCACCGCCAGCGCCAAGGCCCCCTGGGTGAAGAAGGCCCAGAAGCTGGGCTTCGCGCAGGTCCAGGACTGCAAGTTCTGCCACACCTCTGACAAGCCCAGCGCCAAGGATCTCAACGATGCCGGCAAGTGGCTGATGGACCAGAAGAAGGCCAAGAAGGCCGAGGACATCGATCTGGCTTGGCTGAAGGAGTACAAGGCCAAGAAGTAGTCCACTCCATCCGAATGCAAGAAGCGGCGCTCTCTGGCGCCGCTTCTTGCATCTGTGGCAGGAATGAGTCCTAGCCGTCCAGTTCCTGCTTGACGTTGGACTGACCCATCTCGATCAGGCGATCTTTGGCCCGACCCGTCCAGGCGCTGTTGGGATAGCTCTCCACCAGACGCTGGTAATAGGTCCTCGCTTCCTGTCGGAACTTGGCAGATTCCACATCCTTGAACTCATTCTGGGCATTAAGGAGAGCCCGCCTCTGTTTCTTGTCGAGCTCCGACGCCTCATCCAAGCCAAGCTTCTCGAGCCAAGCCTTAGAGAATTCCTGGTACTGCGCCATGGACGGCAACTTGCTACGCAGCGCCTCACCCAGGTAGTAGTAGGCCCGTTCTCGGTCCACGTATTCCGGGTACTGTTCGAGCAGGTCCTTGAGACGCCGTTCCGCAGAGGCATAGCCCATGTTGTTGACGTAGAAGATGCCCACCATCAGTTCGCACTCCGCTAGACGGCGGTGGCACTGGGTGATCTTGGCCCGGGCATCCACGGCATACGCCGAACCCGGCGCTTCCGCCAGGAAGCTCTGAAACGCCTCAATCGCCTTGCGTGTCTGGATCTGATCGCGCTCCGCGTTCTCGATGGACGCGTAGTGGCAAAGTCCAATACGGAACAGCGCGTATTCACGAAGCTCGTGCCGGGGGAAATAGTTCAGGAAGCTCTGGTATTCCACCAAGGCTTCCGGGTATGACGTTGTCCCACCGAAGAAGAAGCTGTCCGCCATGAGGATCTTGGCCTTGGCGAACTCTGGGCTGGCAGGAAAGTATTCCTCCACCATGCGGAGCAACTTCCGACCGTCCTCCCACTTCCGGCGTTTCAGGTTCGCCTCACCTTCATTCAGAAGTTGGGCCGCAGTCTTGCCCACCTCCTTAGGCTGCTCGGCAGCCTTCGAGCTGGGCTTACGGCACCCGACGGCGCCCGCGGCCAGCAGAAGGACAATGGGGATGGAGAGGGAGCGGATCAGCTTCATGGACCTACCTGTGAACACCATAGTGACATGGCGCCAGTCGGCTGGGGGTTCCTGAGCCTCCGTCAGGAAAGTGCACCGTCAGCCACGACTCGATTAGGGACTGGACCTCGGAGCGCCGCAGGTCATGCAGCAGCTCGTGCTTGAAGCCCACCATCCGGTGCCGCTCCAGGAGATCCTTTCGGACCTCGGACCACAGCGATTCCGTGGCATCGGGATCACAAATGACATCGTCCCCCGCCTCCAGAAGGAGAATGGGCCGATCCAACTCAGAACCAAAGGGGAGGAGTTCCTCTTCTCCCTCCAGCAACGCCTTCCCAAAAGCGGCCGTAATCCATTGGTGACAAAGGGGATCGGATGCGAATCGCGCCACCAGTCGCGGATCCGTGCAGACCCTGTCCTTGGGGCTGGGCTGATGGGTCGACCAATGCGGTGCCAGCGCCCCCAGCACGGGAAGCGCGATACGGGCGAGCAGAGAGAGGGGGCGAAGATGGATGGCGGGAGAGGAGAGCACCAGCCCCTCCAGGGTGTCCGGATGCCAGAGCAGCGTGAGGGTAGCCACCAGCCCTCCAAAGCTGTGCCCCAGTAGGATCTGGGGACAGGCCGGCACTGGAGGCAGAGGCAGGCCCTCCACGAGCTGCGGCTCGGTTCCCGTGCGCCGGACATCGTGCATTCGCTCCTGTCGCAGGAAGCCCGCCGCGTCCTCCACGAAGCCCCGGATCCCCTGGGCATCGCCGCGGATGCCACCGCTCCGCCCGAACCCTTGCTGATCGAGCGTGGAGACAGACCAGCCCAGTCCCAGCAACCAGTCGGCCGTGTGTCGGTAGCGCTCCCCATGCTCGCCATAGCCATGCAGGAGCACGATGCGGCCCTTGGGCTCGGGATGCTCCCAGCGGGAGAACGCCAATGGCACGCCGTTTCGCCCGGGAAGTGTTCCCCGGAACGTGGGCTCATGATCCTCCAGCGGGAGCGTCGCATCGGTCATGGTTCGAGTCTATCTTCCCGGATGCGCTAGAGTGTTACTTCCCCCCGCACGGGGCCGCACCGGGATGGTCTATGGATTTCGAAACGCTCATGCGGGCCAAATACGAACTGGAACCCCGGGTCCACCAGCTGGTGGCGCACCTGGACCCGGAACGGAAGGCCCTGGAACTCGAACAGATCGAAGAGAAGGCCGCTGCGCCGGGCTTCTGGGACGACCCCGAGAAGGCCAAGCCCGTGCTCAAGCAGCGGGGACTCCTGACGGATGACATCGACACCGCCAAGCGCCTGACCGGTGGCCTCGAGGACCTTGAAACGGCCCTGGAACTGAGCCGCGAGGACAGCGACATGCTCGCCGAGGCGGTAGGCGTCGAGACCACCCTGCGCGGCGTTGTGGAGGCCTCCGAACTCCGGATGATGCTCAGCGGCGAGCTGGATCAGAACAACGCCATCGTGGCCATCGCCCCCGGGGCCGGCGGCACCGAGAGCTGCGACTGGGCCGCGATGCTCCTACGCATGTACCTGCGCTACTGCGAGAGCAAGGGCTGGAAGACGGAGATGCTCGACTACCAGGACGGCGATGAAGCGGGCGTCAAGGGCGCCACCTTCATGGTCTCCGCCCCCTACGCCTACGGCTATCTCCGGGCCGAAGCGGGTGTCCACCGATTGGTGCGCATCAGTCCCTTCGATTCCGCGAAGCGCCGTCACACGAGCTTCGCCGCGGTCTATGTCAGTCCCGAGCTGGACGACACCATCGACATCGAGATCCCCGAAAAGGAGCTGCGGATCGACGTCTTCCGGGCCTCCGGCGCCGGTGGCCAGCACGTGAACCGCACCGAGTCCGCCGTGCGCTTCACCCACCTGCCCACGGGCATCGTGGTGAGCTGCCAGAACGAGCGCAGCCAGATCCAGAACCGGGTCACCGCCATGAAAGTGTTGAAGGGGCGCCTCTTCGAACTGGAGCAGCGGAAGATCCAGGAGAAGATCGCCGCCGCCAGCGGTGACAAGGAAGCCGTGGCCTGGGGCAGCCAGATCCGCTCCTACGTCCTTCAGCCCTACCAGATGGTGAAGGACCACCGAACCCTTCACGGGACCAGCCCGACCCAGAAGGGGCTCGACGGGGATCTCGACGGCTTCATTCGCACGCATCTGCTGGCGAAGAGCCTGAAGGTGGTTGAAGAGTAGGTTTCAGGGTATAGGATCCAGGGTGGCGCCCCATGCGGGGCGCCTTCCATTTCCCCCTGCACCCCGAACGCTGCCTACCGTTTCTTCAACGGTGTCAACTTGACCAGCCCGCCCTGGGCGTTGGCGCGGAACAGATCGTCCTCAATGGCGCTGCCGCCGCGGATGATGGGATCCGAGGCGTCCTTGGTCAGCAGGATGCCGCCCCGGGCATTCCGGTGAACGACGCACTCCTCGAGGGTCGCCTGAGCGTCTTCGAACAGCAGCAGCCCTGTGTCCCGCCCATCCCGCAGCACACACCGCACGAGCAGCAGACTGCCGCCGGGCTCCACCTGAGCCCCGCTCTGGGCGTTGCCACTGATCTCACAGGCCTCCAGCACACCCCGGGCACCGGTGGTGCAGGCGATGCCCAGGCTCAGTCCCTCGGAGATCTTGCAGGCCTTGAGCTGGGCGGTGGTGCCCTGGTGGAGATAGAGGCCCGAGGCCCCGTTCTGGCTAATCTCCCCGCCTTCCAGATTGGCCAGGGTGCCTTCCAGGAAGGAACACCCAAAACCACCATTCCGGACCACCCTCACCATGCGGAACTGGAGCACAGCGCCTACGGCGTGTATGCCCGAAGCGGCGTGCCCCGAGATTTCCACATCTTCCAGATTCACCTGGGCCTTGGGCAAGGCGAGAATGCCCGCGAAACGGCTGCCCAGGATTCGGCACTGGCGGGCGATGATCCGGGCGTCTCCCTCAGCCTCCAGCCCCCCTGCCTCGCGGTCGATCACATCCACCCGCTCCAGCGTGACCTGGGCGGACCCCTGGGCCCATACTCCGACGCCCAGCCCCGCATGGATCTGGGTGTCCGTCAGCATGGCCGAGGCTCCCGTGCTCACGAGCAGCCCCGCCCGCTGCCAGCCCGACCAAGTGCACCCAAGGGCGCTGAACTGCGCGCCATCCTCGATGGCGACACCGATCTCGCCCGAGCCTTCGATGATGCAGTGCTCCAACCGTAAACTGCTCCCCGCGCCCTTCACCTGCGCTCCGAGCCCCCGGCCATCCAGGATTCGACTGTCCGTGAGCGTCGCCTGCCCGGTATGTAATTCCAGCAGGGGCTCTTCGTGTGTTCCTTCCCGCTGCAGTGTCAGCCCCGCCAGCGTCACACCTGGGCACCGAATCTGGATCCCGACCCCCGCCGAAAACGCCAGAACCACCCCTTCTCCATCCCCGCGGATGGATACCGGCTTGTCGATGATCAGCCCTTCCCGATAGGTTCCGGGAAGCACCACGATCTGGTTGCCCGGCTCTGCCTGCCGAAGGGCCACCCGAAGGCTGAGGCAGTGAGCCTTTCCGCCCCGCCCCACCACCAGGATTCGATCCGAGGGCACACGCGGCGCCGCAACTGCCGGAGCATGTCCTTCGATGACGAGAGCGTGCTTCGGCGGCGCGAAGGTTCGCTCGGCCCGGGCGACCGCCCGAAGTGCCGTGGCCAGTTCCTCGGCGCAGCCGAAGCGATCAGCGGGGTCCTTGGCGAGGGCCTTCTTCACCAGGGCCAGGACCGAAGGATCGAGCCCCTCCACTTCCTCAGGACGAATCGGAGCCGCTGGCTGGCGCAGGATGGCGTTCAGAACGCCCGTCGTGGTGTCCCCAGTGAATGGCTTCCGTCCTCCGGTCAGGGTCTCGTAGAGGATCACCCCCACGGCGAAGAGATCCGACTGAGGCCCTGCCTTGCCCGTATCGAGGTATTCCGGCGCCATGTAGTTCACGGTGCCCATCCACACCCCGCCCTGGGTGAGGTTGGAACGGTCCACCAGTGCCACACCAAAGTCCATCAGCTTCGCCTGAAGCTTCCGGCCCCGACTGCTCACCAACACGTTCGCGGGCTTGATGTCCCGGTGAATGACCCCGTGGTCATGAGAGAAGGCCAAGGCATCGCAAACCTGCGCCAGGATTTCCAGAAGCTCCGCCTTGGGCAGACTCTGTTTGGCGATGAGCAGCTCCAGGTTCTCGCCCTCGACGTATTCGAGTACGAGGTAGTGCACGCCGTCCGCCTCGCCGAACTCGAACACTGTCACGATGTTCGGGTGGTTAAGGGTGCTCGTGACCCGCGCCTCCCGCTCGAACCGGGCCCGGGCCTCTGCCCCGAAGGCGGAACCCGCCAGAATGGTCTTGATGGCCACTTCGCGCCCGAGCACCGTGTCCTGGGCGAGATAGACCTCCCCCATGGCGCCCTTACCCAGGGTTCGCAGGATCTGGAACTTGCCGAGTCGGTCTTGCATGGGGAAACCATCGGCCCCGAACGTCCTCGACTCCAGTTCGAGCGAGCTGATTAACCTAGTACATCTTGATCGCCATGGCATTCAGGCGCTCGATGCGCCGCGCGATGGGCGGGTGGGTACTGAAGAGGCTGGCGATGCCCTCGGCCCGCAGGGGATTGCAGATCATCATGTGCGCCGTGGCGGGTTCCGCATGCCGCATCGGGTATGCCTCGTTGTAGCCCGAAATGCGCCCCAGGGCGGAGGCCAGATGATCGGGTCGGCCCGTGATCTCTGCGGCGAAGGCATCGGCCATGTACTCCCGGCTTCGGCTGATGGCCATCTGGAGGAGCATGGCGGCGATGGGCCCCAGAATCATGATCAGCAGGCCCGCGATGGGATTCGATCGACCTTCCTCGTCCTTGGGCATGAACCAACCCGCCATGTGGCTGATGAACATGATGGCCTGGGCGAGCACGGCCGCCAGGCTGCCCACCAGGATGTCGCGGTTCGCCACGTGACCCAGCTCGTGGGCGATCACCGCCTCCAGTTCGTGTCTCCCCAGGGTTCGCATGATGCCTTCGGTCACCGCCACCACCGCCTTCTCGGGATTGCGTCCCGTGGCGAAGGCGTTGGGGGTCTCCTCCGGGATGATGGCGATGCGGGGCATGGGCAGACCCGCCCGCTGCGCCAGCTTGGAGACGATGGCGTGAAGTTCCGGTGCCTCCTGGGCTGTGACCACCTGGGCACCGTAACTGGCCAGCACGATGGAATCGGAGAAGAAGTAGCCGATTCCGTTGGCAAAGAGGCCCACCGCCAGACCGATCATCACGCCCATCTCGCCGCGCCACAGGAACCCGACGGTCACCAGCAGGGCGGTCATAGCGGTGATGAGGATGAATGACTTCATGCCGTTCATGGCATCCTCCAGCATTTCGGGGTCAAACAACCGGAGCGCGCGGCTCCAGGGTTTCAGATGAACCAGGATGCCCCAGGGTTCACGCGAAGCGCTTCACAACGGCTAGGGTGACGTCGTCCCGGAACCCCTGACCGTTGAGATGCTCGAAAGCGAGGGCGAGCAGCGCCTCGAGGAGCGTCTCCGCATCCGCATCCGGATTCGCCCTTACCACATCCGCCAGCACTTCGTCGCCGAGGTCCTGACCTTCGGGATTCTCCGCCTCCACCAGCCCGTCCGTGAACACCAGGAGCGTGTCCCCCGGCTGCACCGTGGCGTGACCCTCGAGGAAGGTAACCTCCGGAAGCAGGCCCACCATGGGACCTGTGGGATCGAGACGCCGCGCGGGACCGCCATCCCCCGGCACGAGCAAGGGCGGGTTGTGCCCGGCATTCACATAACGGAAGTCACCATTTTCGGGATTGAGGCTTCCGATGAGGAGCGTCGTGTAGCGGTTGCCCTCCCTTACCTCGTTCATGCGATGGTTCAGGCGGTGACAGAGTTCACCCCAATCCGGCACACGGCGATCCGCCATGGCGCGAATGAAGGCCGAGAGCTGAGTCATCATCAGCGAGGCCGGCAGCCCCTTGCCAGAGATGTCCCCCACCGCGAGATGCAGCCGAGGCGCCCGGCCCTCGTCGGAGGCCATCCAGAGGTCATAGAGATCGCCGCCCACGGCCTGATAGGGCAGGTTGGCCGCGGCACACCGCCAGCCTTCGGGCTCCGGCAGGTGCTTGGGCAGGATGCGGCGCTGGATGTTCCGCGCCAGATCCAGGTCCTTTTCCATGCGGATGCCCTGCAGCCGAGCTTCCCGAAGCTCCAGCGTGGTGAGCTGGGTGCCCGCGAGGTTCAGCAGCGTCTGGAAGAAGAGTTCGTCCTCCTCGTTGAGGCTGCCCCCCACGGGATCCGCCGCATAGGCGAAGCCGTGGCTATGGGCCTGATCCCGCAGTTCCACGATGTGAATCAGGCGCTTTTCCGCCAGGAGGGCCTTGAGGGCTTCGCCTTCCAGCACCGCAGGCAGTTGCCCCAGGCCACGGGCGTAGCGCACATGCCCGTTCGGCCCCAGCACCAGCAAACGCTGGATCATGAACTCGCCCGCCACGGTATTCGCCATGAGGTGCACGAGGTCGTCGGAGCGCTCCACTTCGCCCAGGTTGCGAGTCAGCTCGAAGAGGGTGTTCAGCCGCGAGAGCTGCAGCGCCAGGGCCCGATTCTGCTCACTGCGCACCTGCTCCAGCCGCCGCCATGCCAGCAGGGGTGCGCTGATGGAGAGGAGGATGTCCAGGGCCGGCGGCGGGTCGAAGGTTCGCACCACGAGGTGGCCAAACACGTCCTCGCCGTGGGTCCATGGAAGCGAAATCCAGCCTTCGCCTGGGCGTCCCGGGAAGGGGTTCGCTGCGCCCCTCAGGAAGAGCCAGCGCGTGCCGCTCCAGATCCCTCCCTGACCCGACTTGCAGATGCCAAGGGCCGTGACGCCCACAAGGTGGACGAGGGCCTCCTCGGTGCTCTGTTCGGGGAAGGTCTCCAGGAAATCCACCACCGGGAGCAGTTCCTGCGCACCTTCGGGAATCCGCAGGGAGAGCTCCCGCAGACGCTCGAAAGGGGTGATGGTCCGTTCGGTCACAGGGAGGCTCCTAGCCCACCCGCTTGATCATGCAGCACTCGTTCCGCTCCTTGCCTTCCAGGAAGTGCACCTCGTCCATGAAGCGGCTCATGAGCAGCAGGCCGAGCCCGCCTTTGCGGGGATGCTTCACGTACTCGCCGGGATCCGGCAGCACGACCTGATCGTCCCGGATGCCATCCCCGCTGTGCCAGATATGGACTTCGAGGCTAGAGGGCATGAACCGGATCTCGATCTCCAGGGACCGATCCGGCTCTCCGTGATAGGCATGCATGATGACGTTGGTGACGGCCTCGTCCACGGCGATGGACACCTTGGCGGCGGTGGCGTCATCCATGCCGGCCACCATGGAGGCTCGCTTGGCGAGACCCGTGACAAGGTTCAGGTAGCGGGTCTGGCTGGGGATCACCAGACGCATGCTGTGGGGATCGTTCGCCTGACGCACGGCGAGCCTCACTGACCCAGGGCCTCGATGGCCTCAGCCTCGGTCTGGAAGACCCGATACAGCTGCGTGAAGCCAAGGGTGTCGAAAATGGAGAAGACGTTCTCCTGGAGATCCGACAGCAGGATGTCGCCGCCATTCTCCCGCACGGTCTCGATGAGCCCCATGATGGCGCCCAGTCCCGCAGAGCTGATGTAGTTCAGCCGCTGGCAGTTGAGCAGGATCGTGAACTGGCCGCCCTGAACCAGGCGCTCCAGGCTCTCCTCAAACTGGCGCACCGTGTGCGCGTTTATGAAGCCGTCCGGCTCCACGACTGCCACGTGGCCCATATCCCTCACCTGGATTGAAAGATCTGCCATCGATGGGCTCCCTGTTCAGGTGATTGCATCCTAGCGCCCACCCTTCACTTTTGCCAACCGAGGCCTCTGAGAAAGGGTGTACCCTCAATTCCAGACTCCCCGGAACCAGAATCATGGACGAACAAGTCAAAGCCTCGGCGCAGCAACGACTTCAGGGTTGGATCCAGGAACGCCACCGGGTTCTGCTCGAGCAGATCATGCTCACCTGGGATGAGGGCGTCCACCGCCTCAATCCCGACATGATGCTCATGGAGGAGCTGGCGCTCATGCTGGCCCCCGAGGCTCCCGCTCCCCTGCCCGAGATCCCGGCCGACACCGACCAGGACCTGGGCACCGGCTTGGACCTCATCACGCATTCCGCCAGCCAGGGCGAGGTGCTCAAGCGCCTCCTCGAGGCGGTGCAGTCCTTCGCTGAGCGCAGCGCCCTGTTCGTCGTCAAACAGGGCATCGCCACCCTGTACGCCGCCCGAGGCTTCGAGTCCGACCAGCCGCGGATGGGCAGCGCGGTGGTGCCTCCCCCGGAGCTGGAAATGCTGCTGCAGGGGCGCTCGGCCCAACCGGTGAAGACCGGTGCCGCCTACGATGCCCTCCTCACCGCCCTCAGCCGCTTCGAAGCCTCGGATGCCCGAGTGCTCCCCCTTCGGCTCCGCCAGCGCGTGGTGGCCCTGCTGATGGTCGACAGCGGCCTCAGGCAGGTCATCGACCATCCCAACCACATTCGCGCCCTCTGCCACGCCGCCGAGGCGACCCTGGCCTCCCTGGCCGTCACGCGCGAAGAGGAGAAGCCCACCGCCCCCGTTGCGCCCGCTTCGTTGGCAACCCAGCCCGCTGCGGAGGCACTGCCGCCCCATGCAATGCGCACCCAGCGCATCGCGGATCCCATCCATCTCACCGAGGCAAGCCCCCTGGATACCAAGATCCGTCAGAACGCGGAACGCAGTGCCCGGGTGCTCGTGGGGGACATCGAGATCTACTTCCCGCAGAAAGTGGAACAGGGTCGCGCAAGGGGAAACCTCTACGGACTCCTGCGGGATGAATTGGACCGGAGTCGGGCTTCATTCATCGAGCGGTACGGCGCGGACGTAGAAAGTCAGCACCGTATTTTTTACCAGACGGTTGTCCACCAGCTATGCGGTGGAGACGCCAACCTGATGGGACAGACCCCTTGGCCGGAGCGAAACCAGGGTGACAACTAAGCCTGGATGTGGTACATCCATGATCCTTTGGACGTACCGGGGGGAAGATGTCGAATCTGGGCAAGAAGTGGAACTGCTTCAGCTGCGGGGCCAAGTTCTACGATCTAGGCAAGCCTGATCCTGGTTGCCCGAAGTGCGGCGCCAATCAGAAGAATGCGCCGGCCAAGCCGCGCGCTCCGAAAAAGGAAAAGGCGGCCATCCAGATCGAGGACGATTACGCCCCCGACCTGGACATGGAAGCGCCAGCCGAGGACAGCCTCGAGGAGAGCCTCGGCATCACGCCCGGCCGTCCTGAAGGCGTCGATCCGGGGGACCTCAACATGGACGACTACGACGAGTAGTTCGACCTCATCGCTAGATGCTGAAAAGGGGCCCACCTGGGCCCCTTTC
The DNA here is from genome assembly GCA_964415525.1 of uncultured Solibacteraceae bacterium. Lineage (GTDB taxonomy): Bacteria > Acidobacteriota > Holophagae > Holophagales > Holophagaceae > CAZPUI01. Next base: position 20,911 of record CAYQAS010000035.1, read on the forward strand.
GCTATGCTCGAACGAGAGGTTTTTCATGCAGCCACCGCGCGTCGACCGACACACGCATCTCGAGGGAAGCCTGGACCCTGCCTACGTCCGGCGGCGAGCCGAGGCCATCGGAAAACCCGTCTCCACCGCCCTGGAAGCATACTGGCGCAGGGACATCCTCGACTTCGACCCTCACTTTCTTGAAGCCTTCTTCTTCGCCTGCCACTTCCTGGACAGCGCGGATGCCGCGCGGGATGCCATCCGCGCCTGCGTCTCTCGGCTCGCGCCTCCCGAGGGAGATTCCCCCCGCGGTATCGACCTCTGGGTCAGTCCTCACTTCCTGGTGAAGATGGCGGGCTTTCTCAGCCTGGACGAACTCTGGAAGGGCATGGACGAGGGCATCCGGGAAGCCCGCGCCGCAGGCGTGCACATCGCGGTCATCCTCGATGCCGTGAACCACTTCGGCGCGGCCCACGGTCACGAGGTGCTGGATCTCGTGCTCGGGGACCTGCCGCCCTGGGTGGTGGGATTCAGCACCGGCGGCCTGGAGCGCGTGCCCTTCCGGGAGTGGGCAGAGGTCTTCGATCGGGCCCAGGCGAAGGGCCTGAGGCTCGCCGCTCACGCCGGAGAAAATGGCCCCGGCTCCAACGTGCGGGACGCCATTCTTGAAGCTGGAGCCACCCGCATCGTCCACGGTGTGCGGGCCGCATCGGATCCCGCCCTTCTCGAACTGCTCTCGGACCGGCGCATCCCGGTGGATGTCTGCATCACCTCCAACCGCGCCCTCCTGCCCGATCTCGGCCCGCACCCCCTCGCCACGATGTTGGCGGCAGGGGTGCGCTGCGCCCTGGGCACGGATGACCCCGGCGTCATGCCCTGTGATCTGCCCAGGGAGTGGGCGGAAGCCAGGGCCCTGGGCCTCGCGCCAGGGTTCTTGGAGAGCCTTCGACTCCACGCTGTGCAGGATGCCTGGTGCCTTCCCACCTGAAAGCTCGAAAAGCCGCTCCGTCCAGGCTAGACTATCGGATTCGTGTGCGCGCCCGTAGCTCAGCTGGATAGAGCATCAGGCTTCGAACCTGAGGGTCGGGCGTTCGAATCGCTCCGGGCGCACCACGAAAGACCGACAACTTGGGCGAATGTGGCGAAACTGGTAGACGCACTGGATTTAGGTTCCAGCGGTTCAACCCGTGCGGGTTCGAATCCCGCCATTCGCACTCCTTCCAGCCATCCCTTGCAGTGTCAGGAGCTTCCATGCAGGTCAGCCTCACCCACCAATCCAACACGCGCAAAGCCCTTGAGCTGGTCATCCCGGTTCCCGAGCTCAATGCCGAATTCGGGGACGTGATCGCCAAGATCGCGCCCAAGGTCCGCATCCCTGGCTTCCGCCCGGGCAAGGCCCCCCGCAGCGTGCTGATGGAGCGGTTCGGTGGCGACATCCGCCGCGAAGTGGCGGACAACCTCGTGAAGCGCCACTTCTGGAACGCCGCCGCCGCCGCCGGTGCCGCCCCCATCAGTCAGCCCGCCGTGGAGCGCGCCGAGCTGATCGAGAACGCCGAAGGCCGGATCCACACCATCTTTGATGTGGCCCCCGAGGTCGTCCTGGGCAACTACAAGGAACTGACCCTCACCAAGCGCAAGCGTGTCATGGACGACACCCTGGTGGACGAGCAGCTGGAGAGCCTGCGCCAGGCCGCCGCCAAGTTCGTTCCCGTGGAAGGCGCCGCTGTCGAAGGCAACTACGCCACCCTCGACATCAAGGTGAAGCCCCAGGGCATGAAGGCCCAGACCTTCAAGGACCAGGTGGTGGAGCTCAAGGGCGACCGTCCATTCGATGCCCAGATCCTCGGCCTCGAACTGGATGGCACCAAGGTCTTCACCCTGGACGTGCCCGCGGAGGATCCCAACCGCGGCATGGCCGGCAAGCGCGTCACCTATGACGTGGTCCTCAAGGACCTGCGCACCCGCAGCATCCCTGAGCTGAACGACGAATTTGGCAAGGACCAGGGCCACGACGACCTCGCCGCCCTGCGCGCCAAGGTGGTGGCCGACATCGAGGAAGCCCTCGAGCGCGATGCCCTGACCCGCCTGCAGTCCACCATGCTCGAAGCCCTGCTCGACACCGCCACCTTCGAGGCCCCCGCCTCCCTCGTGGCCCTGCAGCTCGACGACTACTGCAACGACTTCGCCCAGACCATCCACCGCCAGGGCATCGACCCCCGCCGCGTGAACTGGGAGGCCTACCGCCAGACCCGCGTTCACGACGCCCAGCGCGCCGTGAAGAGCGGCTACCTGCTCCAGGCCATCGGCAACGCCGAGGAGATCGACGTCACCGAGGAAGAAGTGGATGCCGAGCTCCAGAACCTGATGACGGAGCACAACATCCAGCAGCCCCTGGAGGCCTTCAAGGCCGGCATGGAGCAGCGCGGAGGCACCACCGAGATCCGGGGCCGCGTGCGCACCGAGAAGATCTTCAATCGCCTGATGGAGACCGCCACGGTCACCGAGGAGCTTCTGGACAAGGAAGCCTACGAGAGCGTCGTCGAGCTGGAGCGCCGCCGCGAGGCCGGTCTGCCCGTCAGCCGCTTCGATGCGGGTGGCCTCGAGGGTGGTGAGCTGGAGCACCAGGAAGGTGGCGAGCCCGCCGCCGTCGGCGCTGCCGAAGAGGCCGTGGAAGCCGCTCCTGTGGAAGAGACTCCCGCCGAGGAGGCTCCTGCCAAGCCCAAGGCCAAGCGCGCCAAGAAGACCGAAACCGAAGCCTGATCAGGCTCGCGATTCCGGTTCATGAAAAGGGGCGCCCAGGCGCCCCTTTTTTGCATCCCATCCTTGAAGCACCCCCACCCGGAGTTCGTCCATGACCCCACGCATCGGCATCCTCACCATCAGCGACCGCGCCTCCGCCGGGATCTACGAAGACCTGAGCGGCCCCGCCATCCGCACCACCCTGGAGGCCTACCTTAGTTCTCCCTGGGAGTCCGTCGCCGTTGTGATCCCCGATGAGCAGCCGGGCATCGAGGCGGAGCTGATTCGGCTCTGCGATGAGGAAGGATGCTGCCTGGTGCTCACCACCGGCGGCACGGGTCCAGCCCTGCGGGACGTGACGCCGGAGGCCACCGAGGCCGTCTGCACGAAGCTCATGCCCGGCTTTGGGGAGCTGATGCGCGCGGCCAGCCTCAAGTTCGTCCCCACCGCGATCCTCAGCCGCCAGACCGCCGGCATCCGCGGCCGCAGCCTCATCGTAAACCTTCCCGGCAAGCCCAAGAGCATTCGCGAGTGCCTGGATGCCGTCTTCCCCGCCATCCCCTATTGCATCGACCTGCTGGAGGGGCCGCGACTCGAGACGAACCTGGAAGTCATCCAGGCTTTCCGACCCAAGGGCGCCTGAGCCTCGACATACTGATGGCACCGTTCCTTGGAGGCCCCATGACCGCCCTGACGCGATCCGACGCCTGGCAGCGCCTGACCCGGCACTTCGAGACGATCCAGTCCACCCACCTGCGGGAGCTGTTCGCGGCGGATCCCGCGCGCGGCAACCGCCTGCACACGGAGGCCTGCGGCCTCTACCTTGACTACGCCAAGCACCGGGTGACGGACGAGACCCTCGGCCTGCTGGTGGCCCTCGCGGAGGACCGCGGCCTGAAGTCGGCCATCGAGGCCATGTTCACCGGCGCCAAGCTCAACATCACCGAGGATCGGGCGGTGCTCCACACCGCCCTGCGGGCGCCCAAGGATGCGGTGGTCACCGTGGATGGCCGCAACGTGATGCCCGACGTCCACGCCGTGCTGGAGGCCATGGAGGCCTTCGCCGAGCACGTGCGGAATGGCAGTTGGAAGGGCGCCACGGGCAGGGCCATCACCACCGTCGTGAACATCGGCATCGGCGGCAGCGACCTCGGTCCCGTCATGGCGTATGAGGCCCTGAAGGCCTACAGCCGCCGTGACCTCACCTTCCGGTTCGTCTCCAACGTGGATGGGACGGATCTGGCGGAGGCCCTGCGCGATCTGGATCCCGCCACCACGCTCTTCATCGTCGCTAGCAAGACCTTCACGACCCAGGAGACCATGGCCAACGCCCGCTCCGCTCGGACTTGGCTGGTGGAGGCGCTGGGGGAAGCCGCCGTCGGGCGACACTTCGTGGCGGTCTCCACCAACGCCGAGAAGGTCGCCGCATTCGGCATCGACACCGCCAACATGTTCGGATTCTGGGACTGGGTGGGGGGCCGCTACTCCATGGAGAGCGCCATCGGCCTCAGCACCCTGTTAGCGGTGGGTGCCGTGAACTACCGGCGGCTGCTCGCGGGCTTCCACGCCATGGACGTGCACTTCCGCACGACGTCCTTCGACCAAAACATGCCCGTGCTCATGGCCCTGCTGGGTCTCTGGTACACCGATTTTTTCGGGGCGGAGACCCACGCGGTCTTGCCTTACGACCAGTATCTGCGCCGGTTCCCGGCCTATCTGCAGCAGCTGATGATGGAGAGCAACGGCAAGCGTGTCACCGTCGCAGGCGAGAAGGTCGATGTCGCCACAGGCGCCGTGGTGTGGGGCGAGCCGGGCACCAACGGCCAGCACAGCTTCTACCAGCTGATCCACCAGGGCACGCGGCTGATCCCCGTGGACTTCCTCTGCTTCGCCAAGAGCCTCAATCCTTTGGGCAGCCACCATACGATGCTGGCCTCGAACGTCTTCGCCCAGGCGGAAGCCCTGGCCTTCGGCAAGACCGAGGCCGAAGTGCGGACTGAGGGCGTGCCTGAAGCGCTGGTGCCCCACAAGGTCTTCGAGGGCAACCGTCCCAGCAGCGTGCTCATGGCGGAAGTCCTGACGCCGGAGATCCTCGGCAGCCTGGTTGCCCTCTACGAACACCTGACCTTCACCCAGTCGGTCATCTGGGGCATCAACGCCTTTGACCAGTGGGGCGTCGAACTGGGCAAGGCCCTCGCGGGCCGCATCCTGCCGGAACTCCAGGCGGAGGAAGAGCCCACCCTGGCTCACGACAGCAGCACCAACACCCTCATCCGACGCTTCCGTGCGATGGGGAGCAGGGCCTGATCCCAAGTCATCTATGGCCCTCGCCGCTTCTGCGGAGGGTTCGGCACGCCGACGCCCTGTTCCAGGAGATGGAGCAGGATCGCATCGGCATAGGCATTCAGGCAGCTCCGCCTCACCCTGACCGGATCGGTCGCCTCCTCGGGTGAGAGGGGATCCAGGAAGGGTTTGGGATTCAAGGCTTGCCATTCGCCGGAGGCCAGTTTTAACGAAGGCCCTCTACGGGGGCGTTCCAGAAGCACCCACCGGAAGCCACCGGCCCACGGGAGATAGCCGAGTTCCTTCTGGAGCTGACGATTCGCTTTATGGTGGCCTGGGCCCATCACCAATCCGCAGAGGCCCCCGACTGCTGCGCCGGCGGCTGTGGCTTGGGGGGATGTGAACTGGTACACGATCACGCCACTGCCCACAAAGGCACCGAACAAGGCACCCACCCCCATGTCGTACAGGGCGGTGGAGCCCATCCCTCGCCCCAGGTAGGGACTGGGTTTCAGGCTTTTCACGAAGACCTGGAGGACGGCCTCCGACCCGCTCTGCCCCGGTACGAGCAGCGGCAAGTTCAAGCCCTTTGCCAATCGGAGCCCTGCTTCACGCTCATACGCCCGCTTCACCGAAGGATCGATCTCCGGGGGAAGGACCGAATCCTGAACCACCACTTCCACCGTTCCCATGGGCCGCTCGCGGAGGGCGGATTCCGGTTTCCGGCAAGCGAGGAATGCCAAAGGGAGCAGGAGCCAGGCCAACCAGCTGATGCGCATGGGTCTCCCCGAGAAACCCAAACTTTGGTTTCTTCACCTGAAGAGGCCCTTAATCAGAGGGTAGCGAACCTCAGCGAGCGCATCGTCCTTTATTGCAGGGTGATGGCTCCCACATCCGTTCGCAGCCGAATGGAGGCGCGGCCTCCATTCAGGGTGCCGCGGAGCAAACCATGCTCCTGCCGGTCGATCCTCAAACCGGGCGTGTTGGCGTTGATATGACCCACGTCCGTCCGGGCTTCGATTTCACCCTTGGCGCCCTGCAGATCGACGCGGATCTTGCCGACATCCGTGGCGATGGACATGCCGCGATCGTGACCGTTCAGCCCCGTCACAACGATGTGCCCCACGTCCGAACGAAGGTCCAGCCAGCCTTTCAGGCCATTCACCTCGATGGAGCCTACATCGGATCGCGTGTAGACCATGGCCATCCGGGGCACCTTCAAGCGAAGCGTGCAGGAGGCACCTTCTTTCCCAAAGAAGGAGAACCAGCTCCGGGACTTGGGCAGGGTGCTCTGAAGCGTGAGGCTCGTCCCCTCTGCATCCAGTTCGAGCCGCGCGTGCTCGCCCTGACGGTTCGCCTCAAACGTGGCCTCCAGTTCGATCTCCGACTTGTCCCAGCCTTCCAAAATGACCTTTCCCACGTCAGAACGGACCTTGAGATGGGGCTCCGCTCCCAGGGTCCAGGTACGGCGCTCCACCACGGTCCCGTCCTTGGCGGGCTGGATCACCTGAGGTGGCGCCGCAACCAGGAGCGTGCCGACGAAGGCGGTGCAGGTAAAGGCGCAGATGGATCGGCTCATGGCAATCTCCGTGGATAGGCTCCGATGTTACGAAGGCGGGAGGGCCACGTTTAAACGAACTCGCGCCGTCAGGACTTTCATCATGTCCGGTGTAACCCTTCCCGCCTGTCTGCGTATCCCCTTCCTGGAGCCTGACGCGTGACGCATCTGGACGACAGTGAGGTGATGGACCGGGTGCGCGGTGGCCACCTGGAGCTGCTCGCATTGCTCTTCGAGCGGCATCACCGCAAGGCCTTCGGCTTCCTGCTGCGGCTCTCCGGAGATCACCAGCTGGCGGAGGACCTCACCCAGGATGTCTTCTTGCAGGTGCTCAAATCCCGGGAGACCTGGAAGCCCGGCAGCCCATTCCTGCCCTGGATGTTCCAGATCGCCCGGAACCTGCATGTAAGCCACCTGCGGAAGACCCGCCCCGAACTGGCCTCCGAGGCCCTGCTGGAGGCCGCGCCCGACCCGGCGGAATGCGTGTCCCTTCGGATCGCCGCAGACCAGGATGCGGAACTCCTCCGCCGCGCCCTGGCCCGACTGCCGGTCAAGAAGCGCGAACTGCTGCTTTTGAGCCGGGAGGAGAGCCTCTCCTATCGCGACATCGCCGGCATGCTCTCCCTCAGCCTCAGCTCAGTGAAGGTGCACGTGCACCGGGCGCTGCAGGATCTTCGGCGGGCCTTTCTCGACGTGCAGCGGGAGATTTCATGATCTGCGACGATCGCCAAGCCTTCACCCCCGATTTCCTCGCCTCCGACCTGGAACCCGCCCAGGAAAACGACTTCCGAGCCCACCTCGCCACCTGCGACGTCTGCCGATCGGAGGTGGAAGACCTGCTGGAGTTGTGGTCCCGCCTGGGCCTGCTCCCCGAAGAAGCCCCCTCCCCTGCCCTGCGCGCCGGGTTCTATGCCCGGCTCGAGGCCTACCGTGCCGGCCAGGCGGATCGCGTTCGCCCCTTCGCACGCCTGCGTCCCCTCTGGAAAGGCGCTGCAGCGGCCGGTCTCCTGGCAGCGGGCACCCTTATCGGAATCCGCCTCCAACGTCCCGTAGCGCCGCCACCCCAAGCGATTTCCATTCAGGAAGTCGAGACCCTCCGCCATCAGGCCACCGTGGGGCTGCTCGCCCGCCCAGAGGCCGGGGACCGGCTCCAGGGCCTCGCCCTCGTCAGCCACGTCAAACGGCCGGACGCAGCACTCCTGGGCACGCTGCTGGATACCCTCGACAAGGACGACTCCGTGAACGTGCGCCTCGCGGCGGTGGATGCGATTTTCCTATTCGCCGACGCCCCCGGCGTGCGTGAGCGCCTGCTGACGGCAGTGCAGAAGGAGCCCTCGCCCCTCGTCCAGGCCGCCCTCATCGATCTGCTGGTGGGCCTGCGGGAAAAGCGTGCCGCCGATGCCCTCAAGCGCCTGTCGTTGGATCCCGCCGCCCGGCCCGAAGTGCGCCAGCGCGCCCAGCAGGGTCTGCAGACCCTGCTGTAACCATTCCTGGGACGCGGCGTAACACCTTGCATCCCGTTCTTTCCCAGGAGGTCCCATGCGACCGGTGCTGTGCGCCACCCTCATCCCTGTTCTTTCCATCGCCTGCTCCGTCGGCCATGCCGGTGAGAAGCACCGCAGCCGCACCTTCTCCGAGAAGGCCTCGAGCCCCATCAGCCAGACCTTGGAAGCCTCCAAGAAGCTGGTGGTGGAATACCTCGACGGCTCCATCGAAGTCACGGGGACCAGCGGCGGCCATGTCGTCGTTACCGGCACCCGCACGGATCAGGCGGATTCCAAGGACAAGCTGTCCCAGGCTGCCCAGGATGTGAAACTGGCCATGGAAGCCAAGGACGGCACGGCCCGCGTCATCGTGGAAGGCCCCTGGCGCAGCTCCCACCCGAAGCACCGGGAGAACTGGAGCCAGGACTACCGTGTCGTCACCGACTTCAAGGTGCAGGTGCCCGCGGATGCCGAAGTCACCCTGACGGCGGTCAACGGCGGCACCATGACCGTCAAGAACGTGCGCGGTGCGCTCAGGGTCACCAACGTGAACGGCAACATCCAGGCAGAGGGCCTCGCGGGCGCCTCCAAGCTCACCACTGTGAATGGTACGGTCGACGTCACCTTCCAGCAGGCACCCACCGGCGGCTGCACCTTCACCACCGTCAACGGAACCGTGAAGCTCAAGGCGCCCGCGAGCCTGAACGCGGATCTGAAGCTCAACACGGTGCACGGCGAGATGGTCACAGACTTCCCTGATACGGATGCCAAGAGCCAGTCCAAGAACGATGAGCACCGCCACGGGTTCCGCATCCCCGGCGTCGCCCGCAAGCTGCGCCTCGGCAATGGCGGCACCGCGATCACCTGCACCACCGTGAATGGCGACCTCGTCATCAAGAAGCTTTGATTCTTCCACCGTCGGAGTTCCCCATGCGATCCCTCCTCCCGCTCCTATTTGTGGCCCCCGCGCTGCTGGGGCAGACGGTCCAGCTCGCGGATCCTGCCAAGCCCGCCACCCTCAAGGCGACGCTCCTGGTCGGTGGTCTTCGGGTGGTCGGGCACCCCGGGCGGGAGGTGGTGATCGAGGGCCTCGAAGGTCCCAGTGAGAAATACCCCGGCATGCGGCGCATCGACGGGGGTGTGGATGTGCTGGGCAACGTCGTACACCTGCGACCCTTGACCATGAAAGGCGGCAAGCGCGCAGTGGTGGTGAAGCTGCCCTTCGGCTCCACCGTGGACGCGAAGTGCATGACAGGCGGCCCGCTCGTGATCGAGGATGTGCGCGGCCCCGTGCAGGCGGAACACCTGGACGGGGACATCACCCTGCGCGGCGCCGTCGGCACCGTGGCGGCCAACACCCTGAACGGCTGGATCACCGTGGACCTGGCCCACATCGAGGGCCCCGTGAACCTCGCCACCCTGAATGGCGGCCTTGAGCTGGCCCTGCCATCGGACACCAAGGCGGACCTCAAGGCCCATGTGAACGGCCGCGCCCAGTTCCGGTGCGACCTGCCCTTGAAGGAGACCGGCGCGGCAGAAGCGCATGCCCGGATGCCCGTGGTGGTGCGGGGCAGCCTCAACGGCGGAGGCACATCCGTGACCCTGCGCTGCATGAACGGCAAGGTCGTTGTCCGGGGTCGATAGCCCCCCGCTCCTGTTGCAGCAGTCGCAGTCCGCTCTCTAATCGAGGTAAATCCCGGGGATGGCAGCCTGATCCGTGCCCCCCTGGGGGATATCGCACGGGCGCGAGGAATGGCCCAGTTGGCACGGGATACCGGCTTAAGTCGGAAATGGCTCTACAAGGCCCTCTCCCCGGAAGGGAACCCGGAGTTCTCCACCGTGGTGAAGGTCATCCACGCCCTCGGCCTGCGGCTGCGCACGTCGCATGCCTAAGCCGGCGCGTGGGTGGATCGCGACAGGGGGCTGAGGCGACACACGGGCCGCATGCTCGACTTTTACACACCTGCTTACAAGTCGGCAGCTCACCCCCCGAGCCACACCATTCGGCCCCGCCAGGGGGACCGGTGATCACTTGGTGCGTCCTCCAGGCGTAGGCTCCCCTCCAAGGAGTTCCCATGCGCCGGTCCGTCGCCTTCCTTGTCCTCATGCCTGCCCTGGTCGCCCAAGCCCCGGCCCAACCCAACCCTGCGGGCGACTGGCACGGCATCCTGAAGGTAGGAGCCGTCAACCTGCGGCTGGCCCTTCACCTGACGGCTCAACCCGATGGCAGCCTGACCGGAACCATGGACAGCCTCGACCAGGGCGCCAAGGGGATGAAAATCGAGGCCATACAGTGGAAGGGGACAGCCCTCAGCTTTCGTCTGGTGGGCGTCAACGCCAGCTATGAAGGCACGTTGGATACCGCCTCGCAGCGCATCGAAGGCATCTTCACCCAGGGCGGACCGCTCCCGCTCACCTTCACCCGCGGCGAGGCGAAGCCCCTGCTCCGCCCCCAGCAGCCGAGGCCACCCTTCCCCTATGCCGCCACGGAAGTCCGCTTCCCCGGCGGCGCGGCGGGCGTCGAACTGGCGGGCACCCTCACGGTCCCCGCGGGCAAGGGGCCTTTCCCGGCGGTGGTGCTGGTCCATGGCTCGGGCCCCCATGACCGCGACGAAACGATCTTCGGGCACAAACCCTTTGCCGTGCTCGCGGACCACCTGAGCCGCCAGGGCATCGCCGTGCTCCGCTTCGACAAGCGGGGCCTCAAGGGCTCCACCGGTAGCCACGCCCTCGCCACCACCGCGGATTTCGCGGCGGATGCGGAAGCCGCCCTGGCCTTCCTGACGAAGCAGCCGGGACTCGATCCCAAGCGGCTCGGCATCATCGGCCACAGCGAAGGCGGCGTCATCGCGCCCATGGTCGCCGCGCGCAGCCGAGTGCCCGCGTTTCTCGTTCTGATGGCGGGCACGGCCGCGCCCGGTGAGGACGTGATCCTGGCCCAGAGCGAGGCCCTGGCCCGTGCCGCCGGTGCAGCCCCCGAGGTCCTGGTCCTTCAGCGCCAGCAGCAGGAAAAGATGTTTCAGCTGCTGAAGGCCCACCCCGAAGCCACGCCGGAAGCCTTCCGGGACCTCCTGGCTGCGGGCTTCTCGCCCGAAGCGCGCAAGGCGGGGGAAGCCGCCCTCCTCCAGCAGGCTCATCAGGTGGCCAATCCCTGGTTCCGAGCCTTCCTCACCCTGGATCCCCGGCTCGCCCTCAAACAGGTGAAAGTGCCTGTGCTTGCCCTCTTCGGGGAAAAGGACCTTCAGGTGGTGCCCGGGCAGAACCGACCCGAGATGGAAAAGGCCCTCAAAGGCAATCGCAATGCCGTGATCCGCACCCTGCCCGGCCTCAACCACCTATTCCAGCCCGCCCGCACCGGTGCGGTGAGCGAGTATGGCGAGATCGAAACGACCCTCGAACCCGGTTTCCTGGCGGACCTGACTCGCTGGATCCAGGAACGTCGCCCCCTTTGACAACCCGTCAAGCCGTTCCACCCCCCTGCCCCCGGGTTCCGGAAAAGTGATTCTGGCCCGGGGGTCGGTCTTTCCGGCACGGCAAAGAAACGTGATATATCAATGCGTGAAATATCTCACGCCGTGCCTTCGATCCCGCAGAACTAAGTCATTATTTTTAACCACACACACTTCAATCTATACTGACACAAACCGATCGCCAGGCGTATAAACAGGTCTATCGGCATGTGCGGAATGTAAATGGGAATTGAATCACAGGGGCCCCATGCTCCAATTCCCGCCATCGGCTCGCCCTGAGGTGTTGACCATGGCCACTTTCCGAATAACTGACCACCCGATCGTTTCCGCCTTGCCGGAACCCAGCGTGCCCTTCACGTGGAAGGGCGAGAGCTACCTGGCTCGAGAGGGGGAGACCATCGCGTCGGCCCTCTTCGCCCAAGGCGTGCGCACCTTCGGGCACCACCCCAAGGACCACGCGCCCCAGGGCATCTTCTGCGCCAACGGCCAGTGCGCCCAGTGCAGCGTCATCGCCGACGGCCTGTCGGTGAAGTCGTGCATGGTGCCCGTGAAGGCGGGCATGGCGGTGCTGCCCCTCGATGGCCGCCCGGAACTTCCGGCGCTGGAGGAGGTCCCCGGCGATTTCCGCGAGATCGAGACCATCGAGACCGAGTGCCTGATCATCGGCGGCGGCCCTGCGGGCCTCTCTGCGGCGGTGGAGCTGGCCAAGACCGGCGTCCAGGTGATCCTGGTGGATGACAAGGCCGACCTCGGCGGCAAGCTCGTCCTGCAGACCCACAAGTTCTTCGGATCCATCGACGCCTGCCACGCGGGCACCCGCGGCATGGACATCGGCAAGAAGCTGGAGGAGCAGGTCCGCACCTTCGAGAACGTGCGCATCTGGACCCAGACCGCCGCCCTCTCTGTGTTCAGCGACCACAAGGTGGGCCTGCTGCGCGGCGATCACTACGTCCTCGTCCGGCCCCAGGTGGTGCTGGTGGCCACCGGCGCCCGGGAGAAGTCCCTGGTGTTCCGGGGCAACACCCTGCCCGGCGTCTATGGCGCGGGTGCCTTCCAGACCCTCGTGAACCGTGATCTGGTGCGCGCCTCCGAGCGACTCTTCATCATCGGCGGCGGCAACGTCGGCCTCATCGCCGGCTACCACGCCCTCCAGGCGGGCATCGAGGTGGTGGGCCTCTGCGAAGCCTCCTCCGAATGCGGCGGCTACAAGGTCCACAAGGACAAGCTCGTGCGCATGGGCGTGCCCATCCACACAAACCACACGGTGGTGAGTGCCAATGGCGACGGCGAGGTGCAGAGCGTCACCATCGCCGAACTGGACAGTTTCTGGCAGATCGTCCCCGGCACCGAGCGCACCTTCGCCTGCGACACCGTGCTGGTGGCGGTGGGTCTGGAGCCCTGCGACGAGTTCATGAAGAAGGCCACGGAATACGGCCTCCCCGCCTTCGCCGCCGGCGATGCGGAGGAAATCGCCGAGGCCAGCGCCGCCATGTTCACCGGTAAGATCCGAGGCCTGGAGATCGCCAAGTTCCTGGGCCGCCACGTGGGCGAGATCCCCGTGGAGTGGCACCGCACCGCGGAAGTGCTGAAGAGCCGCCCCGGCGCGATCGTGACGGAAGCCAAGCTGATGCCTGCCGGCAAGGCCTTCCCGGTCTTCCACTGCCAGCAGGAGATCCCCTGCAATCCCTGCACCTCCATCTGCCCCAAGGGCGCCATCGTCATCGAGAAGGGCGAGATCCTGGGCGTGCCTTCCTATGTCAGTGAAGACTGCATCGCCTGCGAGAAGTGCGTGGCCATCTGCCCCGGCCTCGCCATCACCCTGGTTCGCCCCAAGGAAGAGAGCGATGTGATGGAAGTGGTGGTGCCGTATGAGTTCAACGGCAAGAACCTCGCCCCCGGGGATGTCGTGACGGTGCTCGATCTCGAAGGCAAGGTGCTCGGCAACGTGAACGTCCTTCAGATGCGCGCTCCGAAGTTCGCGGACCACGCCTACCTCGTGCGCCTCGAAGCCCCCAGCGCCATCGCCTTGCGCATCGCGGGCATCCGCATTCAGGATCCCTGGGTGTCGGAAGCCATGAACGAGGCGGTCCAGCGGGTGGACGATGACGAGGTGGTGTGCCGCTGCGAGCGCGTCACCGCCGGGGACATCCGCACCCACATCCGTGCGGGCGTCCGCGACCTGAACCACCTCAAGGCCCTGACCCGCTGCGGCATGGGCGCCTGCGGCGGCAAGACCTGCCCCAGCCTCATCAAGCGCCTGTTCCGGGAGGAGGGCATCCCCCTCGCCGAGGTCACGGACTTCACCCTGCGCCCCCTGATGATGGAAGCGCCCCTGGGCGTCTTCGCCGGTCTGGGCGAGGCCCCTGCCGCTGAACCCGTTCCCAGCCACGCCGTCGGCGTCTCCGAGGGAGGTCTGTGATGACCGCCAACACCCCCACCCGCTACGACGTCATCGTTATCGGGGCCGGCAGCGTGGGCATGCCCGCGGCCATGTTTCTGGCGGAAAAGGGCCTCAAGGTCCTCTGCCTCGACCAGCACGCCTCCTCCGGCCAGGGCTGCAACAAGGCCGCCATCGGCGGCATCCGCGCCACCCACTCCAGCCCCGCCAAGATCAAGCTCTGCCTCGACTCCATCCGCATCTTCAGCACCTGGAAGGAGACCCACGGCTTCGACCTGGAGTGGCATCGCGGCGGCTATGTCTTCGTCGCCTACCGCCCCGAAGAGGAAAAGATCCTCAAGGACCTGCTCAAGATCCAACAGGCGGCGGGCCTCAACATCGCGTGGCACGACGCGGAGGAGCTGCTCCAGATCGCCCCGGGTCTGCGCAAGGAAGGCCTGATCGGCGGCACGTACTCGCCGGAAGACGGCAGCGCCAGCCCCATGCGCAGCTCCGCCGCCTTCCACCGCCGGGCCCTCGACCTCGGCGTGACCTGCCAGTTCCACGCCCGGGTGGAGGAGATCCTCCGCTCCGAAGGCAAGGTGGTGGGCGTGCGCACGGACCAGGGCGACTTCGCCGCGGACTGGGTCATCAACGCTGCGGGTGCCGAGGCCAAGCAGGTGGCCCGCGCCGCCGGGTTCGATGTGCCGGTCTTCCCGGACTGCCACGAGGCGGGCATCACGGAGGGCGTGAAGCACTTCCTGGATCCCATGATCGTGGACATCCGCCCCGTGCCTGGCTCCAAGAACTACTACTTCTATCAGCACGGCCCCGGCCAGGTGGTCTTCTGCATCACGCCCGACCCCGCCATCGTGGGCTCGGACCGCCGCGAGACCTCCAGCTTCCTGCCCCAGATCGCCCGGCGCATGGTGGGCCTCATGCCCCGCCTCGCGAACCTGAAGGTCCGCCGCACCTGGCGCGGCCTCTATCCCATGACGCCCGACGGCGCGCCGGTCCTCGGCACCCGCGCGGAGCTCAAGGGCTACGTGGACGCGGTGGGCATGTGCGGCCAGGGCTATATGCTCGGCCCCGGCATCGGCGCCCTCCTGAGCCGCCTGCTCACGGACACCCTGACCGCCGACGACCGGGAGATCCTCCACGAACTGCGGCACGATCGCGTGTTCGAGGGCACGGAAGCGCTGAAATAGGCCCCCAGGACCGCACCCTTCAACGGGCCGCGAGAGCGGCCCGTTCTGTTTCCGCCGGGCTTATCTCGGAACGACCGCCCCCTGGTACAGCAAAGAGCGGCGGATGGTCCGCCGCTCTTCTGAACAGTGGAGAAAGCCTCCGCTACTTCACGTTCACGGCCAGCCAGGCCTTGTTCACGGTGGCGTATTCCACCGAACTTGCGCCAAACAGCTCGGAGGCGGCGTTCAGGGTGGCCGTGCGGGCGCCAGAGTAGATCGTGCTGCTGGTCATGTACTTGGTCACGGCGCGGAACCAGATCTGGGCCGCCTTGTGGTTGCCGATGCCGGTGATGCTCGTGACGCTGTTGGTCATGGGCGGCACGACATTGTTGGAGGAAGCCTTGGCGCCGGAGCCCTGGCTCAGCAGGTAGAACCAGAGGAGTGCCGGACCGTTGCTGTAGTGCACATCGAGGCGGGCGAGGCTCTTGGACCACCAGTTCGGGCTGGAGCCGTCCAGGTTAGGCTTGTACATGAACCGCAGCGGTTTGTTGAAACTCGGAGTCGCCAGCTGCTCGCCGATCGTGAAGTTGCCACCGGTATTGGGAATCGTGGAGCCTACGCCGCCCGCGCCATAAGCGTAGAACTCGGCCATGGTGCCCATGATGTCGGAGTTGGCCTCGTTTAGGCCGCCAGACTCACCGCGGTAGACAAGGTTGGCGGTGCGCGCCATGACGCCGTGGCTCATTTCATGGCCGACCACGTCCAGGGATTCGAGGGACTTGAAGGAGCTGCCGTCGCCGTAGGTCATGCAGAAGCAGCTGTCGGACCAGAACGCATTGTCGTAGCTGGTGCTGTAGTGAACCCGGCTGTATGTAGCCGTGCCGTTGCCATCGATGCCATTGCGGCCGAACACGTTGCCGTACATGTCCCAGGTTTTGGAGAGTCCGAAGGCTGCATCCACCGCGGCGGTCTGACCCGTCTCGCCTTTGGTGTCGGTGGTGCTTCCGGTGTAGTTCAGGCCGTTGCCCCAGGCATTGTCCGCATCGGTGTAGATGGTGCCCGTGCCGGACGTTCCGTGGTTCAGGTTGTAGACCACATTACCGGCGGTGCTGCGGGTCAGGTCACGCATCTCGAAACCGGTGGCCGTGCTGTTGGTGTCCAGGACCACGGTGCCACTGAACTGAGACTTGCCCGTGCCCTTGGCGGCGGTGTTGTGGAGGGTGCTCCACTGGTCGAGAATCTCGCCGGAGTGGGCATCCACGAAGAAATCGGTGTGAGCGGTCTCGTCCGCGCCATTCTCCAGTTCGGTGTGGACATGGAAGGCCAGCGCACGCGTCTCGACCAAACGGGAACCCTTGGGGGCTTCGATCTCGCGGGTCACGGGAGCGACAACCAATTCCGCGGTGGGCGTGTATGCATAGGGGCCCTTGGGGGCCAAGGCGGAGTGGGCGACGGCGAGCGCCTCGGTGGCAGTCAGGGTCGGATGGGTGTCCAGACTCAGGTTGCGCACCAAGTGGCTGGTCGTGGCGCGAATCATGCCGCCAGCCATGTGGACGATGGCTTCGCCACCGTATACCTTCACACCGTTGAAATGCTGCACAACCCGCACGTCGACTTCGCCCAGGAGGGTGTCACGATGGATGGCCCGCTCACGGAAGTCGTGCCGCTGATCGAGGCCCATCTCGTAGACACGGCCGGTGAGCATACGCTCGGCGTGCTTCGCAATGTGCTCCTGGGCGGCGGCGGGGGCTGCCAAGGCAAGCGCAAGGACACTCAGGAGGGTGGTACGGGTCACGGAGACCTCCAACGAGGATCATCCAGCCCCATGAGTGGGTACCGGATGTGGGGCGGATGGGAAAGAGAGTCAGGAGATATAACAGGGTTCGCGTGTCACGGATTTGTGTCAAACCCCCCAAAACACCCTTCATCCGCGGATTTACAGTGATTCTTATACCCCTCAAACCTTTCAGCAAAAGACTCAGATCATCCGTTGGATCGCCACCATGGACTCCAAGCCTCACGATACGGGGGATACCGAGAACCCCAATACTTCCAAGCAAGCATAAGTCAAATCATATCAATGCTTCAATCGTAAAAAAACTTACCCGACGGATTCAAAAAGACCACCCAGCAACAATAATATTTAATTTGCTAAAAGCAGTTACGTCCCAGTGCAACCCACCCAGCCATTTCATGATTTATAAAACTTATGCCGCTCATTTTTTTGATTTGCCGTTTTTTTCCTTGTCGATGTATTGACTCAATATCCAGTCCTGCACCATATAGGTACCATGTGGAGCCAACGTTCATACCTTTGAGCCAAAATTCATGCTTGTCGCATACCCTGGCGACCGCTCGACGAGCCTGATTTTTTCCCATTCACCCCACACGAGGCCTTACGGTCCTTTCTATACTGAGACGTCCTCCCAGCTCCCGTGCCCATGACCCCTCCCACTGCTGCAGCCACCCCTCCCCGAGAGGCACTCCTTTCGCAACTGCGTGCAAGGATCGTCGCGTTCGCGGCATCCCGTGGCAGCAGGGACGTGGCCGA
>CAYQAS010000036.1:0-37878 GCA_964415525.1 uncultured Solibacteraceae bacterium
GCCTTCCGCGGCATCAAGAAGGCGCTTGAAGTGATCGACATGCGCGGCCACCGCGGCCGCCACCCGCGCAGCGGTGCCTGCGACGTATGTCCGTTCATTCCCGTGGAAGGCGTCACCATGCAGGACTGAGCGGAGTTGGCGCGGCGCCTGGGCAAGCGCGTGGGCGAGGAGCTGGGCCTACCGGTCTATCTATATGAAGCTGCCGCCAGCCGCCCCGAGCGGAAGAACCTCGCCTTCGTCCGAAAGGGCGAGTACGAGGCCCTCGAGGCCAAGCTCGCCCAGCCCGAGTGGGCCCCTGACTTCGGTCCCGCCAAGTTCGTTCCCGAGTTCGGTGCGCTGATCACCGGCGCCCGCGAGTTCCTCATCGCCTACAACATCACCCTGAACAGCCGCGACAAGGCCCATGCGACGGACATCGCCTTCGAGCTCCGCGAAAAGGGTCGCGTGGCCCGGCGCGGGCAGGTGACGCCCTACTACAGCAGCGGCAAGGAGCTGAAGTACGCCGAGGGCTGCTTCCCCTGCGGCAACTGCGATCAGGACTTCCCCACTTTCGAGACGCTCGAGGCGCACTGCCGCGAGACTCATGGTTATGAGCTGCGCCACCTCCTGAAGCTCAACGACATCGACGCCGCCAAGGGCGTGGTGGGCCAGAAGGCCTACAAGGCCGGGCTCTTCAAGGACTGCAAGGCCATCGGCTGGTATGTGGACGCCTACAAGCGCGCCCAGCTCTCCATCAACCTCACGAACTACAGGGTAACCAGCACGATGGATGTGCTGGAGGCCACCCGTGAGCTGGCGGTGAAGCGCGGCCTCGTGGTGACAGGGTCCGAGATCGTGGGCCTCGTGCCCTTCAAGCCCCTCTACGACGCCGGACAGGCCTACCTCCGCAAGCAGGGCAAGTCGCCCTTCGTGCCGGTGGAAGACGTTCTGGAGAACGCCATCTTCAGCATGGGCCTCGCGGACGTGAGCCCCTTCGAGATCGAGAAGAAGGTGCTCGGCCTGCCCAAGACCTACGCGAGCGGCCTGATGGCCATGAAGGTCACGGACTTCGTGACGGAAGTCAGCCGCGACACCCCGGCGCCCGGCGGTGGCAGCATTGCCGCGCTTGCGGGGGCCTTGGGCGCGGGCCTCGCCAGCATGGTGGCCAACCTCACCAAGGTGAAGAACGCCGCCCATGGCGAGCACCTGTTGAAGGCCGCCGAGATCGCCCATCGCGTGAAGGATGCTCTGGTGCTGGCGGTGGATGACGATACCAACGCCTTCAACGCCTACATGGACGCCCGACGTCTGCCCCAGGGCACCGCCGACGAGAAGGCCGTTCGGGAAGCCGCCATGCTGGAAGGCTTGAAGATCGCCGTAAACGTGCCCTTCAGCACCGCCACCCTGAGCTTCGAAGCCATGCAGGCCGCCGCGATCGTCATCGAACACGGCAATCCGGCCTCCATCACGGACGGCATGGTGGGCGTGCAGATGGCCCTGGCAGGCGTGCGCGGCGGCATCTGGAACGTCCTGATCAATCTGAAGGACATCTCGGATGGGGCCTATAACACGGGTATGAAAATCAAATGTGCTGCACTGCTGGCGGAGGCTACCGCTCTTGCTACAACAAGCGTTGGGGCGGGCGATCGGCGACTTGATCAAATGTTAAATAATTCTTAGACAATCGTCCAGCGGCCGCTCGACGCGGGTCGTATTCTTGAGAATACTAAGAAACGGTGTTCATTCGTCTAGTTGTAAGCGCCAATTAGGTTGTTCACCCGGGTTCTGGGAAGCTGAAATCGCCAAACCGCAGCTTGCTGGAGGACTCGGGTGAACCTCCGTAGTCGAGCAAAGTCTTGCCGCCAGTCGAGGGCAATTCATCCGGCGGGTTCTTTCCGGGATGAGGATCGCGCTGGCCTCTGAGATGGCTGGATTCAGCGAACGCAGGAGGCACAAGTGGCTGAATCGTTTCCGGGAGGATGGGAAGGCCGGGCTTGTCGACCGTTCGAGTTGGCCGAAGCGTTTGGCACGAAGCCATGAGCCTGGCGTCGTCGTCGAGGCCGTCGGTCGAAGACGGCAAGGCCAAGGGGCGGTTTGGATTGCGCGTAGCCTCGGCGTGCCTCGCTCCACGGTGGGGTTCTGGCTGAGGCGCGCTTGGAATTCCGAGGCCTCCGCCCTACAGCCGAAGGAGCCGGACAACCGTTACGAACATGCGGCTCCGGCGATCTGCTTCACCTGGACACAAAGAAGCTCGCGAGCTATTCCTGCACCGGGCACCGGAATCCGCCATTCACGGAACCGGGGCGCGGGTTACCAGGTGCTTCATGTGTGCAACGACGACCATTCCCGGGCCTGCTACATGGAGGTGCTCGCGGATGAGAAGAAGGCCACCACGGCTTCTTTCCTCCGGAGGGCGCTTCTGCATTTCCAGGAGCTGGGCGTCACCGTCCGTAAACAGCCGAAGTGCAACGGGTTGTCTTATCGCTCAAAGGAATTCAATGCAATGCGGGAATCCTTCGGGCTCAAGCACAGCCGCACCCGGCCCTACCGCCCGGCCCCGAACGGCAAGGCCGAGCGCCTCATTCAGACCGCCCTGCGGGAGTGGGCCTATGGACCCACATGGCAGAGCTCAGATGAATGAAACCAGGCTCTGCATGTGGGCACGAGGCCATTTCTCAGAGACAGCGGGGCGTCATCACCTTGTCACTTTGCAAGAGAGGACGCGCGCCAGGAGCGGCGTCAGAACACGCGATCAGGGTATGACCTAGGCCGTGGGTCTGATTCAGTCTTCATCGGTAACGCTAGGCCAAATCTCCAAACGAGTTGGCACCGGGTCCAAACAGAAATGATTGAATTACCGCAGGCACCATCCGATCTCGGATGGTAGAAAATAGCTGTAACGCGGCGGTGGCGGGGCTGTGGCGTGGCGGTGGTTTGGATGGACTTCACTCACGGGTCAGATTAGAGTCTGACCCGATACGATCCCGGAATCATAAACGCAGCCATCTGTTCGCGTGGGCCTCCTGTCTTGATGAGTTGTCACAGGGCTGTCGCGAGGTGTAGGCTGTGGGCTGGCTACTCGGATTGATGAAAAGGCCCAGAAGTGACAAAGCTGTTTCCCACCCATGCTCGACGTGGCGACACGAAGGCTCCTGCCTTCGTGCTTCCGGAATTGACGTGGCATGTCACTGATGGAGGCTTCCTTTCGCCGGTTCACGTACCTAAAGTGGTCGGTTGCTTCATGGCCGAGCGCCAAATCGCGTCTGTTTTTTCACAGTGCGCAATCAGCTCCATCGACTGATTTGCGACTCTCTCTCCCCCCCACACACTTGATCCTCGATGTTCGCTGTCTGGGATCTAAATCAAGGAGAAGCTGCATGAGACATGCACTTTCCAACATCGCCCGATGGGTGATGTTCCCCTGCGTCGTTGCGACTGCTCTGGGTGCCCAGGACAGCCCGCTTCGGGCTGAACTGAAGGTCCGGACCGGTATCGCCGTCGCCGCCCCTGAGGACAATCTCTCTCGGAAGACCCTTGGCTTCGGTCTGAACCTGAACTTCACCACCAAGGTCGGTGTGTTTGGCGCCGAACTCGGCTACACCTACAAGCCCGGTGACATGTTCCTGGTGGACCTGACCAAGGCGGCGACCGCTCCTGGTGCTCCTGCTCCGGATCCGAACTTCTCCGCAGACTCCCGCAAGAACAACCTCGATGGCCTCATGCTGCGCCTGTCCTATGCGCGGGCGTTTTCTGAGGGCTGGAGCTTCCAGGCCGGTCTGCAGGTGGGCAATGCCCGCTTCCGTCACGAGTACATCGCGGACATCGGCGATACGGATTGGGCGACCTACGAGGACACTTACAACAGCGTCGTGACCAAGAGCAAGCTCTCCGTGAGCCCCTACGTGGGTGTGCAGATGCAGCTTGGCAAGGACAGCGCGATCGAAGCCAACCTTGTTCTGCAGCGCTACACGTCGATTCATTACAACCACGTGGCTGGGACTGCGAAGCCCTACGCTCAGGATCGCCTGAGCGAGACCAGCCGTTCCGTCCCTCACGTCGAATTCGGCTACGCCTTCCGGTTCTAGCCACGCGTCGACCCCCCACGGAGGTTATCTATGAGACTGAATTTTGATATGAAGAAAACGACCGTACTGACCATGATCCTGGCTGCCGGCACGTTCGCTACGGCGCAGACGACGGGCCAGATCAGCGGACAGGTGAAGGATGCCAAGGGTGCGCCGATTGCGGGCGCCATCCTCACGGTTTCTTCCCCGGCCCTGTTCGCTCCCAAGACGGTCACGTCCAATGACCGCGGTGAGTATTTCATGCCCCTGCTGCCCGCCGGTTCCTACGTGATCCGCGCAAACAAGCAGAGCTACAATTCCGTGACCAGCCCCGAAATCCGCGTGGGTCTCGGCGGATCGGTCAAGCAGGACATCATCCTGCGTCAGGCCGTGGTCGTCAGTGAGTCCGTGGAAGTGATCGCCAGTGGCGGCACGGCCCAGGTGGACAAGAGCGATTCCAAGGTGGCTTCGAACTATTCGGCCGATGCCCTCACGATGATCGCCGCCCCTGACCGGAGCTTCTCCGGTGCGCTCGCCTTGACGCCGGGCGTTTCCACTGCTGGTGCGGGCACCACCACCATCCGCGGCGGCGCCTCCAACACGACCCTGTTCCGCGTGAACGGCGTCGACATCAAGGACGACCTGCAGGGTCAGCAGGTGGGCACGGGCGCGATCGAGGATCTGATCGAAGACGTCCAGGTCATGCTCACCCCGCTGAACGCCCGTTTCGGCCGCACCATGGGCGGCCAGGTGAACGTGGTCACCAAGAGTGGTGGCAACGACTTCAAGGGGAGCATCCGCTCTACCTTCAGCCGTTCGTCCTGGGACGCGCGGGACCGGGACAACCGGGCCGTTGACTACGCGAATCAGCTGGACTCCCTGAGCCGCAAGTGGGACGTCGTGGCCACCGGCCCCATCGTCAAGGACCGCCTGTGGTTCAGCGTGGGGTCGACCCTGACGCCCACCCAGAACTATGAATTCAGTGCGCCGATCTTCGGCAATCCGAACGTCTATAACCGCGTTTACAAGACCGGCAATGCGAATATCGATGCCGTGACCCTGGCGGGTCCTGGCAATGGCTACACCTTCACCCGGTTCGACCAGGGCGTGCCCTACACCCGCACGGACACGAACACATATTACGAAGGCAAGCTGACGGGCGCGATCACCCTCAACCACCAGCTTGAGGTCTACTACAAGTACGACAAGAACCAGTTGGTGAATCGCGACCCCTACCAGGGCGGTGGCATGGTTCGCATCGCCGACTTCGGTACCCAGGGTTCCGAGAGCACCACGATGGGCGTTGCCTACCGCGGCACCCTGAGCTCTTTCGCGTTCCTCGAGGCGTCCTACAGCCGGAACCGCACGGACATCACTTGGCCCGTAGGCAAGGAAAGTGCGACCTATCCAGACGCCATCCTGATGCGCATCACGGATGTCAATTCCAACGGTCTCTTCGCCTTCAACAACACCCTCAGCCCCGCGCCTGAAATCCGGGCCAGCCGCAGCGGCAACGTCAACCTCAAGCTCTTCCTGAGCGGCGCTGCGACCCATGACATCGACCTCGGTGTCGATTTCTACATGGGTGAGTACGGCACCTCGACCAAGGCAGGTAAGAACAACCGGAACTTCCGCACGGGCGGCGCCTACTTTAATGGCACCAGCTACCTGTTCCCCACCATGGTCCACCCCGGTCCTGGCGTGCTGGGACAGAGCGGCTCTGGCCTCAGCGGTGTGGCTCCCGTCGAGGAAAAGAACTGGGGCAATGACGGCACAGGTCAGACCCTGCAGTACTCGCTGTATGCGAATGATGCCATCACCATCAATGAACACTGGAATGTGATGGCCGGTGTGCGCCTCAACCGCAACATCATCAAGAATACCGATGGCAAGGAAATGGCCTCCACGAACAACGTCGAGCCGCGCCTGGAGGTCAAGTTCGACCCCTTCGGTACCGCCCAGCACGTCTTCAGTGCGTCGGCGGCCCGTCTCTACAGCTCCTTCAATACGGGCTTCACCAGCCTGTTCATGAGCCGCGCCAATTCCGTCCAGACCCGCCACAAGTGGAAGGGCATTGCCGGGCAGCCCGCTGCGGGCGACGCCTCGGATCCGCTCGGCCTCTACGGCGTGCGCTTCGTGGACTATGCCACCCTGACCAACGAGGCCAATTACGGTCCCGCCTACTACTACTCCAACGCTTCTCTGCGCTACAGCGTGGATGAGGCGCTGCGCGCCCCGTATGCCCAGGAATTCGCGGTCAACTACACGAAGGCCTCTGAAGCCGGGCGCGTCCGCATCAGCCTGGTGCATCGCACGTGGCATGACGAGTTCGCGGTCATGGGCGACTATCGCGCGGACAACCTGGTTCGCGTGGACGATCCGAGCGGCGCCGGCCTGGCTCCCGTGATGATCGCCAAGACCAAGGTGTTCAACTCCAACGAGCTGAAGCGCGAATACAATGCGCTTGAGCTGGATTGGTCCCGCCGCATCAATTCCACCATCGAGTGGGGTGGCAACTTTACCTACAGCCGCCTGGTGGGCAACAATAACGGCGGTGACTCGCCGGCCGGTTCCTTCCGCGACAACAGCGCCTCGGGCTACTACAGCTACCGGGACTTCCTGCTCGCCAAGGGCGTGACGGAAAAGCAGTTCAACGCTTCCGGCCTGCTGCCCCTGAACCAGAGCCTCAAGGGCCGTGCGTACCTGAACATCACCCAGCCCCTGGGCAAGGGTCGCCTCGGATACTCCTTCCTGGTGAACTACGACTCGGGCCTGAACTACAGCGCCACCAACACGGCCCCCCTGGGGATGCCCACGATCACGGGTGCTCCTTACACCGTGGCGGAGCCGAAGCCGCTGACCTACACGCGCTGGTACTCCGATCGCGGCGCCTACAGCCTCAACGACACCTATACGGTGGACTTCCGCCTGAGCTGGGACGTGCCTTTGGGCATCAAGAACCTGACCCTGATCGGTGACCTGAAGGTCAACAACGTCCTCAACCACATCATCTGGGCCGATTGGGATCGAGGTTTCTACGCGCCGACCACCGGCACCGACACCCTCTACTTCCAGGATGCCCCCACCTTCGGCCGGCCTCAGGAGAACACGACTGCTGCCCGCAACAACAACAACCACATCGGGGCGCGTAACTTCGGCTTCAGCCTCGGCCTGCGGTTCTAAGGACGGAGACACCATGAAAACCATTCATTTCATTGCGGGTCTTGTCGGCTTTGCTGTTCTGGCTGCCACGCCTCTTACCGCCCAGGAAGTCAAAGGCGGAGCCTCCGTTGTTGTGAGCCTCGGCTACAACCTGGATCAGCCGTATAAGACCACGGCGAACCGCACCAACATGGGTGCTGAGTTCGGCTACGAGATGCGTCTCGAAGACGCCAAGGTGAACCTGCGTCCCCTCGTGGGTGTCATCAGCTTCCCGGGTTCGGATGCCCATGGCCTGAAGACCGGACTCACGGCCCTTCAGGCGGGTGTGGAAGTCTTGATCCCGACGAGCGTGTCGGGTCTGCGCACCACCTTTGGCCTGACGGTCAACAAGTGGTCGATCAAGAACTCGGGTGTCGAGGTCAAGAACGTCACAGCCTTCCCCATCGAGGATGACAAGGGGATCAAGCTGGGTCTTCGCCTCGGCCTTGAGTTCAAGGTGACCGATCGTTTCGCCATTCAGACCCTGCTTCAGGGCATCGAGCTGGGGCGCAGCCCAGAGCGTCTCTATGTGGCGAGTGCCGGCGAGAACGCTCCCCCCAACACCCTTGCCAAGGGTGGTCAGAATGCCGCTTTCGTGCAGGTTGGCGTGAAGTACTCCTTCTAGGCTTTTCTCAAGCCTAGTGCTTTTAGAACATGCTGCCCGAATTCATTCGGGCAGCATGTTCTTTATATAGGGCCAATACGGTTCATTTAAGTCTTGACACATCCCATCGCCCCCCCTCCCCCCCCTATTTTTAATGGGCTCAGCTTTGGCGCTAACTACAGCAAGGATCAAGGCCCTTCTGCAACGCATCAAGGCCCAGGCCGTCACCGGCTTCGTCGTGAGCCCGATCTGGATTACCCCGCCCCACAGGGCGGAAAACTGTGAACGCACTGTTTGGTCCTCCACCTGATCCTCCTGCTTGCTTCGCAACTACAGAAAAATCGGGCCATCCAAACGGTTCAACCTCTATTTAGGACCAACAACTGCAGGATGCGAGCTAAGTGAACCGATTTGGACTTAACTCTGGGTGCCCGTGATCCAGGCCAAGAGTTTTCTGGCATGCGCCGTTTCAATTCGCCCTTCATGAAGGTGCTGATTCCAGCGGACCAGACATAAAACGTGGCGACCCTGGCTCTCCAGGTCATCCGTGACCAGACGGAGGTTGCCTCGGGCGACGGCTTCGGCTCGGGTGCCGTCGGCAGCGATGATCAGTACCCAGTCCGGCTGAAGGAGCGCGCGCCATTCTCCATGGCGGGTGAAATCCGGCCGGAGAAAACGTTTAAGGTCCTTGGGATTGGGGGGGACTGTGCGGAACACTGCTGCGGGATCTTCCGGGCCAGGTGCCTTGGTCAGCAGGTCATTCACCGCGGACTCAAGCGGATCGAGCCCATCGGGTGGCACAGGCTGATCTAAGATGCGCGTGACATCCGCCCGCTGGGCCCAGTGGCGGATCCACCATGGGAAATAGGCTGCCAAGTAAACGGCGGGTAGCACCAGGGCCAAGCTGAGAATCAGGCGGTGCAGGGTCGGCAACTCGGCGAATTCAAGGGGAGGCAGTTTGGCCGATTCCAGGGCGCAGATGACGGCCAGCAGGGCCGTATTCAAAAAGGGGGAGAGGAGGCCCAGTCGGTAGGTGAACCGAGTGCCTTGCGGAAGGAGTTGTCGAAGAGCGAAGGGGCCCAGAACGAGGGCCGAGGCATAAAAGGCGAACCAGGTTGGGCCGACGGTTTCGCGAAAGGCCAGGCTGAGAATCGAGAGGGTGCCCAGGAGCACGAGCCCAACGGGTTTGGATTGGTGGACCTCCGCCCTCGCTCGCAGAAGGTCGGCGACGGCCTGAGCCTGTTCAAACGGGATGTCGAGGGCGGACATGGGGGCAGGATACGCCCGTCTAGCCCTCCGTGGCGACGCCATCCATTTGGGCCACTTCGTGGGCGTTGTAGCTGGAGCGCACCAGGGGGCCGGCGTAGACGGCCCGGAAGCCGAGGGCGCGGGCCTTCTGGCCGAGTTCGGCAAAGGTGTCGGGGTGGACGTATTCCTTCACGGGCAGCTGGTGGCGGGTCGGCCGCAGGTACTGGCCCAGGGTCAGGATGTCCACCTCCGCCTCCCGCAGGGCCTGGAAGGTCTCCATCAGTTCGGGTTCCGTTTCCCCAAGGCCCAGCATCAGGCCGCTCTTCGTGCGGAAGCCTTCGCCGAAGAGGGCGACCCCCAGGCGTTTGGCTTCCTTGAGGACGGCGAGGCTCCGATGGAATTGGGCAGCGGGGCGGACGATGGCGTAGAGCGACGGCACGGTCTCCACGTTGTGGTTGAAGACCGCGGGACCGGCGGCGACGACGGTGGCCACGGCCTCCATGTCGCCGCGGAAATCCGGCGTCAGCACTTCGACATCGACTCCCGGCGTCCGAGCTCGGATGGCCCGGATGGTGGCGGCGAGGTGGGCGGCGCCGCCATCCGGCAGGTCGTCCCGGTTGACGCTGGTCAGCACGGCGAACCGCAGGCCCATGGCCGCCACCTGCTCCGCCGTCTCGTGGGGCTCGTGGGGGTCCAGGGCGTTCGGCTTGCCCGTGGTGATGGAGCAGAACCCGCAGGCGCGGGTGCAGATGCCGCCCATGAGCAGGAAGGTGGCAGTGCCCTGGCTGAAACAGTGGCCGCGGTTGGGGCAGCGGGCCTCCTCGCACACGGTGTGGAGGCTGCCGGAACGCATCTCCTTCTTCATGGCGTGAAGATCCCGCAGGTTGACCCGCGTCTTGGCGAGCCAGGGCGGAAGACGCTCATGTCCCGCCAGCACCTCGCGTCCCGCCTGTCTGGAAAACCTCGCCATGGTGACTCCTATCCTTACCAAGTGTGCGATGAGGGGCGGCCGGGCGCATCACGGGGGTGTGAAGGTGTGTTTGCCCTTTGCATCCTGGCAAGATGAGCCGGATGCCTCCCCCCCTTCAGATGCTCGAACGCCACCTCGCCCGCCAACAGGGTGCGTTTTTGGCGCGTCGCCATCCCGGCTGGGAGGAGCATCTGGGTCGCATGCGGGCCTGGCTCGGGTCCAGCCTGGAGGAAGCGGACCCCCGGCGACCGGTCCTGATCCTGGGGGCGGGATCCGGCCTCGAGGTGCCCTGGTCCCTGGCGCCTCCCCTGACGTGGGGCTGGGACGCGGACCCTTGGAGTCGGATGCGGACCCTCATTCGTCACCGGCGCTGGGCACCCTGGCGTTTCGAAGATCTGACCGGGGCGATGGGGCCTCTGACGGCCATGCTGGGGCGAAACCTGCGCCGGGATTGGCGGGGGCGCCCTGTCGGCAGGAGAGCCGTGGCACGGTTGCGGATCGCGGGGCTGCTGGACAGCCTTCCCACCGCTTCTCAGCCCTTGGCGGGCGTCCTGGCCACCCTGCAGCCGGGGTTGGTGATCGCTGCCAACCTGATGGGACAGTTCGCGCCGGTGGCGGAGGCCCTGGTGGAGCAGGCCTTCGGTGGTCCGCCCTGGGAATCGGATCCGGATGAGCCCGATGTCCTGGCGGAAGCTCTGGATCGCTGGTCCGCCCGGGTGGTGGAGGGATTTCTCGTGACGCTTCGGGAGCGTGGGGCGGACCTCTGCCTCGTGCATGACCGGGCGGTGTTTGGCGAGGAGGCCATCCTGGGCGGCTGGGAGCCCGATTGGCGGCGTCAGGTCCTGACCGCGCACGAGGCCCGGGATCCCCTCTGCGGCGTGGACGTTCTTACCCTCATGGCCCGCGCCCCGGAGCGGCAGGAGCGCTGGCTCTGGACCGTCGCCCCCGGGCAGGTGCACCTGATGGAAGCCTTGGCGTTCAGCGGTTCCGGGAACTCGAGCGCATCAATATCTCCTGCCCGGTGAGCAGCTCTGCGAGGGTGCGGTGCCCTGCCGTGACCACCATGCAGAGAAAGGACACCGGGAAGAGCACCACGGCCACCATGTGGAAGAGGCTGAAGGCGATCCGCCGCTCCGGTTGATCCGCATCCACAAGCAGATCATGTCTGCCCATGAGCAGGCTCTGGCCCGTGAGGGTGATGGGCACCAGGAATAGGGTCCAGGAGACCGCCAAATGGAGCACCAGGAGGAGGTGCCAGAGCTCCCCGTAGACCCGCGAGATTGGGCTCTGGGCGCTCAGCCACACCACAAGCAGCAGGGCCCCATTCACCGCCGCGAGCAGCAGGGCCTCCAGACCCTCCACCTTGGCCAGGATGAGAAAGGAGGATGGTGCGGAGGCGGATGGCAGTGGCCCGCTGGAGGCGGGTTCTTCGACAGTGAACACGGCGGGAGCGGCGCTTGCGTCGGGTTCGGTTGGCTCGTAAGGCACCGGGGCAATGCGTCCCAGGGCGGGGGTGGCGATGGCGATTCGGGGGGTCAGCACTGGAGCCTTGCCGGTGAGGGCACTGGCCTGGAAGAGCAGCGGGCGGAGCGAAGCCTGGCGGGGCAGAGGCAGGCCGCAGACCGGGCATTCGAGGGCCAGGGGCTGGAGCCGGGCCTGGCAACTGGGGCAGTGGCGGCGTGGTGGCATGGGTCAGCCC
Source organism: uncultured Solibacteraceae bacterium (assembly GCA_964415525.1). Classification (GTDB taxonomy): domain Bacteria; phylum Acidobacteriota; class Holophagae; order Holophagales; family Holophagaceae; genus CAZPUI01. Next base: position 11,766 of record CAYQAS010000036.1, read on the forward strand.
AGAAGCGGAATCCAGTAGCGGCGCTCCGTCTTGGGCATGCCCTGAATCCCATCGAGCAGACGTATACGCAGGCTCGGGCTGCGATCCGAAGGATAGAGGGCACGCATCAGCACGAGCCCTTCCCGGGCGGGCCCCCAATGCTCCTGCAGGGCGTTCTGCTGAACGAGGCGGCCCGTGAGCCGGAAGGTTCGGGCCCGGAGATCCGCGTCATCCGGGGCCTGGCGGAGCAGGGAGAGCAGGAGGGCATGGGCCGCTTCGAGGTCGCCGGCCTTGGCGAGGCTATCGACCTCGCTGAGGCCGCCGGTGGGCGTCGGGGAGGACGAAAGCAGGGTGCGACCCCGCTCCAACAGAGCCGGACCTGCAGGATGGTCGGGTTGAAGGCTCATCACGGCCTGGGCGCGGAGGTAGCCCAGCAGGGGCGAGGCCTGCATCTGCGCTTCGGCATCCTTGACGAGGGCTTCCACGGACTCGGTCAAATCGGGCACCTGGGTGGCCCGAAGGGCCTGGGCCATGGCCTCCTTCTTGGCGGCCTCCACCTCCACCTTGAGCTTGGTATCGCGGATGTGGCCGTTGACGAGGGTGGTGATCACGATGGTGACGGTGAGGATGCCGACCACCATCGCCCAGAATTTCGGGGCCAGTGCCCAGGGAGGCAGCTGGAGGCGCCGCAAGGCTTCGGGCAATTCCAGTCCGCTTCGAGGTTCGGCCTGCCTTGTGGCCACCGCCGTCGCGGGTATCGCAACCGCGGGCGCGTCCACGGGGTCCGGTTCAGGCTCTGGGATCGCCTGTGGAGCGGGCGGTTCCGGCGAGGCCTGGGCCAGGGTGCGGGCCATCTGGTAGCCGTGCAGGGCCGAGGGCTGGGCAGGATCGGCCTCCAACACCCGGCCATACAGCTGAAGCGCCTCGTCGAATCGCTGCAGCTGGAGGAGGCGATCCGCCTGGTCCAGGGCGTTCTGGATGTCCCGACGCAGCTCGGCTCGGGTGGGGGGAAGCACCTCTACGGGAGGCGGTGGCGGCACCGGTGCCGGAGCAGGTGGCGGGGGCGGCGGAGGCGCACCCGCGCCGGTGGGGCTGATGGGTTCGCGCCGGGCCATGGCGATGTAGCCGAGGGCATCGGGGTGGTCGGGGCGCTCCTGGAGGACGACCTCCCACTTCTCGATGGCCTCTTCGGACATGCCCATGTCGAAGAGATGGACGCCGTCCCGCACCAGACGCTCGAGGCGGTCCTCATGCTCCTCCTGGTGGGCGGAAGAGGCTTCAGGGATGGCGTGAGTGGTGGGCGACTCGGAGGTCAGGGCTTCGAGGAGGGGTTGTCCCAGCTGCTTGCGCACCTGGTTCACGTAATCCCGGGCCTGAGGGTGGGACGGATTCCGCTGGAGGATGCGCTCCCAGCGCAGCAGGGCGTCCTCGGGCTGGCCCATGTCGAAGAGCAGGCAGCCATTGCGCAGGAGGGTCTCGTCGTCCTCGGGTTCTGGAGGGCGTTCTGGGGGTGGCATGGGAGCCGAATCCGTGGTGGATCCTCCAATGGCCAGCGTACTTCCCCCGACCCTGGGGGCCGTGTCCCGGGACGGGCGTTCCGCGACCGGAGGGGGTGCCGGCGGCTCCGGGGGCATCTCGCGCAAAGGCAGGCCCAGGAGCGATCGGGCCATGTTGGTGTAGCCCCGGGCGAGTACATGGTGGGGATCCTGGTCCAGCAGGCGCTCCCATACCTGGAGTGCCTCTTCCACCTGGCCGCCGTCGTAGAGCGCCGTGCCCTGGTCCAGCAGGGTGGTGGAACTCGGCTGCGGGGCCGGCGCGGGCTGGGACAGGGTGTTGCGGGCCTCCTCCTGGGTGGCCCGCACGCCGAAGAAGGTCTTCACCCGGGCGAGCCCGGCCTTGGCTTCCGCGTGGTCCGGCACGCGCTTGAGGACGGCCTGCCAGATCTGGCCCGCCTTCACCACGTCGCCCTGGGTGAACAGGTCATCCGCCTGTTGGAGGTAGGGCTCGAAGGGGTCCAGGGGCATCGCTACTCCATCCCGCTGTCTTCCCGGCGGACGAGCAGCATGAAGGTGCTCTTTCCGCAGGAGAACTCCTGGCGGTCCAGGAGGCGGACCGTGCCGCTGATGGGCGCGCCATCCACGGTCGTGCCATTCGTGCTCTGGAGGTCCGTCAGCCAGACCGAGCCGTCCCAGTGGATCTCTACGCGGGCATGGCGTCGGCTCGTTTCAGGGTCCTGGGTGATGATGTCGCCCTCTTCGCGCCCGATGATGGTCACGGCATGGGAGAGGACGCGGACGGTGGAGGCGTAGGGACCGTTGAGGAAGGCCAGGGAGAAGCGCATGCCCGGCGGCAGGGCGCCCGGGGCGGCCATGGCACGGACCTCGGCCCCATCACGACGGGCGGTGTGCTCGGAGCCGCCCTCCAGGGGAGCCGTGGGGCCCTCGGGGATAGGTACGGGCGCTTCGAAAGGATCCGGGGGCGGCGGCGTGAAGACGGCCGTGGCCTGGGAGGGATTCTTGACCTCGAAGACGTGCTCGCACTTGGGGCAGCGGAAGCGCTTCACCGGCGCTCCCTGGAAGCGGGCTTCTTCGTACTGGAAGCGGCTGGTGCAGGACGGACAGACGACGATCATGCTTTCCTCGAGACGACCACGGAAAGTGTAGGCAGAAGCGGCGCGGGACGCGAATGTCAGCGTTTGCGGCCGGCCGAGGCGAAGAAGCTGAAGCCCTCGCGGAGCTGGGCATCCGCCGGGGGCTTGAAACCGGCCACCGCGGTGGGGATGGCCTGGTTTGTCTGCAGGGGGCCCAGGTCCACCTGCCAGGTGTCGCCGCCCTTTTCGACCCAGTGGATGCCCCGGGGCAGGTAGCTCTCCTTGTCCACCCAGATGTGGATGGCGTCATAGCGTCGCCGCATGGCCAGCGCCCGGGGGGACAGCAGCACGTGGAGGGTGCCGGGGGCTTCCTTGCCCTCCACCAGCTGGATCTGAAAGTAGTCGGAGAGGTAGGAGAGCTTCTGGCCGAGCCCCATGAACTTGCGGTTGGCATTCTTGATGAACCCGATCTTCAGGGACTCGCCTTCCTTCGTCTTGGGGTTGAAGCTGATGAGCTCCTTGGCCGTCACATGCAGGATCAAGTCGTCCGGGGGCGTGAACGCGAAGTGGACGAATTCGGCGCCCTTGAGATAGAGGGTGCCCTTGCTCACGGTGGGGGCCGAGAGCATGGCCCGTTTGGTGGTGAGGGTGAAAGAGGCCTGGAGGGTCTCCACCTTGGCTTGGGCGGCGTCGAAGCGCTCCACCACCTCCCGGACGGAAGGCGCCTGGGCGCAGAGCACGAGGGCGCAGGGAAAGAGAAGAGTCGGGTTCACGCGCATCAGTAGATCCGGAGCATGGCGCCGCGCATGGGCTGGTCCGCACCGACCTGGAAACCGGCCCCAAGGACAAAGGCCGCGGTGTTCACCTTGAGGGTCGCGCCGGTGCGGGTGGTGGTCAGTTCCCCGATCTTCCGCCGCTCCGCGCCGATCGTGAGGCTCATGGAGGGGTTCAGCTGGAAGGCGAGGGAGGCGGAGAGGTTCTTTTGCGCGACGGGATAGGGCATCCGCGCGGCGGCGTTGAGATCCGCCTCCACGGAGAGGCGGGCGAAGGTGCCCAGGTCGAACTGGAGCCCCGCGCGGGTCTGGGGCTTTTCGTCCACATCCTGGATCTTCTTGCCCGCGAGGCGGTCCACCTGGAGGCCCACCTGCAGGCCGGTGCCGAGGACGACCGTGAGGCCCGCATCCAGGGTCATTGTCGTGACCTTGGTGTCAGTTGTATTGAAGCCGAAGGCATCCTGTCCCGCGATGGGGAACGGTTTTTGTCCGATGCCGGGATTCGCGGCGTGCACCACCTTGCCGAGGGACCAGCGCTCGATGCGCATGGAGGCGCCCATGGTGGTGCTGCGCTCGGAGGAGGCCAGGCCATAGACCAGCCGATCCACCACGGCGCGCCGGGCCTCGAGGGTAGAGGTGTTCAGGAGCAGGCCCGTGGGGCCCAGGTGGGCCGCGGCGAGGTCGGGAACCGCCAGCAGCGACGTGGTGCTTTCCCGGGTGAGGGAGAAGTGGCCCATCTCGTCCACGAGCGCGAGGCCCATGGCCGTCGTGCGCTGGCCCCAGGGGCGCTCCGCGAACTGCTTGAAGGCCTCGTCCCACGAACCGGCCTGGAGCCGGTCGAGGGTCTTCTTGAAGTCCACCGCTTCGAAGCCGCCGGTGACATAGGTGCCGTAGGTGCCCGGCTGGAGTCCGCCGGGACGGGGGGAGAACCGCGCGGGGTTGGACAGTGGGTTCAGGCCCTCGGCGAAGACCCGGGAGCCGCCGAAGGCGGTGCCATCGGTGAAGAGCGGCAGCTGCTGGGCCCTGAGACCCGGAGCGAGCGCGAGGAGGGTGAGGATCGGGAGGGTGCGTCGCATGGGCAATTCCTGGGGCAGCACCCTATCCTGCCACGGACCGTGCCAAGGGTTCCCGCTGGGTGGCAATCGAGAGTTGGGCACCATGGCCGTGGAGGGTCTCCAGGGCGGCAAAGCGCGCCAGTTCGGGGTCGTTGTTGGCCTCGCTGAGGTGGGCGAGGACCACGTTCCGAAGTCGAGGCGAGAGGATCCGGGCCAGGAATTCCGCCGCGCTCTCGTTGCTCAGATGCCCGACGCGGCTCAGGATGCGGGCCTTGAGGTGGGGCGGATACTCGCCGTTGCGGAGCATCTCCACATCGTGGTTGCTCTCCAGCACCAGCAGGTCCAGGTCCAGGCAGTGGTCCATGGCCAGGGCCGTGGGATGGCCCAGGTCCGTCACCACCGCGGCGGTGTAGCCTCCCGCTTCGAGCCGGTAGGCCACCGGATCCTCCGCGTCGTGAGGGACCGTGAACGGATGGATGGACCAGCCCTCCCAGGCCAGGGCTTGGCCCGCCCGCAAGGGGATCCACCGGTGCGCGGGGATCTCGATGCTCTGGATCCGCTCGATGGCGGACCGGGTGGCGGGGGTCGCCAGGATCGCCCAGTCCGTGCGGCGCAGCAGCACGGGGATGGCGGCGATGTGGTCCGAATGCTCGTGGGAGATGGCGACGGCGCCGACTTCGTTCGAGTCGAATCCCGAGTCCGTCAGCCGCTTGCGGATCTGGAGCAGGGAGAGCCCGGCATCCATCAGGAGGATCCGGCCCCCGTGGGCAAAGGCGTGGCAGTTGCCCTTGGAGCCGCTGGAGAGGGAGACGTATCTCATTTCTTGGCCGGTCGGTAGGGCTGCTGAAGCCATTTCTGGGGGTCCTGGGCCTGGGTGCCCTGGCGGATCTCAAAGGAGAGGCGGGGGCCATCCAGGGTCTCTCCCACGTGACCCAGCACCTCGCCGGCCCGCAGCACCTGATCCTTGGCCACCAGGGCGCTCTGGAGATGGGTGTAGAGGGTGAACCAGCCGCCGCCGTGGTCCAGGATCACCAGGGGACCGAAGGTCTGGAAGGGTTCCGCGAAGATCACCCGACCGTCCGCCACCGCCTGCACTGGCGTGCCGAGGGGGGCCTGGATGAGCAGGCCGCTGTGGAAGGTCTTGGTGCGGTATTTGGGATGGAGGTGCTCGCCGTAACCCTGGGCGAGGCTGCCCTGGACGGGACCCGGGAGCTTGCCCCGCAGGCCGACGAAGACGGTACCGGACTCGAAGGCCTCGCTGGGCTTGGCCTTGCCCAGCAGGTTGCCGAGCATCCGTTCCAGCTGGAGGGCCTCCTCCGCCAGTTCGCTTTGCACCTGCTTCTGGCGCCCCTCATCGCTCTGAAGGTCGGTGAGGAAACCTTCGAGTCGCCCCTCCTGGTGGCGCAGGGCGGCCTGGAGTTGCTCCGCCTCCGCGGCCTCCTTCTGGAGCCGGGCCATGGCGCCCTTGAGCTCGTCCTCGCGGCGGAGCATCTCCTGCTGGAGGCCCTGGGCCTTCGCGAAGCGGGCCCGTTCCTGGTTCCGGTGCCAGGCGAGGTAGCGATCCTGGATGAGAAAGGTCTGCATGTCCCGCACCGAGGTGAGGATGCTCAGCGGGCCGAAGGGGCCGATGGCCTGCATCCAGCGGATCTGGCGGCGCAGCGCGACCCGCAGCCCCTCCAGTTCCATGCGGATCTGTCCCTTGCGCTGGTCGATGGCCTGGACCTCGCCCTGGGCCTGTTCCTGTTTGGCCCGGGCACCGTCCGCCTGGGCACGGGCCTTCGAGGCCTGGAGCGTGATCTGCTGCAGGTCCACAAGCACGCCCCGGCGGCGCTTCTTTAGCGCCGCGAGCTGCTGATCCACCTGGGACATGCGGGTCTGCACCTCGTGCAGACGCTCCTTCAAGGTGACGGCATCCTGCGGAGGCGGCGTCTGCGGAGCCGCTCCCAGAGCGGTTGTCAGCAGCAGTCCCCGCAGTCGGCTCAAGCCTTGCCCTTCTTCTTAGGGAGGAAGGTCAGGGCGACGAGCAGCACCAGCGGCACGCCCACGGAGAGGGGCAGGGCGCTCCAGGCGAAGGGATCGGAGGACACGTGGCCCGTGGGCAGTAGGCGGCCCAGGAAGGCCATGGTCTTCACGACGGCGTTGGGGGCGAGGTCCGCGAGATACTCGCCACCGTAAGTCATGTACTTGCCCAGGCTCTGGAGGGCGATGGCGAGGAGCAGGGCGACCCCCGCGTTGGAGCGCACCAGCAGGAGCATGGCGCCGGTCCAGAGGGTGAGCTGAAGGCCGAGGAGGATGGCGCTCAGATCGGCAAGGCAAAGGGCGCTGGGGAAGGGATGGCCCAGCAGGCGGTAGCTGGCGGCCCAGATGGGCAGCAGCAGGATCTGGGAGTAAAAGAGGCCGTTCAGGAGCCCGAGGCCGAGGTCCACGAGCAGGTCCTTGAGAGAGCCCTTCCGCAGCGTGTCCATCAGAGGCAGGATCGCCGTGAGCAGCAGGGTGAAGGGCACCAGGGTGCCGATGGCCTCCGTCAGCGCGCCCCGGAAGACCTGGGCGGGATCCACGAGGATGGTCATAGAGCTAAGGGTGACCGGCGTGCCGAAGATGGTGAGGTTGCCGCCTTCCGCAGGCTGCACGCCGCCAATGACCAGCCCAGCCACCAGCAGGGAGAGGCAGGCCCAGATGATGCGCAACTTGGAACTTCCAAAGCGGTTCATGGCGACTCCGTAGACAGGGATTGTACTGCGACGAAGGGCCGGCTTGGTTCCAGGTACTGCTTTGCCATGAGGACGCACGAAGCATACGGAGATTGGCCTGTGCTGCTTCGAGTCCACCCCTGGAGCGGCACTGGCGTTTGGACAGTTGCTTCCACAGATTCGATCCACCTCTCAGGCATGAAGGTCGGGTCTGGAAGTGCAGGCAACGCCTGCTTGCAGTCATCCCCTTCATCCCTTTCGTACTTGTTTAATCTTCTTTTAAAAGCAGATATGAAAAAGGATAAAAGAGATGCAAGGGATTCGTGCGATGCCGTTCGCATCAACGCTGGAGCCCGGTGCGACGCGGGACGACACGGCACGGAGTCAGGGTGGGGATTGTCCGACGCGCGGGTCCGCCCTTTGGTGTCTTCACGGCAGCTATCAGTAGGGCCCCTGTCCTGCATCCAGCAACAGTTGGTTCCGCTTGGAGCGGCTCTCGCCGACGCTGGTCACGCGCACGCCGGGTTCGTCCTGGATCGGGCACTTGGCCACGCAGATGCCGCAGCCGGTGCAGATGCGCAGGTCCACGTGAGGCTGCTTGAGCAGCACCGGCGCGCCGTTGCGGTCCTTGACTTCCACTTCTTCGAACCAGATGGACTTGGTGGGCGTCGGGCAGTGCTCTTCGCAGACGATGCACGGCGTGGCATGGGCCCAGGGCAGGCAGCGGTCCTTCACGAACATGGCGGTGCCGATGCGGGTCTGGAGCTTCTCCGGCAGGTTCAGGCGCTTGATGGCCCCCGTGGGGCAGACCTGGCCGCAGAGGGTGCAGTTGGGCTCGCACCACCCGGCCTTGGGCACGAGCACCGGCGTCCAGAGGGCTTCCATGCCATGGCCGAGGCCCGCAGGCTGCAAGGCGTTCGTCGGGCAGACCTTCATGCAGGCGCCGCACTTCACGCACTGGGCGAGGAATTCGGATTCCTCCCGGGCGCCGGGAGGGCGGATCAGGAGGCCCGCCGGGCGTTCGGGATCGAAGGCCGACGTGCTGCGGGAGAAGGCGGCGGTGGCGCCACCGGCGACAGTCGCCATCAGCAGGCGGCGGCGTCCCACATCCGGGGTCGTGTCCGCGGGTTTCACCGAGAACTCCCAGCTCACGGCCTTCTTGGGGCAGGGATCATCGCAGTTGCCGCACTGGTAGCACTCTGTGGGCATCCACTTTGAGCCGTCGGAAGGCGCGATGCCCGCCTGGCAGTTCCGGTCGCAGACGCCGCAGCCGGAGCAGCCTTCGGAGGTCTCCTTCTTCAGCAGCGACCAGCGGCCCGCCAGGCCCAGCAAGGCGCCGAGGGGGCAGAGATACCGACACCAGAAGCGCTTCTCCACGCGGTTGAGCAGGAGGATGACGACGAGCACGCCGCCCACCACCAGGGCGCCTTCGTAGTAGGGCTGCTGGAAGGCGAGAACGGTCTTCTTGAGGCCGGTGTAGAGCGTCTGGCCGGGGACGGAGACGACCTTGTGGCTGCTGGCCAGGGTGACATCGGCAAACGCGTTGGCGGCAGCGTTGAAGGCCGGGTAGACGCCCACGGTGAGGCAGCGCAGGAGCAGGGAGAGGGGATCCAGCAGCCCCACGAACTGCACGCCGAAGATGGAGGCGCCAAGCACCCCCGCGAGGATCCAGTACTTCACGGCGAACCAGCCGCGCACGCGCTCGACGGTGCGGGTCTTCTTCCGGCCGAGGGCGCCCACGAGGTTGTTCAGGGTGCCCAGGGGGCAGACCCAGCCACAGAAGACGCGGCCGAGGACCGCGGTGAGGGCCAGGGTCACCAGGGACCAGAGCATGGCCTTCACCAGCGTGTGCCCACTGATGAAGGTCGCGAGGAAGAGCAGGGGATCTGTATCCAGGAACAGCCGCGCCGGAAGCCCCAGGGTGTCGGAGCCCTTGGATTCGGTCTGGATGAAGAGCCAGAGGAAGAGCAGGAGGAAGACGGCCTGAGTGGCGCGACGGGCGTTGGCCAGGTTCATGCGGGGCAGTTTCATGGGGCATTCCGGGGGTTGCGGGGTTTCAGGCTCGTCCAGGCGCAGCTCGCTCCCGTGAGGCCTGGAGCCCATTCAGGCTCGTACTGTTCGGCACCACCGGGTGCCTCGGAGGCTTCCGGGAGGTGCAAGATCCTTCAGACCTTCAGACCTTCAGCTGGCGGATGGCGAGCTTCGTCAGGTCCATCTGGCCCAGGCCGCGGCGGGCGCCGTGCTTGACCACGCCCAGATCCTCGCCCTTCATGCCGAAGAGGGTGGCGCCGTAGGCATCCACGGCAACCTGATCCACGCCCACGATGATCGTGTCGAGCTTCTTCACGTCCGCGAGGCTGCCGCCCACCGGCCCATGGTTGGTCAGGATGCGCACGGCGTCGAGGATGGTCAGGCAGGGCTTGAAGACCGTCGCCAGGTCGCAGAGGGTGACATCCAGGTTCTGGTGGGCGCGGTTGCGGGCGCCGCCCATGAGACCCATGACGTTCTTCATGCCGAGGGTCAGCTTGGAGAGGCCGTGGTGCTTGGCGATGGGGACGTTGATGACCTTGTCCGCCTCCAGGGCGTCCAAGTAGAGCGGCCAGCTCTTGATGGCCTCGCCGTTCGGGATGGCGACTTCCTTGAAACGGCGCTCCTCGATGTGGCTCACCTCGGCGCCCGCGGCCTTCGCGGCGGCTTCGATGCCGCTGGAGACATAGCAGCGGCGGGGATCGTGACAGGTGCGGTCGAAGACCTTCACCTTCTTGGCGCCCGCTTCATAGGCCATCTTCACCACCGTGGCGACCACCTCCGGGTTGGTGCAGGCGGCCTGCTCCGGGGTGCGGTCCCAGCCCATGTTGGGCTTCACGACGACCACGTCGCCCTTGGAGACGAAGGCCCGCATGCCGCCCATGGCCTCGAGGGCGGCGCGGACCATGCGCTCGGCGTTCTGGCCGTTGGCCACGACGAGACCGGGACGGGCGGTGGGGGCGGCCTCCAGGCCAGGCATCAGATGCTCGGCAAGGGCCAGGCCAGCGGCCGTGGTGGCAGTGGACTGCAGGAAGCGGCGGCGATCCATGGCGTCCTCCTCAGGGTGGCTGCCTCGCAACGCGAGGATGGAAGTGGGTCCAGTGTAGGCGCCTCCGGCATACATTCGAGCTGGAACGGGGGGTTGTGGCGGGGATCAAAAGGATTGCATTCCCCGACTTCGGTCTCCCGGAGCCCAGATGCGGAGGTATTCATGAAATTCCTCATGCTTTCTCTTTTGCTTCCCGGCCTGTCCCTTGGGGCCCAGGTGGATGCCAGGGCCAAGGCATCCGCTCAGGCGGTGAAGTCCAATCCGCTCTACCAGGACAAGGGCAACCAGGGCGTGAATCCCCTCTACGCGGACACGCAACGGCAGATCCAGGGCATCCTCATCGGCCTCAAGCCGGAGGTGGCGGCCAAGGTTCGGTCCGCCGCGGCTCTGCTCCAGGCCAGTCCCGCCCTGCATGGCCCAGAGGACGCCGCATGGCGGGCGGCCCAGGATGCGGTTCAGCGGACCTTTGGGGTGAACCGTCCGCCGGATCCCCTGGAATCCCTGGCGGTGGTGGTGGCGGGCCTCGCTGTGACCGGCAAGCGCATCGACAAGGCTTCGCCCTTGCTGATGAAGGTTTCCAACGTCCTGAAGACGAAGCACGACACGGTGAAGAACAGCATCAACAACGTCCGCTGAGCCGTTCGCCCGGACGCCGTGTCCGCTGGGCGGCGCCGCATGGGCCTTCGCGAAGGCGGGGCTATCCTGGGTGACTTCCAGGAAAAATCCATGACCCTTGCCCTCGAACTCCATCACCTCACGAAGCGCTTCGGTGACAAGGTTGCCGTGGACGATCTCAGCCTGAGCCTCGAGCCCGGCACGTTCCTTGGGCTGTTAGGCCGCAATGGCGCCGGGAAATCCACCACCCTGAAGATGGTGACGGGTCTCCTGACGCCGACCACCGGCACCATTCGCGTGCTGGGCACGGACCTCGCCATGGACCCTGTGACGGTGAAGCGCCAGATCGGCGTGATGCCCGAGGACATGGCCCTGCTGGACTACCTGAGCGGGCCTCAGTACCTGCGTTTCGTGGGCCGCATGTACGGGCTGGAGGATGCCGTCATCGATCAGCGCACGAAGGAGCTCTTTGGGCTGCTGGATCTGGAGCCCGCGCCCAAGGCCCTCGTGACGGATTACAGCTATGGCATGAAGAAGAAGCTCGCCCTCAGTGCCGCCCTCATTCACGGCCCCAAGGTGGTCTTCCTGGACGAACCCTTTGAGGGCATCGACGCCGTTACCAGCCGTACCATCAAGGAACTCCTGCTCTCCCTGCAGAAGCGCGGCCTGACCCTGGTGCTGACCAGCCACATCATGGAAGTGGTGGAGCGCCTCTGCCCGCTCATCGCCATCCTCGACGAAGGCAAGCTCAAGGGCTACGGCACCCTGGACGAGCTCCGCGCCCGCAACGACGTCGACAGCCTGGAAGAACTGTTCGTGGAACTCGTCGGCGGCGCCCAAAAGGGGGAGCTGTCATGGCTGTAGGACCCGATATGGTGTGGTCCGCGGATGCTTATCGTCCGCCGGTCTCGCCCCTTCGCGCCGTCCTCACGGCTCATCTACAAGCCAACTGGAGCCGCACGTGCCGGGAATCCCAGGCCAACGGCGCCTGGGTGGCGGTGCTGGTGGTGGCGCTGCTGGGGCTCTTCGCCCTGCTGCCCATGCTGGGGCTCGCCGGTGTCCTGGGCTACGGGGCGGGGAAGTACCTCGGGCAGCATCCTGCCCCCCTGCTGATTCTCGGAGCCGGGCTCACCCTGGCGCCTGCATTCGTGGGACTGGCGGAAGGTCTGCTCATGGCGGGTCGGAGTCTGCCCTGGGAGGCCTTCCGGGTGTTCCCCCTGCGCTTCCGCACTCTGGTGATGGCGGAAGTGGCCTCCGGCGCCGGTTCCGTCATTTTCATCCTCGCGGGCGCTTGTGCCCTGGTCCTCTTCGGGGCGATGGCCGTGACGCGGCCTGCGTTGGCGCCCTTCGCGCTGCTCTGGTGGGCGGCCTCCGGGATGATTCATCTCCTGGCGGCGCAGTTGGGTTCGGGCATCAGCTCACTGCTGGCCCGCAACCTTCGGTTTGTGGCCTTCACCCTTCTGATCCTCCTCTCCATCACTCCGGCGCTGATCGATAACGTTTCGAAGGGCAAAAAGACCCGAGGGACGGACATCGAGATGGCGGAAACGCGGCGTGCGCGTCACGAGCAGGGGGAGGCCCTCAAGCGCACCTTCGAGGCCACCATGGTCAAGGCCGGTGTGATCGCCCAAGTGCTGCCCGGCACCCAGGCGGTCCAGGGCAGCCTGGAGCTGGTGCAGGGCACCATCGGCATGGGACTCCTTCGGCAGCTCTATCCCTTGGCTTGTTTTGGGCTCCTGGCTCTCGCGGGGGCCCGCCTCCTGGCCATGGAGGAGCGGGAGAGCCGCCGCAAGGAACGGGGCGGTCGCCGTGGGGCCAAGGGGGTGGAGAAACTGTGGTCCTTTGCCAGTCCCGCGGTTGGCGTGGCGCGCCTCATGGGGGCCTGCATCCTGAAGAGCCACCTGGGCAGGCTGACCTTCCTGATGCCCGTGTTCCCGCTCGTGATGATTGGTGGGCCGCTGCAGAAGCTCAGTCAGGGCTCCCAGGCCCTGGGCATCGCGTTGATCTATGTCCTCCTGGCCACGGGCAGCTTGGTCTACAACCAGTTCGGTTTGGATCGGCATGGCGTGAAGGCCCTCTTCCTGATGCCACTGCGGGGCGTGGACCTGCTGAAGGGCAAGGCGCTGGCCCTCATCCTGCATGGGGGATTGCTCATGGGGCTCACCGTGGCCATCGCCGCACCCCTGACGGGCGCCACGGTGCTGGGATCCCTCTCGGCCCTCGCCATGGGCGCTTCCGTCATGGCGGTGAACGTGATGGTGGGCCAGTGGACCAGCGTCTGGCAGCCCCGGGCCCTGCCCTGGGACAGCTTCAACCGCACGAACCTGCCCTTCGCCACGGCGATGATCAACCTGGGCGTCAACGGCACCGTGGGCGGCAGCCTCTTCGGCGTCCACGCCCTGTTGCTCTGGATTGCCCCGACGGCTGCGTTTCCCGTGATGCTGGCGCTCGCCGTCGGGCTCTGGACCCTCTACCTGAAGGTGTTCCTGCCCCTGCTGGGACAGAACCTGGACAAGCACCGCGAGCGGGTGCTGCACGCCCTGGAGGCTTAGGCGATGTTCCGAATGCGCCCCCTCGTCTTGCCGTGGCTGCTTGCGGTGCTGGCTTTGGGCAGTGGGGCCTATCTGCTGCTGCCTCCGGCCCTTCCGCGACCGGAACCCCTGGCTTCTGAACCGCCAGGCCGGGTGCAGGAAATCTGGTTCCACTCGGGGTATGGAGGCGGGCTCAAGGGGGGTGGCGGTCTGTCCGCCCTCACGGGGCCCACCAAGATGCCGGCGGTGTTCGAGGGGCTTCATCGGCTGGGGCTGGTGATTCCAGGGAACCTCCATGCCGATGCGCAGGGGGCAATGCCGCCCGCGCCGCCCATGGATCTGGAGAGCCTGCGGGCCACCCATACGGATCGCTACCTCCACGCCCTCTTCACTGGGAAGCCCCCGGCTCTGGCCTGCTCCCAGGGGTTGCCCGGTTGGGAGGCTTCGGTGGCGCGGGGCTGGCTGCTGAATTCCGGCGGCCTCGCAGCGGCAGCCCATCGCGCCCTGGCTGGCGTGCCCATCACCGCCAACCTTGGCCACGGCTACCACCATGCGGGACCGGATCGGGGCATGGGCTTCTGCACGATCCACGGTCTCGCGGCGGTGGCCAAGCAGCTGATCCGAGAGGGCAAGGCCCGGCGCATCCTCATCGTTGACCTCGACCAGCACGAAGGGAACGGCACCGGCGAAATCCTGCTGGGCGAACCCGGCATCTGGAATCTCACCCTCTTCGGCCATCCGCACAGCGGTCCTCCAGGCAGCGAAAACCATCAGCCTGTGCGGGTCCACCACGAGGCCTTCCGGGAAGGCCAGGAGCGGGACGTGCACTACCTTTCAGCCGTGGCGGCGTTCCTTCCCGCGTGGCTGGATCGCGTGAAGCCGGACCTCGTGCTCTACCAAGCGGGAATGGATCCCTACGATTCGGCAGGAATCACCCCGAAGGCCTTGGCGGTTCGAGATGCCTACGTCTTCGCCCAGGCGCGCTGTCGGGGGATTCCGGTCACCTGGGTGCTGGCGGGGGGCTATGCCGACTTCGACATCCTGGTGACCCTCCACCTGGGCACGGTGCGGGCGGCCAATCAGGTGCTGGAGCGGGTGCGGCCGGGGCTGCCCTTGGAGGAAGGGGCCGGTGACCCCTATGGCTGGTCCGTGCAGGCAGGGCGTGTCCGCTTTCCGGACTGGACGGCCATGCGCCGAGGTCCCTTGAAGGTGACCCCGGCGCAGACCCTGGACGTGGAAGGTGTGAGGCGGTTTGTGGAGGCCCGCAGGCAGTTGATGGAGGCCCAGCGAATGCCCGAGGGCGTCCTGAAGGGGGCCTACGACGCGGTGGTGGGCTCGGCGTCGAGCGTGCCGACGGATTCCGTGCGGCCCGGACGCCGTCCGTAGGTCAGGGTGCGCCAGAGCCACTCCATGGGACCGAAGGCGTGGCGGGACAGCCACCAGCGGCTGAAGGCCACCTGGGCAGCGAAGAAGGTCACCGAGATGCAAACCCCGGTGAAGGGGCTCAGTTTGCCGTAGAGCCCCAGCCCCCAGCCGAAGAAGAGGGTGGTCATGACGATGCTCTGGGTCAGGTAGTTCGTCAGGGCCATGCGTCCGATGGCGGTGAAGCCGGAGAGGACACGCTGCGCGGCAGGGCGCTGGAGCAGGAGCAGGGCGCCGGAGCCCCAGGCGAGGGCCATGGCGAGTGTGCCGAAGACCTGGGAGAAGCCGATGAGGGGCAGGAACCAGCGGAAGGTGCGCCAGGTCTGGGGAGGCAGGCTCTGGATCTGCTGGATCCCGTGGCTGATGGCCACGCAGATCAGGGCGATCGGAGCGATCCAGAAGAAGAAGCGCCGGATGCGGGTGAGGTGTGCGGCGGGATCCCGGAGGATGCCGGCCTTCCAGATGGCGAGGCCCATCAGGAACTTGATGAAGATGTCGAGGGTGTTGCCGATTTCCCCCCGCCAGCCGAAGAGCTGCGTGTATTCCTTTAACCGGAAGAAGAACTCCTGCTTCCAGGACCCGTGGCCGCGGATCTGCAGCATCTCCTGGATGAGCGTCTGAGTCCGGGCGATCCCCGCGGCGGTGCGACCCCCGAAGGGAGACGTGGGCTTCAGGGCCATGATGATCGAGACGACCAGCAGCGCGAGGGCGGCACCGCCCAGGATGCATCCGAGCCAGATGAAGATCGTCTTCGGTTTCCGGTGCAGGAACGGCAGCGCCAGGAGCCCTACGATGGCGTAGTTGTGGAGGATGTCGCCATTCCACACCAGCAGGATGTGGAGCACGCCGAAGACGAAGAGCACCCCCAGGCGTCGGAAGGCGTAGGGCTTGAAAGACCCGCCCCGGGCCAGCACCCGCTCGGACTGAATGCAGAGGCCGACGGCGAACAGCATGGCGAACGTGCTCAGGGCCTTGCCGCTCACGAGGGTCTCCAGCAGGGTGTCCGTGATGACATTCCACCAGCCGCCCCAGGGATGCGGATTCCCCCGATACATCTGCATGGGCGCCCGGAACCACTCGTGCAGGTTCATCATCAGCACCCCCAGCAGGGCGATGCCCCGCAGGGTGTCCACATGATGGAGGCGCTCCTCCGCAGAGACAGGCAATGCGACGGACTCGGACATCAAGGCCTCCGGCAAGGTGCTTCCCAGGCAGCTGGGCGAGCCATGTGGAAAGGGGTCACAGGACGTAGATACGGGAGAGTACCGGGATGGATTACCGGTTGCCTGTGCTTTCCTGCGGAGGTGAAGAGGGTGTAGCCGAATCCTCCGGCGAGGTCGACCTGTTCGGTGACACCCACTGCGTATCGATTCGGTTCAGTCCCCGAAGCTGATGGCCAGATCCCGGGCGGTCTGCAGGGTGTCGCAGTCCAGGGGCACGCACTTCATGCGGCCGGCGACTTCGGAGAGGGGCACGGGGACGAGGCCGTTGATGGAGAGGGCCACCATCACGCCGGAGTGTCCGGCTTCCAGGGTGCGCACCGCCGCGGCGCCGAAGCGCAGAGCCGCGAGGCGATCGAAGGTCGTGGGGCTGCCGCCGCGGAGCAAATGACCCAGCACGACCGTGCGGGCATCCTTGCCGGTGCGCTCCTGGAGGCCCTTGGCCACCTGCTCGCCGATGCCGCCCAGCCGTTCCGCCACGCCGACGCCCGCCACGGTCTGGATGGACCGCGCGCCTTCCTGGGCCTGGGCGCCTTCCGCCACCACCACGAGGCTGTACTGGCGGCCGTCCGATTCGCGCTCCCGGATCTTCTCCGCGACCTTGTCGAGGTCGAAGGCAATCTCCGGAATGAGGATGGCGTGGGCGCCACCGCTGATACCGGCGTGCAGCGCGATCCAGCCCGCATAGCGGCCCATGACTTCCACCACCATGATGCGCTGGTGGCTCTGGGCGGTGCTGTGCAGGCGGTCCAGGCACTCGGTGGCGAAGGCCACGGCGGTGTCGAAGCCGAAGGTCGTGTAGGTCTTATCCAGATCGTTGTCGATGGTCTTGGGGACACCCACCACCCGCAGGCCCTGTTGGGAGAGGGCGTGGGCGATGGTCAGGCTCCCGTCGCCGCCGATGCTGATGAGGGCGTCGAGTTCGCGCTTCGCGAAGTATTCGAGGATCTCCGGCGTGCGGTCGATCTCCTTGACCGTGCCGTCCGGCATGCGGAGCGGGTAGTTCAGGGGATTGCCCTTGTTGGTCGTGCCGAGGATCGTGCCGCCGAGGTGGGCGATGCCCTTCACGCGGTCCTTGGTGAGCCGCATGAGGCCGCCGTCGGTATAGCGCTCGGGAAAGAAGACGCCGTTGAAGCCGTCGCGGATGCCGTAGACCTCCCAGCCCCGGTTCACGCCCGCCAGGACGGCGGCGCGAATCACGGCATTGAGCCCCGGTGCGTCCCCTCCGCCGGTGTTGATGGCGATGCGGCGGATCTTCGTCATGGTGTCCTCCCGGATGCGTGCGATGAGTCTATCGTCGGGGTGCGCCCGAATCCCAAATCAGTGGAGGAAGGGGCGGTTTCGCTGGATGCGCCCGCGGAGTCCGGGCCACCTTCGTGCGAGGGCATCCCAATCCTGCGGGTGTCCTTCGAGGTGAGATGCGACGGCATGCGCCCAGGTGGCCGTGGGGGTTCCAGGCCAGGTTCCGAGGAGGGTTCCGGCGGCCGCCCGAGCCCGAGCAGCCTGAATGGAGACGGAGGCGGAATCCAACGCGCAGGCGAGGAGGCAGAGATCCAGTTCCAGTAGCAGGACCCCTTGCTGTTGGGTCAGGTCCGCCGGGGGCTTCAGACCCTCGAGGCGACGCACGGCGACGGTGTGATGCGCCTGGGCCTCAGACCGACGTCCCGAGGCCAGGGCCACCCGCGCTGCGGCCAGGTCACCTTCGAGGAGTGCGGCTCGCAGGTCCATGTCCGGGGCGCGCCTGGCCGCGCGTTCCAGATCGGTCACCGCGCGATCCAGAGGATCGCCGTTGCATTCCGCCTGGCGGAGCTGCAGGTGTAGGAGCAGGGGTAGGGCGGAGGGGCGCAAGGTAGAGGGGAGGATTGTCACCTTCCGCTGCATGTCGCCCAGGAGGGTGGAGATGGCATCTCCCACCTCCAGCCGGTGCAGCGCCTCGACCCGACTGAGAAGCAGGGCAATGCCCTCGATGCGGGGTTCCAGGTCCGGGGCGCCCTTGCGGGCCAGCAGGAGTTCCGCCCGGGCTTCCTCGATCCGGGGCATGGGGTCCTCGCCGAAGCGTGCGAGGTTCTGCTCGGCGATCTGCAGCAGCAGGATCGCGAGGTTCACGCGCCCGAGGCCGTCCCTGGGCTGAAGCCGCAGGTAGTCGCGGTGCAGCTGCATTGCCCGCTGCTGGTCCGTGCGGCCATCCGGCAGGAGCTCGGTTCGCAGCATGAGCAGCTCCGCCTGGAGAGAAACATCCTCCCCCGGTTCGGCCCCACGGTTCAGGTAGGCCAGTCCCACTTCGCAGGCTGGCAGTGCATCTCCGCCGGAGGTCTGCTGGAGCCGCGCCTGGACGAGGCAGGCGAGGGCGGCGGCAGTGGCATGTTCCGAGGGCGGCCCCGATGCCTCGAGGCGTCGGGCATGGGCGAGGGCCGCCTCGGCGTGGCGTCCGGCGGCGGCGTTGTCGGGTCCGAGCCGTTCGAAGGCGCGCTCGGCCTCCGCCCGGAGCAGAAGGAGCCGAGGCCACGCGGCGGCGGGGAAACGGTGGAGGGCCGCCTTCAGTCGGCAGTACCCCAGATCCCACGCGGCGCGGGCATCTTCCGTCCGATTGCTGAGGATGGTGGCCTGGACAAGAGATAATTCTGCCTGGATGCGTGCAGCCTCCTGGAGGTCGGGATCGAGGTTCAGGGCGGTCAGGGCCGCACGTTCCCCAGCCTGGAGGCGGTCCGCTGGAAAACGGTTCCCTCGCTGAGCCCGGCGGCAGGCGGCGAGATGCAGACGGGCCTCGCAGAGGGGAAAGATGGGATCCCCAGGCGCCAGGGCCATTCCTTCCGCAACGATGGCCAGGGCGGTGGCCTCCTGCTCCGGCGAGGGCTGGTCTGCCAGGACGACGGATTGGGTCCGGAGGTCGGCGAGGAGGCGGCGGTGCTGATCGGCCCAAGGGGCATGGGAGAGCCGAGCGGAAAGCAGTCGGTCGGCGGCCTCCTCCCGGCCTTCCAGAACGTGGATGTGGGCCTCGATCAGGTCGGGATGGGCGGCCTCCAGCCGGTGCTGCCGAATCAGGCGGAGGGCGTTCTGTTCCAGCTCCTGCCGGAGCTTGTGAAGCCGTCTGGCTCGCGTGCTCAGGGGGAGGGCGGCGGCTTCTCGGCTGCGGAGTGCCAGGCATTCGGCCTCGGCCAAGCCCAATCCGAGACCCGTATCCCCGTTGCGGAAACCAAGAGCCTGGGCACGCACGAAGTGCTGTCGAGCCCGCTCGGGATCTCTCATGGCGAGATGCAACCGACCGAGGGTGGTGTGAATGGGACCTTGCTCCCAGCGGGGGTGGTGCTGGACCAGGGACTCGAGTCGGGCGACCTCCTGCCTCAGATGGGAGTAGGCCTGACCCAGCCGTTCAGGCGGGAGATGACGGAGCTGGTCGAGGCGGTGTTCCAGATCCCTTCCCTGGCGGTCAAAGACGACGGCGGCCCTCAGCATGGCGAGGCCGCGACGGCGGCTCACCATGCCGTAGCTGAAGCCGGAGAGGGTCACGAGGATGGCCATTCCTGCAATGAGGCTGGCGGCGGGATGGCGCTTGGCCTGCTTCCAGGCCCGTGCCTTCCCTGAGATAGTGCGTACGGAGACGGGTCGCCCTTGGATGAATCGCTCCAGATCCAAGGCGAAGTCCCGGGCGGTGGCGTAGCGGTCCCATGGGTGGCGGGCCAGGGCGCA
This sequence comes from uncultured Solibacteraceae bacterium, assembly GCA_964415525.1. Taxonomy (GTDB): domain Bacteria; phylum Acidobacteriota; class Holophagae; order Holophagales; family Holophagaceae; genus CAZPUI01. The sequence continues at coordinate 31,404 of CAYQAS010000036.1, forward strand.
CAGCAGGATGGCCCGGAGGTCAGGATCCAGGCGCGGTTGCCGATCCCAGGGATCCGGGATGCCTCGCCTCTGGCACGCCGTCAGCCCTTCGATGCCCCCGGAGGGAGGGAAGGGGAGTTCTCCGATCAGGACCTCGAAGAGAATGACGCCCAGAGCCCAGATATCCGCCCGCTGGTCGACCACACCCGCTTCCATAAGGGTCTGCTCCGGCGCCATGTAGGCAGGGGTACCGGCGATGGCGGTAAAGCCTTCTCGATGCAATCGCCGCAATTCTTCCACCTGGGTGGCGAGGCCGAAGTCCAGGATGCGAGGGACCAGGTGGCCCTCCTGAGTCTGTTCCACCAGGAGGTTGCCGGGTTTCAGGTCTCGATGGATGAGGCCTCGAAGGTGGGCGGCATGGACCGCTTCCGCCGCCATGCGGAGGACGTCCAGCTGCTTCGGAAGTGGGTGCTGGGCCAAGGCTTGGGTGATGGGCAACCCATCCACCAACTGCATGACGATGTACCCGCGTCCCTCATGGAGACCGACCTCGTAGATGCGGCAGATGTGGGGATGCTCCAGGGAGGCCTGGGTGCGCGCCTCCCGCAGGAGGGCTTCCCTCTCCGCGGTGGCGGACCGCAGCCACTTGACCGCCACCTGCCGACCCAGGGTGAGATCCTCCGCCCGGGCCACCACGCCATGACCTCCGCGGCCGAGGATCTCCAGGAATCGGAAGCGGTCCCCGGGGAGATTCGGCAGCTCGAGGGTGGGCAGCGGGACCGGATCGAAAGGCCGAAAGCTCCCTAAATCAAGGGAATAGGCGGTGAAATCCGGAGGAACTTCCAGGAGCGGCCCCTCGGGGTCCAGTTGCCGTGTGCTCTCGAAGGGATCGGGGGTGGGGGCCATGATGGATGAGCTGTCAGTGTATCGGTCCTTGGTGACCTGGGGAGGCTCTGGTACACCTGGACTTTTGGGATCGACCTTGAACCTGCTGCACACCGCCCTGGACTTCCTTCGCAAGCTCACGAACCCCGTCAGCCTCAATGCCATGGCAGGGGAGATGGGCGCATGGCTCTACGTGCTGATGTTCGCCATCATCTTTGTGGAGACGGGGCTGGTGGTGATGCCCTTCCTCCCCGGAGACAGCCTGCTCTTCGCCATCGGTGCCGTGGCTGGGTTGAAGGGTTCTCCGATCAACATCTGGTTCATGGGCATTCTGCTCTGGGTCGCCGCGGTGCTCGGGGATGCCGTCAACTATGCGATCGGAAAGAAGCTGGGACCGGCGGTCTTCCATCGCCAGGACAGTCGCTGGCTGAACCGGGAGCACCTCCAGAAGGCGCATGCCTTCTATGAGAAATACGGAGCCAAGACGATCATCCTGGCCCGCTTCGTGCCCATCGTCCGCACCTTCGCCCCCTTTGTGGCGGGTATCGGCACGATGAGTTATGCGAAATTCGCGACCTACAACATCCTTGGGGGCGCCCTCTGGGTGGGCAGTCTGCTGGCGGCGGGCTGGGTCTTCGGCGGCTTCCCGTGGGTGCAGAAGCACTTCGAGAGTGTGGTCGTGGCGATCGTCATCATCTCCGTGCTGCCCGGAGTCGTCGAATATCTCCGCGCCCGGGCCGCGGCCCGAAAGGCGCCCGCCGCTGCGGAATAGGTCAGACGGATAAGGGCCTGCGGGCCAGACAGTGGATCGGGTGGTACGTGAGCCGGACCCCGCCCCCGGGCTGGGGGAAGCGTTCTGCGTAGCTCGCCATGAAGCGACGCAGGGCTCCGGGGCCGAGGCGCTCCTGGCGCACACCGTTCACCCCTGTCGCTCTCAAATGCCGAAGCAGGTGGGCCGGATCGGGGAAGGTCACCGAAAGGGGCGCTTCCGAGAGGTGGATGATATCGAAGGCTTTGCCGATGACCTCGCGAAGGTCCGGCAGGGTTCGATAGGCGAGCCCCGGACCCGCGAGGTGGGCGACCTCTTCTAAATTTTTTGGTCCGAAGGTGCTGAAGAGCAGATGTCCGCCGGGGCGAAGGCAACCGTGGAGGCGCTTGAGCAGACGCGGCAGATCCGTCATCCACTGGAGGCAGGCGTTGGAGGCGACGAGATCGAGGTGGTCGGGCAGGACCTCCAGGCACTCGATGTCACCCATGAGATAGGTGGCTGGAAGGGCGGCGGGAATCCGATTCCGGAGTGCTTCTGGGATCTCCTGCACCAGATCGTTCAGAAACAGTTCCTGAATGGGGAAGGCGGCCATAAGGCCTTCGGTGAACGTTCCCGTGCCGCATCCGATTTCGAAAGCCCGAGCAGGGATCGTCTCGCTGTGGGCTTCCAGCAGGGCGATGAGACGTCGGCCCATATCGAGTTGGACGTCCGCGCAAGCGTCGTACGTGGTCTGAGCGTTCCGGAAGCCCAGGGCGATCCGGGCCTTGTAGGTGGGAGCGAGAGACATCCAGGGGATCCGATGGAGGGAGGCATGACGGGGCCCCAGTCCAGGTTGGGGGGCGTCGCGGGAATCCGTCAACTTCGAGAATCCCCAGAGGGTATGCTGGCGTCTTTCAAAGGAGACCCCATGGCGGACGACCTCAAGACCCTCCCGAACTGGGCCAAGGAACTGGGCCTCTCCGAGAAGAAGCTGAAGGACGCCGTCAAGGCCGCTGGGCTGGAGCCGGATGCCAAAAAAGGTGTCTGCGGCTATTACAGCAAGGCCACCGTGGAAAAGGCCCGAGCAGGCATGGCCTAGAACCTGATCCTAGTGCTGCGAATTCGGTCACGGTCTCGAGGATCCGGTCCGGATCGAGACTTTTGACTGCATGTCGATGTGGTAATGGTTGATTGGAAGGGTTCGCCCCCGTGACACTTCTCGGCCCTTGGTGGTCTGTGGTGTCTGGGACAAGGTGGACAGTTCAAGCGTTTTTATCCAAAATGAACGGCTCTGCTGTGGGAGACCAAGCATGCGCGCTTACGCTCCGCTCCTCGTCCTGTTGGCCGTTGCCATCGGCCTACCGGCCGTGATCTGGACGATCTCGCGCCTGATCCGTCCTCACTTCCCCAGCCGGGCCAAGTACGCCTCCTACGAGTGCGGTCTGACCGCCCGGGGAGAGGCCCGGGACAAGCTGTCCGTCCGCTACTACCTGGTGGCGGTCATGTTCCTCGTATTCGACGTTGAGACCGTCTTCCTCATGCCCTGGGCCATCCAGGCCAAGGAGCTGGCCCTGTTCGGGCTGGTGGAGATCGGTCTCTTCCTGTTCCTGCTGCTCTTCGGCTATGGCTACATCTGGTCGAAGGGTGCGCTGGAGTGGGAATGATGGGAGGCTCCGTGCAGACTCACCCCACCGCCTTGGAGAACCTCATCATCACCACCAAGGTGGAGAAGGTTCTCAACTGGTCCCGCGCTTCCAGCGTCTGGCCCGTCACCTTCGGTCTGGCCTGCTGCGCCATTGAGATGATGGCCGCCGGCGCCAGCAAGTTCGACTTCGACCGCTTCGGATCCGGCATCTTCCGCGCCTCGCCGCGGCAGGCGGACCTGATGATCGTGGCGGGCACCGTCACGTACAAGATGGCGCCCATCATCAAGACGCTCTATGACCAGATGCCCGAGCCCAAGTGGGTGATCGCCATGGGATCCTGCGCCACCTGCGGCGGGCCCTTCGACACGTACCACACGGTGCAGGGCGTCGATAAGATCGTGCCGGTGGATGTCTACATCCCCGGGTGCCCTCCGACCCCTGAAGCGCTGCTCTACGGCTTCATGATGCTGCAGGACAAGATCATGCAGGGCAGCATGGCGGACCGGTACCGGGAGCTCTTCGAGGGGGCCGTATGAAGGATCCGCGCCAGCAGGTGACCCTGCCCAAGACGGCGCCTGTCCCCGGGCTGAAGGCCTACCGTGACGCCATCGCGGCGGAGGCGGCGGCCTGGGAAAAGCAGCTTGCCACCTATGAGACAGCCAAGGCCAAGGCGGAAGCTGAGGACCAGCCCGCACCCAAGGCGCCGGTCCGGATTCCTCAGAAAACCGAGGACGGCGACCTGCGCTGGCCCGTGCCCGTGGAGGCCACGGACGCCGATCTGCTCCGCCTGAAGGACCTGCTGGGCGATGCCTGTCAGGAGATCTTTCAGCAGGGCGATGAACGCACCTGCCAGGTGGCGCCGGAGGCCATCCTCCAGGCCCTGAACCTGATGCGGGACGACGCCGAGCTCCGCTATGAAATGCTGGCGGACGAGACCGCCACGCACTATCCGGCGGGCCAGGGCTTCGCGTTCAGCGTCGTCTACCACCTCACGTCCATTGCCCGGAAAAAGCGGCTGCGCCTTCGCATCCTCATCGCCGAAGGGTTCGAGCCCGAGAGCGCCACGCAGGTCTATGCCGGTGCCAACTGGATGGAGCGGGAGATCTTCGACATGCTCGGGATCCGCTTTGCAAACCACCCCGACATGACCCGGATCCTCTGCCCGGACGACTGGGAGGCCCACGCCCTGCGCAAGGAATACCCCGTGGTGGGCCTCGGCCAGCGGGACATCGATTTCCGAGAGGATCGCAGCGGCTGGCTCAACCAGAAGGCCATCGAGGTGGCGGGCCACCTCCAGGTGAACCTCAATCCTCCGAGGGCCGACTGATGTTCAAGCCGCATGAGATGCAGATCAACATGGGGCCGCAGCATCCGTCGACGCACGGCGTGCTCCGGCTCCAGCTCACCCTCTCCGGCGAGACGATCGTGTCCTGCCGCCCGGTCATCGGCTACCTCCACCGAGGGGTGGAGAAGGTGTGCGAGAACAAGGCGTTCTTCCAGGGCCAGATCTGGACGGACCGCATGGACTACTGTTCTGCCGTGGCCAACAACCTGGCTTGGGTGGAAGCCACCGAGAAGCTCCTGGGCATCACGGTCCCCCGCAAGGCGCGCTACATGCGGACGATGATGGCGGAGCTGAACCGCATCGCGTCCCACCTTATCTGGCTCGCCACCCACGCGCTCGACATCGGCGCCATGACGGTCTTCCTCTACGCCTTCCGCGAGCGCGAGGACATCCTCGACCTCAACGAGCTCTACTGCGGCAGCAGCCTCACCACCACCATGACGCGCATCGGCGGCATGAAGGAGGAGCTGCCCGAGGGTTTCGAGGCCAAGGTTCGCGCCTTCCTGGCGAAGTTCCCCAGCTGCATCGAGGAATACGAGACGCTGCTGAACGAGAACCGCATCTGGCTGAAGCGCACCGTGGGCATCGCCAAGCTCAGCGCGGCGGACGCCATCGCCTTGGGCGTGACCGGCCCCGTGCTGCGTGCCGCGGGGGTTGATTTCGACATCCGCAAGCACAGCCCCTACGCCGCCTACGACGAGATGGATTTCATCGTCCCGGTGAAGTCTGAAGCGGACACCTTTGCCCGCTACCTCGTGCGCATGGAAGAGATGCGGCAGAGCGCCCGGATAATCCAGCAGTGCATCGACGGCATGCCGGAAGGTCCGATCATGGCCAAGCTGCCCAAGGTCCTGAAGGCCGAGGTCAACGAGGTCTACCACGCCAACGAGGCGCCCAAGGGCGAGCTCGGCTACTACCTCGTCGGCGAGAAGGGCGGCGCCGGGCCGTACCGCTTCCATGTGCGGGCGCCGGGCTTCGTGAACCTCCAGTCGCTGCCGAAGATGACCGAGGGCGGGCTCATCGCCGACGTCATCGCGGCCATCGGAACGCTCGATGTCGTGCTCGGGGAGATCGACCGATGACGCTGACCCAACTCATGGTCATGGCCGTGCTGCAGGCCGTGGTCACCTTGATCTTCATCTTCATCATCGTGCCCCTGACGGTCTTTGCCGAGCGCAAGGTGCTGGGCTACCTCCAGCAGCGCCTCGGCGCCACCCGCGTCGCGGGTCGGCTGATCGGCATTACGGGCTTCATGAACCGGAACATGTGGCGGCTGGGCAAGGTGCCCGTGCTGTCCTACTTCCGCGGCCTGCCCATGGTGGCGGCGGACATCCTGAAGCTGTTCGCGAAAGAAGACATCGTCCCCGACAAGGCGGACAAATTTGTCTTCCGGATCGCCCCGGCCCTGAGTATGGCGGCCAGCGTCCTGGTGTTCGCGGCCCTGAGCTTCACCCCCGGCACGTGGTTCACCTTCCCGAAGTGGGTGCCGATCATTGGCGGCCTGGCCTTCAACGGCGTCATGGTCGACATGAATGTCGGTTTGCTCTATATCCTCGGCATCGCATCCGTGGGCGTGTATGGCATCGTGCTGGGCGGCTGGGCTTCAAACTCCAAGTATCCGCTCTTGGGCGGCCTGCGCAGTGCGGCCCAGATCGTCAGCTACGAAGTCCCCCTGACCCTCAGCCTCATTCCCGCCGTGATCCTCTCCGGCAGTCTGAACATCGGGGAGATGACCCGGGCCCTGGCCCTGGACATCCCTTTCCTGGGCATTCCCGTCATGGTGGTGGGCTTCCTCATCTACCTGACGGCGGGCTTCGCGGAGTGCAACCGCCTGCCCTTCGACATGCCCGAGGCCGAGAACGAGCTGGTGGC
>CAYQAS010000037.1:0-36613 GCA_964415525.1 uncultured Solibacteraceae bacterium
GCAAGAACGCCATCATCTACGACGACGAGATCGCCACCGGCGGCTCCATCAAGGAAGCAGCGCGCATCCTGCGGGACTTCGGCGCCAAGAAGGTGCGCGTAGGCGTGACCCACGGTGTCTTCAGCGGTGAGGCCGTGAACGTCCTGAATGCGGCCGAGCTGGACGAACTCGTAGTCACGGACAGCATTCCGATCACCACCGCCAAGCGCGAGTCCATGCGGAACCTCAAGGTGCTCAGCACCGCCGCCATGTTCGGCGATGCCATCCTCCGCATCCACGCGGGACGCAGCCTGAGTGAGATGATGGAGTAGGCGGATCCGGTCATTCCAGATGCAGAAACGGCGCCGAAGGGCGCCGTTTCCTGTTCAGAGCAGTTCCCAGGCCGCATTCAGATTCCCGCCCCGGGCGGCGATGTCGGGGGCGAGGGCATTCCGAAGGGAAAGGCGCAGGGCCTCCGGCAGCTCCCGAGCCGCTTCGAGGGCCTGGAGGCGCTGGGGGGCAATCAGTCCCGGCCAGGCCTGGAGCAGGGCGTCCACCCAACTGCCATCCCCGAGTCGCGCCCGGGGCAGCCAATGCCAAGTCGGGCCGAGGCCCTCGCGCCCAAGGGCGGCCAACACGGCCTCACCGTGCCCAGATCGCCGGGCGATGGCGCTGGCGGCCTCGGCGGCCTCTCGCTGGGCATAGGGATCCGTCAGCAATGCCAGCAGCGCGTCGAGGCTTGGGCTCCCCCCGACGCGGCCCAAGGCTCCGGCCACCGCGAACCGACCCGCCTCCGGCACCCGTGCCAGGGCCTCCAGAAGAAAGGATTCGTCCTCTGGCCGCCCCCCGCGCAGCAGGCCTTCTGCCGCCGCCCGTCTCGCGCCGACCCCGCCGCTGCCCAGGGCATCCAGGTAGGGTCCGAGACGGGTCTCGGCGTCCTCCGGTTCGCGTCGTCGGGCCTGGGTCGCAGCCTCCTGCACGCCGGGTTCGAAGCCCGGCAGGGCCACCTCGCCCCAGCCCGCGGCCTCCGCGCCTTCCAGCCAGTCCGCCATCCCATCCCGCATCGCGGCCATGGAGGGCGTGCGCCGAGCCGGATCCGCGGCCAGGCCGTCCAAGAGCAGTCGGGCAAAGCGGGGGGGAAAGCCGGGGCGCACGGCCGCCGGGGGCAGCTGCACCTGGCTCCAGGGCTGGCCGGTGGTGAATTCGTAAAGGATCGCCGCCAGGGCGAAGACATCGCAGCGACCGTCCACCCGCCGGGGGTCGCCGTGCTGCTCGGGAGCCATGTAACCGAGCGTTCCCACCACCATCCGACTGCGGGTCATGCGCTCCGCGCTGGCATCTTCCCAGAGGCAGACGCCGAAATCCGTGGCCTTAAGCGCGCCGTCCCCCGCGAAGAGCAGGTTGCTGGGCTTGAGATCCCGGTGGATGACTCCGTGGGCGTGGACGAAGGCGAGGGCATCCGCCACGGGGCCGAGCCGACGCACCAGCCGCGCGGGAGGCTCGCCCCAGCAGGCTTTCAGGCTGCCCCCTGGGAGCAGTTCCATCAGCAGGTAGGGCACGCTCCCCACCATGCCGAAGCCATGGACCTCCACGAGGTGGGGATGACGCAGGCTCTTGAGCACCTCGCCTTCCCGCAGGAAGCGCTGGAGGGTATCCCGATCCCCGAGGGCCTCCGCCCTGAGGAACTTGACCGCCAGCTGCAGGTCAGGGCGCAGGGTGTCCACGGCCTGAAAGACCTGGGCCATGCCGCCTTCCCCGAGGAGCTCGCCCACCCGGACGGCGCCGATCTGCCGCGGGATCAGACGGGACATGTGGCGTCGACCTCCGTGCGGTTCCGCCCCATGGCCTTTGCATGGTAGAGCGCGGCGTCCGCTCGGGCCAGCAGCACTCCGGCGTCCGCATCATCCTCACGGAGTTCCGCGACGCCGATGCTGCAGGTGATCTGGATGCGGTCACCGGCACCCGGTGCGAGGATCTCGTGATCCTGGAGCGCCAGGCGGATGTCCTCCGCCAAGTGCATGGCCGCGAGAACCGGTGTTTCGGGGAGCACCACGAGGAATTCCTCCCCGCCGACCCGACCCACCAGATCACCAGCCCGAATCCGGGTCGCCAGCACGTGCCCCACCGCCTCCAGCGCCCCGTCCCCGGCGGCGTGACCGTAACAGTCGTTCACCCATTTGAAGTGGTCCAGGTCCAGCAAGCAGACCGAGAGAGGCCGCCGGTACCGACGGGCGATCTCGGCCTGCCGCTCCAAGCAGCCGAAGACCGTGGCGCGGTTGCTCAGCCCCGTCACGGGATCTACGGTGCTTTGCACCAGCACCTGCTCGTGAAACTGGCGCTCCAGGGCGTCAAGGCGCTTCAGGCGGAACGTGTGGGGGCCGATCCGGATGGCATCCCCATCCGAAAGCGCCATCGCGACATGAGGCGGCAACGGCTGGCCGTTGACGTGCGAACCATTCGTGGAGCCTTCATCCATCAGGTACACCCCGCAGCGGCCTCCCGCATCCAGGATGATGTCGAGGCGCGCATGGTGGCGACTGACATCCGCCTCCGGGAGGAGCAGGTCGCTGGAACGGCTCCGTCCGATCTTGCAGCTGCCCTCGCCGATTCGCAGGAAGGCCCCCAGGGGGTGCCCCACATAGCGCACGAGCACCCAGTCCTCCACATCCCCTGCGGGTCGCCAACCGGGGATGGAAGCGTGCTGGGTGGAGGACTGGGAATCCTCGAGGGGAAGGCTCACGGGATGCGGCTCGCTCATGGGATGTAGGGATCACCGGAGCACAGCTTAGCAAGGGTGAGGCGTCAGGTGATGGTCAGGAACCGCCCCCCGCCAATTCGATGCGATTCCGCCCCAAATGCTTGGCCCGGTAGAGCGAGGCGTCCGCACGTCCCATGAGGTCCCCGGCTTCCCGATCCCGCGGGCTGCGCTCCGCCACACCGAAGCTGGCGGTGACGGTCAAGGGGCCATCCGGCAGGGGTACCGGCGTCGAAGCGACCGCTTCCCTCAGACGCTGGGCCAGGAGGGCGGCGCCGGCGAGTTCGGTCTCCGGCAAGACGAGCAGGAACTCCTCCCCGCCGATGCGCCCTGCCAAATCCGAAGAGCGGAGCTGCTGGCGCACCAGTTCGCCGAACTGCTGGAGGGTGGCGTCCCCGGCGCCGTGTCCAAACTGGTCGTTGATCCGCTTGAAGTGGTCGAGGTCCACCATGACGACGCTGAGGGGCCGCTCGTGGCGACGGCTCAACTCGAAGCGGTTCTGGAGATCCATCAGGGTCGAGGCGCGATTCCCCAGCCCCGTCAGCGGATCGCGCGTGCTCTGATCCAGCAGGGTCTGGTGGAAGGCGCGCTCCAGGGCGTCCATGGCCACAAGCTTCAGGACATGGCGGCCGAAAGCCACCCGGTCCCCCACCGCCAGTTCCACGGTGCCTCGCAGGGCCCGGCCATTCACGAGCGTGCCGTTCGTGGAGCCCAGATCCTCCAGCAGGATGTGAGCTTCGTGGCCGTCCCGCTCCAGCAGGCGCACCACCGCGTGATTCCGGCTCACTTCGTCATCCACGAGAGGAATGTGGACGTTCGGGGTCCGGCCCACGAGGTTGTCGCCCGGGTGCAGGCCGAAGACCCTTCCGAGGGCGGCTCCCGCGTAGACCACCAGGGCCCAACCGCTGGGTTCCACGTCATCCCCCGGCCTGCGCTCCCGAAGGGTGGTCTCGTAGTCCCCCCAGGCCGGCATCGGGATCGTCGGGGAGGGATCGTCGGGGAGGTCAGGCAGCTTGGGCAGGGACATCAAGCGTGCTCCAGAAAGCAGCTCACAAGGGCTCCGTCTTCCTTGCGCCGGGCGAGCAGGAAGGGGCGACGCCGGGCGGTCCGGGCCTTTCCATCCAGCCGGAGCAGGAGCTTCTGGTTTCGTGGATCATGCCGCATCTCGAGAACTCCCTCGTCGGGGATCCGAAAGAGCCCCAGCACTTCCACGTTTCGGATGTTCTCGCCCGTCGCTTTAACCAGCTCCAGCCCGTAGCGCATCTGCAGGGCCTTGCTCTGGGTGGACCAGAGTTCCCCCGCCACCGCCACGGGCAGGGCGAGCGCCAGAGCCAAACCATCCCGCACCCGCGGGATCGGAAGCTCTGGCTGCTCCCGGCGCGTGTGGCATTGCGGCAGACGCATCTGCGCTCCCATGGCCCGCGTCCGCCAGCCTTCCGTAGGCGCCTTGAGGACGGCGGCCTTCCGGGGGAGGGGTGGAATTTCCAACTGCGCTGCCGCCCCCGCGTGGAAGACGGGCACGGCGCAAAGGCGAGCCCCCGTAGACCAGCTCTCCCAACCCTGCTCTTCCTGGAGGCGGGCCTGCAGCGCCACTGGCGCCTCCTCAGGACGGGCTTCCCGTATGACCGGAGATTCCGCCACCCGGCACGCGGGCTCCGGCGTCATGCCCGTGGCCTGCACCTCCAGGAGGGCCATGCCCGTCTGGACGGGCGCCTCGATGGACGGGGCGCCGCCCTGGACGGGGGGATCCTGGAAGACCCGCCGCAGGGTCTCCGCGAGATCCGTCACGGCTTCCTTGAAGCGGCCGAAGGCCATCGTCTACTCGGGACGCAGCAGGGTCTGGAGGGCCGCCTGAACCCGCTCCAGGGGTTCCGCCAGATCCATGTGATAGCCCGCCTCCAGCAGCCGCCCCACGGCCTGTTCCTGGGTGGCCAGCTCCGTGCCGGTGGCGAAGAGCACCCGCAGCGGCGCGGCGCCTTCGCTGACCTGGAGGAGCACTTCCCGAGCCGAGACCCGCAGCACCTCGCCGAGACGCGGCATTGGCGGCTCCTGGGTCTTCTGCACCGCGAGCACCGGGAACCGCTTGTCGCCGCTCCAGCCCCCGACGAGGTCCACGGGCGGCACAAGGAAGAGATCCGGTGTGACCTTGAGCTCCTTCAGGAGGGTCTTCTGGATCACCTCCTCCTTGAGGTGAGGCTCCAGCGCCTTGCCGTAGAGCACCGCCTGGAGCTTTGTGGGCGTGATGGGTTCGGTGTAGCGGAAATCGAGAGGAATGCCCGAGGCATCCGTCACAAGCACGCCTCCCAGGTAGCTGCCGCCTTCCTTCATCGCCACGTAGTACGCGAGCTTCAGAGCCTCCGCCATCACTTCCTCCCGGGGGATTCAGGACAGCATAACCCCCTTGCGCAAAGCCCCTGATTTGGTATCCTTGGGATGTCTGCTGGGGAGTGGTCTAACGGTAGGACAACAGATTCTGATTCTGTCAGGTGAGGGTTCAAATCCTTCCTCCCCAACCACCGAAAGCAAGGGCCCCGAAAGGGGCCCTTCGCCGTTCCGAGAGGAAGGATTTAAATCGCCGTGGAAACCCGTGCTACCGGGGCAGCCGCACCGTCGCGAGGGCACCTTCGCGGTCCTCCCGATTGGTGAGGCTGAGGCTGCCGCCATGTGCCTCTGCGATCTGGCGGCTGAGCAGGAGCCCGATGCCACTGCCGCCGTCCTTGGTGGTGAAGAAGGGCACGAATAGGTTGGCCTCTGTCGGCAGACCAGGGCCTTCATCGGACACGCAGATCTCGACGGCCAGGGGGGTGCCGCGCCAGGTGAGGCTGACGCCGCCGCCGGTGATCTGGGCGGCCTCCACGCCGTTCTTGATGAGGTTGATGAGGGCTTGTTCCAGCTGATCCGGATCCGCCCGCAGCACCAGTTCGGGGCCCTCTTCCACGTGGACCTTCATGCGGTGCTCCAGCGCCGCGACCTTGCGCATGAGGCTTCCGAGCATGACCTCCATGCAGCGGGGCTCCGGGAGGCGCGCCAGCCGGGTGTAGCCCTCCATGAAGCGGCCCAGGCCCTGGGCGCGCCCCGCAATGATGCCGAGGCCCTGCCGGGCATCCGCCTGCCAGTCCTCGCCCTGCGCCTCGAGGATGCGCCCGAGACTCTCCGCGAGGCTCTGGATGGGGGCCAGGCTGTTGTTGATCTCGTGGCCAAGCACCCGCACCAGACGCTGCCATGCCTTGCGTTCCTCCTCCCGCAGCGTGCGCGTGAGGTCGGAGAGCACCAGCAGACTGTGGGGCCGTCCCCCCTGACGGAAGGTGCCACGCCGCAGTTCGAAGCGGCCCGCCCTTCGGGGGAAAACCAGATCCACCAGCCGTGGGCTCTCGCCATCCAATCCAGCCGTCAACCCGAGTTCCTGGGCCGCGGCCCCCAGAAGTGCCTCCGGCGCACGCCCCAACAGCACCGCCCCCGCCCGGTTCACGAGCCGGAGCGCGCCTTCCTCATCGAAGGCGAAGATCGCCACATCGATGGCCTCCATCACCGCCCGCAGGAGAGCTGTGGCTTCCAGGGTGCGTAGGCGCTGCTGCTGCAGCAGGTCGGAGAGGGTGTTCAGTTCGCGGTAGACATCCCCGAGGGCATCCCCGGGCTGAGGCTGGCGTGCGCGGAAGCTGAAGTCGCCCTCGCGCAGCGCCGCCAGCAGGTTCGCCAGGGTCTGGAGGGGGCGCTGGACCTGACTTCCCAACTGCCGGGCGCTCCAGGTCAGGGCCACCACAGCCGCTCCGCACAGGAACATCCGGAGCCACAGGGGCGGCATCCAGCCCGCCAGGAAGGCACCCGCCAGCAACAGTCCTGGAAAGCTCCCGATGAGGAGCAGGAGCTGAAGGCGGCGGGGGAAGCTCAGGCGCATCAGCCGGTGATTCCCAGCTTCTGCAGCCGCCGGTACATCGCGCTGCGGGAGAGTCCCAGGGCCTCTCCCGCTGCGGTAGCGCTTCCGTAGCGGGCCAAAGCCTTGCGCACCAGCAAGGCCTCCATCTCCTCCAGGCTGAGGTCCGCGAGATCGGTGGGAGCCCCTTTCCGCTGCGTCAGCAGCAGATCCCCCGCCTCGAGCCATTCCCCCTGGGCCAGCAGCACCGCCCGCTCCAGGGCGTGGTCCAGCTCGCGCACGTTGCCGGGCCAGCCATGCTGCTCCAGCACCCGCAGGGCATCGGGTGCAACCCCACGAATGGCCTTTCGGTAGCGTTGGGCGTGCCGGGCGAGGAATTGCTCCGCCAGAGGCGCCAGGTCCTCCTTGCGCTCTCGGAGCGGCGGGATGTGGAGTTCGATGGTGTTGAGGCGGAAGCGGAGGTCCTGCCGGAAGCGCCCCTCCGCCACGGCCTGATCCAGGTCCACGTTGGTGGCGCTGAGCACACGCACGTCCGCCCGCTGGGTGCGGCTCGACCCCACCCGCTCGAACTCCCCGGTCTCCAGCACCCGCAGCAGCCGTGCCTGCAGGGACAGCGGAGAATTCCCGATCTCGTCCAGGAAGAGCGTGCCGCCGTCCGCCAGTTCGAAGCGCCCCGCCCGGTCGGCCTTCGCATCCGTGTAGGCGCCCTTCACGTGGCCGAAGAGCTCCGACTCCAGCACGCCTTCGCTGAGGCCCCCCGCGTTGAGCGTCACCAGGGGCTGCTCCGGGCGGCGGCTGGCGGCGTGCAGGATGCGGGCGATGAGACTCTTGCCCGTGCCGTTCTCGCCGGTGATGAGGACCGGGGCGTCCGAAGGCCCGAGACGCTCCAGGAGCCGCACCACCGGCTCCATGGCCCGGGACCGCGCCACCAGCTCCGGCAGACCGTCCCCCTTCAGAATGCCTTCCAAACCACGGCTCCGACGCAGGGCCGTGGCCAATTCCAACTGAGTGCGTAGGGTCGCCAGCAACCGGGCATTTTCCCAGGGCTTCTGCACGAAGTCTTTGGCCCCCATCCGCATGGCCTCCACCGCCAGATCCACCGTGCCCCACGCAGTCATCACCACCACCGGCAGAGTCGCGTCCTGCTCCCGCAGCCGGGCCAGCAGCTCCAGGCCCTCACGGCCCGAGGTCGTGTCCCGGGCGTAGTTCATGTCCATGAGCACGAGATCGATCCCAGCCGCCTCCACTGCCGCCAGCACCGCGGCCGGGGAGCCCGCCGTCTCCACAGCGAAGCCCTCGCTCTTCAGGAGCAGCCGGAGGCTCTCCCGCACATCGGCCTGGTCGTCTGCAATGAGGATGCGTGCCATGCGAGCAGTGTATCGAGGCGCAGGGTCGGTCCCTCGCACCGCGGCGGGAATCGAGCGGTGGATCACGCCCTTTGGGCTTGACACCCAGACAACATCTCCGATCCGCGGCGGGTTATGGGATCCAATGGAACCACCCCGCTGCTAGGCTCGATAGATGGAACACGCATGGCATCCCTCGAGCTGGAAGTCGAAACCCCTCGCGCAGGAAGTCACCTATCCGGACGCTGAGGCCCTGGCGAAGGCCTTGGCGGAGCTGTCCTCCCTGCCGCCCCTGGTGACGAGCTGGGAGATCGAGCGCCTCAAGGCGGAGTTTGCCGAGGCCGCCGAGGGCAAGCGCTTCGTGCTCCAGGGCGGCGACTGTGCCGAACGCCTGGAGGACTGCCGCTCCGAGAGCATCGTCGCGCGCCTCAAGGTGCTGCTGAAGATGAGCATCCTGATCCTCTACGGCGCCTCCAAGCCCGTGACCCGGGTGGGCCGCTTCGCTGGACAGTACGCCAAACCCCGCAGCTCCGGCACCGAGACCCGCGACGGCCTGACCCTGCCCGCCTACCGCGGCCAGCTCTTCAACAAGAGCGAGTTCACCCTGGAATCCCGCACGCCGGATCCAGCACTGCTGCTGGGCGCCTACCGTCAGTCGGCCCTGACGCTGAACTTCATCCGCAGCCTCGTGGATGGCGGCTTCGCCAACCTGCATCACCAGGAGATCTGGGACACGGGCTACCTGGACGATGCCACCCTCCCCGAAGAGGTTCGCGCCATCGCCAGTTCCGTCCAAAAATCCGTGCGATTCATGGAGACGATGCTGGGGCACCCGCTCACAGAGCTGGAGCGCGTGAACTTCTACACGGGGCACGAGGGCCTGAACCTCGACTACGAAATGGCCCAGACCCGCCACGTGCCCCGCCGCGAGGGCTGGTACGACCTCACCACGCACTTCCCGTGGATCGGCGAGCGCACCCGCGCCCTGGACGGCGCCCACGTGGAGTATTTCCGTGGCATCGCCAATCCCGTGGGCGTGAAGATCGGCCCCGGCACGACGGCGGACGACGCCATCGCCCTCTGCCGCACGCTCAATCCCGCCAACGAACCGGGCAAGCTCACCCTCATCCACCGCATGGGCGCCGACCGCATTGCCGAGCGCCTTCCCGCCCTGCTGGAAGGCGTGACTCAGGCGGGCTGCAAGGTGCTTTGGGTTTCCGATCCGATGCACGGCAACACCACCACCACCCAGAGCGGCCGAAAGACCCGCAGCTTCGACGCGGTGCTCTCGGAGCTGGAGCAATCCTTCGACATTCACGCCAGGGTCGGCACCATCCTCGGCGGCGTCCATCTGGAACTCACGGGTGATCACGTCACTGAATGCGTGGGCGGCGGATGGGGTCTTTCCGAGGCGGATCTTGAGACCGCCTACGAGACGGATGTGGACCCCCGCCTGAACTACCAGCAGAGCGTGGAGATGGCCCTGCGCATCGCCCACAAAATGGCGCAATAGGACTTTCATCCAGGTTGTGCCTGCCGGGTTCAGGGATTGAGAGGGCGCTAGCATGGAGGCATGTCGAAGCGCCCCGTCTCCCCCGTCCACCGCGCCGCCGCAGGGATCACCTCCGCCGTCGGCGGCGCCCTGAAGGCCAGCCAGTCCGCTGGGCAGGCCCTCGTCGCCACGCGGCTGGCGGATGCGGTCTACACCTCCAACTTGGAGGCCCTGCAGCAGGTGCTGGCCTCGGGCGTCGATCCCGACCTGCCCGTTCCCGACCGGTCCTTCACGCCCCTCATGGTGGCCTGCGGGCGGGACTGGATCGAAGGCGCTCAAACACTCCTGGAAAAGGGTGCGAACGTGAATGCGCTGGCGACGGGTTACGGCACGCCGCTGACCTTTGCCCTGACAGCCGAAACCCGGGCCGCTGTGCCCCTGCTCCTTGACGCCGGAGCCGACCCCAACGCCGTCCCCAAAGGCATCTCGGCCCCCCTGATCTTCACCCTGGGGGAGAAGCAGGAGGCCACCGCCCACCTGCTCCTGGATCGCGGAGCGAATCCGAACGCCCAGGATGGCGACGGCTGGAGCGCCCTCGCCATCGCCCTGGCGGAGTCCATGGACGAACTGGCCCTGGAGCTGATCCGGCGCGGGGCTCGACCCGATCACGTGGAGCCCAGTGGCTGGACACCCCTGGCCATCGCCCTGGACGGCATGCTCGAACCCCAGTCCCTCGCCATGCTCGCCGTGCCGGATCTCCACCTGGAGGCCCTGAGACTGGAGGATGGCCGCGGCCTGCTGGATCTCGCGGCCTCTGGCGGCCTGCTGCGGGCGGGGGCCCGCCTCCTCGACCTAGGCGCTCCGGTGAACGGTGCTCCAGATCAGAAAGTGCCGCCCCTCCACCGCGCCCTGATCTTCGGCCAGCCCACCTTCGCCGACCTCCTGCTCGCCCGGGGCGCCTCCCTTACAGGCACTGGTGAGGCCCCCCTCCTGCGTGCCGCCGCCTTCGTGGGGCACCTGGGCTGCCTGGAGCAGGGGCATGCCCAGGGGATGAACCTCCTTACCCCCGACATCCTGGAGGCCGCGGCCCTGGGAGGCTCCATGCCCGCCCTGACCTGGCTGAAGGAGCAGGGCGCCGATCTGGCGGCAGTACCCGCCGAACCCACCCTGCCCGTCCTCCATGCCGCCGCCTTCCGGGGCCGCACGGAAGTCCTGCGCTGGCTGCTCGCCCAGGGCGTGCCCGTGGGCCTAATGGACGCCAAGGGCCGCACCGCGCTGCGCCTGGCCCTGGAGGAGGACGCCTACCTCGACATCACCTTCGGCGATCACGCCACCCGGGATCCCCTGTCTGCCCTCGAGCGCCTGGAGGCCCTCACGGTGCTGCTGGACGCCGGAGCTGATCTGACCGCCGAGGCCGAGGCCGATGAGGATCTCGTGGAACTGCTGCTCGAGAGCGGTCGGATCGAGGTGCTCCTGCCCCTGATCGAGCGGGGTCTGCCCATCGCCGATCCGGGTCTCGCCGTCGGCACCGCCGCATTGCGCCCAGAGCCCACCCTGCTGCGGACCTTCATCGAAAAAGGGTTCCCCCTGGATGTCCCGGATGCCCACGGCGAGACCAGCCTGCACATCGCCGCGGCCCTGGACCATGGCCCCCACGTGGACCTCCTGGTGGAGGCCGGGCACCCCGTGGACCCCCTTGCCCTCCACGGCGTCACCCCCCTCCTCCGGGCCTGTCTGGAGGGTGCCCGGAGCGCTGCCGAGCGGCTGCTTGCCCACGGCGCCAAGGCAAATGCCCAGGATGCCCAGGGTTGGACGCCGCTCATGCTGGCGGCCCACGGCGGCCATGCGGCCCTCGCCCAGCTGCTCCTGAAGCACGGCGCCAAACGCAGCCTCAAGAACCAGGACGGCGCCACCGCCCTGACCTACGCCCGCAAACTCAAGCGCAAGGACCTGATGAAGCTGCTGAGCTAGGGTCCGGTAGACTGGGACACTTTCTGTCGAGTCCGCCATGACGATGCGTTCCTGCCTCTGGGCCCTGCCCGCCTTTTCGCTCCTCGCCACCCCGCCCGCCTTCAAGCCAGCGGATGCGGTGAAGGCCGCCTGGGAGCGCCAGCCCCTGAAGCTCCTCCCGGAGGGCCTGTCCGAGGTCGACCGGCTCCGGCTGGAACTGACCCGGAAGCGCATCGGCGCGCCGGGGGATCCAGCCCTATTGCCACCGGAACTGGAAGCCCCTACCGAGGCCGTCTGGCTCGAGAAGGCGAGGGCTGCCCGCACGCCCCAGGAACGCGTGGACGCACTCTTCTTCCTGAACCGCCTCAAGAGCCCGAAGGCCCTGGAAGCCCTCGCGGGACTCACTGCGGCGGATGCCCCAACGTGGCCTGCCCGGCTGCAGGTGCGGCCCTTCGTGGCAGTGGCGCAGCTGAACGGTGCCGAGCCGAGCCCCGCCCTTCAGGGCTTTCTCGCCGCCCTCGAGCAGACCGGGAAGGTCGATCCCGTAAGGGCCCATGCCGCCTGGCTGCGACTGAAACAGGCGGGGAAGACAGACGAGACTCGCGCGCCCCTGCCCGCCACCCCCCACGCGGTGCTGGCCCTGATGGACGCGTGGAACACCGTCCCTTGGTCCCAGCGCGCCGAGGCTCATGTGGCGTGGCTGGCGGGGCTGAGCCTGCAGGCTCCGACCCTGGAGGCCCTCCGAGCGCCCTTCGCGGCCCTGCACGTCGCCCTTCCGGCCGACGCCGCCCTCGCCGGCCCCCTCACTCATGCCCTGCTCCATCGCCTGTTCGAAGGTGTGCCAACCGACGCCCCCTTCCCGCCCCTGCCCTGGATGGCACACCTGATCCCCGCCAAGAAGGGACAGGAGACCGCCGCCACCGCAACCCTGCGCAGTGCCTATCTGGGCGCCCTGGGACGCGCCAAGGCCGTGTCGATGGAGGCCTTGCGTCCCTGGCTGACGGAGCCGAATCCCGCGGTGCGTTCCGCCCTGCTGCCCGCCCTGCGTAAAGCGGCACCTTCGGAGGCCGACGCCCTGCGGGACGGCTGGCTCGCCGGGAAGGATCCCCTCCTTCGCGCCGCGGCCCTGGAAGACCTGAGCTCCGCGCCCGGGAAGCTGGATGCCCTGGCGAAGCGCATCTTCTTGGATGCCGAACTGGACACGCTCCAGGGACTCGTCGGCGCGTTCGACCGCTGGAAACTGGCCGCCGAACGCCAAGTCGCTCTCCTCAAGCCCTTCCTCAGGCATTCGGAATGGGGGCAGCGCTTCACCGCGTATCAGGCCCTGGTCAAGCTGGACCCGAGAACCCCCTGGCCCGCGGCGCCTGCCCTGGCAGGAGAAGCCCTGGTCCAGTTCAAGTTCGCCCAGAACCTTGCCCAGGAGGGCGCTTCCGTACGGGTTCGCCTCACCTTCAGCGGCAAGCGCACCCTGACCCTGCGACTGGACGCGGCGAACGCCCCCCTCAACGTCGCCAACTTCATCCGTCTGGCCCGCAAGCGCGCCTTCGATGGGCGTCAGGTGGGCCGGGTCGTGCCCAACTTCGTCATCCAGATGGGCAGCCCCTTCGACACCATGGATGGCGGTCCCGGCTACACCGTGCGCTGCGAGAACAGCCTGGGCTGGTACGGCCCCGGCACCGTGGGCATGGCGCTGTCCGGCAAGGACACCGGCGGCTGCCAGTGGTTCATCACCCTCAACGCCACGCCGCACCTGACGGGCAGATACACGCGCCTCGGCGAGGTGGAAAACCCGGACAAGGCCTTGGCCCTTCTGGATGAGCTGGAACTCGGCGCGAGAATCGAGCGCGTGCAGGTGATGCGCTAACAACAGGTGCAATAGCTCCTGCAGCGAGTCGGGCTTCGGCAGGAGACGGGGGCTCGGCCACGCATCGGCCGCCTCCAGGACGGTGTTCCTGTCGTGGGCAACGCCACCCGCAGGACTCCCGAGCTTCTGCACCTGCACGATCAGGGCTCCGTTTCTCTTTCACGGGCCGCGAGAAGGCGACTACGATCCTCCCATCCCAACCCGATGCTTCACCCCATCCCAAGGAGGCTCCATGTCCAAGCGACTGACGGCGGAATTTCTCGGCACCCTCTGGCTCGTCCTCGGCGGCTGCGGCAGCGCGGTCCTGGCAGCGGCCTTCCCCGGCGTGGGCATCGGCCTTCATGGAGTGAGCCTCGCCTTCGGCCTCACGGTGGTCACCATGGCCTACGCCATCGGGCCCATCTCCGGCTGCCACCTGAACCCGGCGGTGAGCCTGGGCCTCGCCGTGGCGGGACGCTTCGACTGGAAGGACCTCCTGCCCTATTGGATCGCCCAGGTGTTGGGCGCCGTCGCCGCCTCCGCCATCCTCTACGTCATCGCCACGGGCAACGGCAGCAGCATCGGCGGTTTTGCGGCCAACGGCTTCGGTGAGCACAGCCCCGGCAAGTACGGCCTCGGCGCGGCGTTCCTGACGGAAGTGGTCATGACCGCCTTCTTCCTCTTCGTGATCCTCGGCGCCACCGCCAAGAAGGCCACCCCAGGCTTCGCGCCCCTCGCCATCGGCCTCTGCCTGACGCTCATCCACCTCATCAGCATTCCCGTCACCAATACGAGCGTGAACCCCGCCCGCAGCACCGCCCCGGCCCTCTTCGTCGGCGGCTGGGCCCTCAGCCAGCTCTGGCTGTTCTGGGTGGCGCCGCTGATCGGTGCGGCCATTGCCGGATTCGTTTTCCCCAAGGTGGAAGCGGAATAGCGAAGGGCTTCATTCGGCATGCGAAGGGCGCCTTGCGGCGCCCTTTTTTAATCCCACTTCCCGCCGCGTCCCGCCTTCTTCTCGGCGGTCTTGCGCTTGCCTTCGACCCGGCGGCGTTCGCTGCCGCGGGTGGGGTTCGTCGCGATGCGGCGGATGGGCTCCACCATGGCGGCGGCGACCTTGGCGCGAATCTTCGCCCGGGCGTCGTCCAGGTTCTTGGACTGGTCGCGGGTAAGGCTGCTCACGACGATCCAGAGGCCGTCGGCATCCAGCTGATTGCGCACGGCGTGGCGCAGGCGGACCACGGCGCTCTCACTGAGCCCCTCGATCAGGGTCAGTTCCACCCGAAGCTCCACCTTGGAGGCCACCTTGTTCACGTTCTGGCCCCCCGGCCCTCCCGCGCGCACGGCGCGGAAGCTGAGGGCGTCCTCGGGGACGGTGACGGAGGGGGAGACGACGATGGGCAGCACGAATTCAGTCTACCGGCTCGCGGATGTCGGCGTTTTTCAGGCATGGATCCGGGAACCATCGGTCCTCTCCCTAAGTCTGCCGATGCCTGCCCGCCGCTCACCGATTGAGCCTTCGCACCAAAGCACGCCGCCCTAGCCTGGGGGCTTCCCGAGGTTTCCCATGCGCACAGCCCTCCCACTCCTCACCCTGCTGATCCTCGCCCTTCCTTCGACCGGTTGCCGCCGGGAGGGTGCGGAGCGTCGGAGCTGGGGTTCGGGGTGGTCCTCCCTCTTCCGCACGGGACACTGGCACCAGGACAGCTGGACCCAGAACGGCGCCACCACGACCTTCAAACTCAGCGGCCAAGCGACCTTCAACGACACGGACAGCGACCTCCTCAGCCTCAGCCCAGGTGGCACGCTGACGCTCACCCTCGAGAAGGACGGCGCACGGACCACTTGGGAAGCCCGGCAGGAGGGCTCGGGGCTCACCCGCACCCTGAACGGCAAGCCCGGTGACACGCCAGAGGCTCGGGCCTGGCTGGCGGGCGTCCTGCCCGAGGTCCTCCGCCACAGCGGCCTCTTTGCGGAGGCCAGAGCGAAGCGCATCCTGGCGAAGGAGGGCGCGGCGGGCCTCGAGGCGGAGATCCAGCGGTTGCACACCGCCCATACGAAGCGTCTCTATTTCCAGGCCTGGCTGGAGGCCTGGTCCTCAGACGCCAAAGGCATTCCCCCCATCGTCGCCCTCGCCGCCACCCAGCTGGATTCGGACCACGAACTGGCCAGCCTCCTGGGGGAAGTCCTGGAGCGCCCGCAACCGAGCCAAGACCTTCGCACCGCCATCACCCAGGCCGCCGCGAAGCTGGGATCGGACCATGAGCGGCGCCGAACCCTCAGCGCCGTGCTGCAGGCCGGGCCCCTCACTGATGCCTTGGCCAAGGATGTGCTTCAGGTGGGCGGTGCCATGGCGTCGGAATACGAAAAGGCGGAGCTCATCCTGGAAGTCCTCCAGGACGAGCACATGAGCGGCACCACGGTCCAGCACGCCCTTCAGGCCTCCAGCTCCTTGAGCTCCGCCTACGAAGTGGGCCGCATCGCCCAACAGGCGGCCATGTGCCCGAATCTGGATGCCGCCAGCCTCAAGGCCCTCGTAACCCGCGTCCAAGGCATCGGCAGCGACTTTGAGAAAGCCAATGCCCTCCTCGCCATCCACGAACACCAGAAGCTGGATGCCGCCGGTCGCCAGAGCCTGGAACAGGCCGCCCGCAGCCTGGGCTCCGAGCATGAGCGGAGTCGCGTGCTGACGGCGATGGCGAAGTAACCATCGGCACACCCAACCTTCTCGCTTCTGCCTCGTATAGAGAGGATCCTGCCTGAGCAGCGAGGAGGTTCTCCCATGTCCAAGCGCTATACCCTCGGCCACGAGCCCGTTGAACCCGGCACCTTCGACCGCCGCGACTTCCTGAAGCTCGGCGCCGTCGCCTCCGCCGCCGTTGCCGTGTCGCGCCTGGGTGCCCAGGAGACCAAACCCGCCCCCGCCACACCGCCGCCCCCGGTGACCACCAACATCGCCGACGCCCTCAAGGTGCCCCGCACCGCCTCGTCCATGCCGGGCCTCTACCCGGGCAAGGTGGTGAAGATGCACGCGCCCTGCCTATCGGAGAAGGATGGCGAGGCGGTCTACAGGACCCTCTGCGACGGCCTGATGGCGCTGACCGGCGAGAAGAAGGCCAAGAAGGCCTGGCAACGCTTCGTCACGCCCAAGGACATCGTCGGCCTCAAGGTGAACCCCATCTCGCCCCTGGTGGCCAACAACCCGCTCCTCGTGCAGGCCGTCGTGCGCGGCCTGAAGGAAGCCGGGCTGCCCGCGGAGCGCATCGTCATCTGGGATCGTCGCCCCGAACAGATGAAGGCCGTGGGCATCACAAAGGAGGCCTTCCCCGGCGTGTGCATCGAAGGCACGGAACTCGTCGGCCCCAACGGCGACTACTACGACGCCAACGGTCGCCTCTGGTCCGAGGACTGGATCGACCGCGAGGCCCTGGCCTACGAGTGCAGCCTGACCATGAAGCACGACAAGGAGCTGATGGCCGCCATGGTGAACGAGGGCACCACGAGTTACTTCACCCGGCTGGTCACCCGGCGCTGCACCAAGCTCATCAACCTGCCCACCCTCAAGAATGCCGGGGCCAACGTCACCACCTGCATGAAGAACCTGACCTACGGGTCCCTTAGCAACACGGCGCGGCTGCACAAGATCTGGAGCCGGTCCATCGCCGAGGGCTGCGCCTTTCCCGCCCTGCGAGACAAGCTCGTGCTCAACATCGTGGACGGCACCCAGGCCTGCTATGACGGCGGCCCCGCTCCCACCGCCGCCACCGTCTACCGCCCGAACCTGCTGCTGCTCGGCACGGACCCCGTCGCCGTGGACACCATCTGCTACGAATACATGATCGCGGAGCGCATCGCGCGCGGCGTCCAGAAGGCCGACAACCCCCGGAGCCGCGAATTCCTGAACCTCGCCGCCGGTTTCGGCCTGGGCATCACCGACCGCGCGAAGATCCAGCTCACGGACTTGAAGGCATAGCTGCGCTGAGGTTTGAGCCTTGCCTCAGCGGCCTGAATTCGGGCATCGAACCGGGAAGGTTATATTCAGAATAGAGCGGTCTGATTTTATCCCCTTCATCCCTTTCATCCCTGTTTGAAACCGCTTTTTTGAGTCTGTCGTATAACCAATGCCTCAAATCACGGTGTAGCAAGTTTCAACACTCACCGTAAACATATTCAACACTTGCGCAAATTTTTGTATAGATATAAAACCGTAAAACAAGCTCTTAAAAGATGATTCAACACGGATGAAGGGGATGACTGCAAGCAGGCGTTGTCTGCTCCTGCACTTTGGACATGCCCTCCCCGCAGGCCGCGCCAACCCGTTGCATGAGCACATGCGGCTCCGGTGTTTGGAAGAACAGCATCGTTCTTCATCCCATGCAGCCTTGTTACCATCTTTTTGAACAATGTTTAACAAGGATAGAAGGAATGAAAGGGATGACTGCCTGGAGGCAAGGGACGACGGGGTGCACGGAAGTCGAATGTCCAGATACCAGTCAAGACAGTGCCTTCTCCATGGGCGCCGTCCACTTTTAGTCATCCGTTTCCTGGAAGGCCAGGATCCGCTGATCTTGGCTGTCGTGAGATTCCATCGCGCGGCCACGGGGCAAATTCACGCCATGCGCGGTTTCAATGCCATGGCGGCGGATGTTGCGGTCCGCCCTCAGTTCAGCGGTCGCAGGTGGACTTCGAGGGGATCCAGGTCCTTCCGGACCACGGCTTCGTAGGCGAAGTAGTTGGGCCGGCGGTAGAGCCAGTGGAAGAGCCGGATCAGAACGCCGGGCCGGGAGAGCCAGGATTCGGACTGCCGGAAGGCCCCGAGTTCCGCCTGGGCCTCTGGGGTCTGGCACCGCCGGATGCGCATGTAGAGCGCCGAGTCCCGCTCCGGCGGCACCGCCACGACGATCACCACTGGGCAGCGCCGCACGACCAGACGGTCGAGTTCCCGGTAGAAGGCGAGGGAGTCATCAAAGGCGAGGGTCGCGGGAACGGGGCCTGGCGTCACGGGGCATCCTCCGGCTCCCAGTATGGCAAACGGAGGCTCACTCCGAACGCAGAGCCGCCATCGGTTGAATCCGCGCCGCCCGCAAGGCGGGCAGGAGGCAGGCCAGGGCCGCCGCGAGGCTCAGGGCGAGGCAGCTCCAGACCAACACCGCGCCGTCGATCCCGGCGAAGCCCGCGCTCTGGCTCACGAGCAGGCGCGAGGCGGCGATGGAGAGCCCCGCACCGGCGGCCAGGCCGGGCACGAGCGGCAGCAGGGAGCCTTTTGCCAGCACCGCAAGGATGCGGCCCGGACCCGCGCCGAGGACAACGCGGATGCCGAGTTCGCGCTTGCGGGCCTCGGCGAGATGGGCGGCGAGGCCATAGAGGCCACAGAGGCTGAGGATCAGCGCCAGGGCGCCCATGACCGCGCTCAGGAGTAGGAGCTGGCGGGGTTGAGCGAGCTGTTCGTCCCGCAGGTCCTCCAGGCATTCCACCGTGAAGGGGACGCCGTTCAGGATCGTGCCCAGCGCGGCCTTGAGGGCGGTCTTCACGGTCCGGGGCGCCCCCTCGGCGCGGACAAGGATCGTGGCGTGAGGCTGCTCGGTCAGGGCGCTCTGCCGGTGCATGGGCACGAACGAGAAGGGGCGCTCCGCGCCGGTTGGTCCCGCCAGACGCAGGTCCGGCACGACCCCGACGACTTCCTGATCGCCATCCCGCATCTCGTTACGCTTGCCCAGGGGAGACTCGCCCGGCCACTTGACCTCCGCGTAGCGCAGGCTCACCACGATGCGGCGCCGGTCCTCATCCCCCGCCTCCAGCGCCCGGCCTTGAAGCGGGCGCACGCCGAGCAGGGCAAGGGTCCCGGCCTCGCCCGTCATGTAGTAGGCGCTGAAGGCTCTTCCGCCCATGAGGGTCAGGCCGCCCATGGGCAGACCGCGTCCCAGAGCCACACCGGTCACGCCGGGCAGGCCTTTGAGGCGCGTCAGGGAGGGATCCAGCAGGGGCGCAAGCTCCGCCTCCTTCCGCCCCACCTTGCTGGGCTGCATCTGGACGAGGTAGCGTCCCTTGAGTTCGAAGCCCAGGGGAATGGACAGCTGCTGGCGAAGGTCTTTCAGGCAGAGGGCCGAAGCGCTAAGCAGGACGAGGGCGAGGGCCGCCTGGCCCGCCACCAGCAGGCCCCGGGTTCGGGTTCCGGTCGCCCGGGTGCCCGCCCCCTTCAGGGGACTGCCAAGATCCATACGCCGCACCTGGAGATGAACGAGACCCGCCAGGGCGGCACCCAGCAGGAGCGCCAGCCCCAGCGTGGCGCCCGCGGCCCAGAAGCCGAAGGCCAGGTGGACCTTCGGCGGATAGGGCAACAGGGCCTGGAGGGCCTGCAGGAATGGACCGGAAGCCAGGGCGAGCCCCAGGGCGGCGATCCCAGCGAGACCCGCCAGGACCAGGTTTTCGATCAGCACCATGCGGAAGATCGAGCCTCCGCTCGCCCCGAGTGCCGCCCGCAGCGCCAGGTCCGGGCGGCGCCTGTGGAGCCGAGCCGTCTGGAGCGCCAGCACGTTGGCGACCCCAATGGTGAGGATGAGGAGGCTGGCGGCATGGAGCCCTGCGAGACCGCGCCCCAGCTTGGCCCGCAGGATCGGCGGCATGGGCTGGTAGGGCTTGACGTCCATGTGCCAGCCGTCCGCCCAGGGGAGGATCGAGAGGCGGGCCTTGAGCTGTTCCGCCGTCACGCCGGATCGGAGGCGCACGAGCACCTGGGCCCACCCACGCACGGGGTGGGTCGCCGGAAAGGGCCAGTCCTGGCAGGGCACGAGCACCTCCGCCCCGCGGTTGAACTGGTGGCCCTCGAAGCGCTGGGGCAGCACGCCCACGATCGTAGCGTCCGCCCCGTTCAGGGGCAGGAGGCTCCCCAGCACGTCCCCGCGACCCTGAAGGCGGGTCTTCCAGAAGCGGTGGCTCACCACGGCCAGCGCCGGTGGCTTGCGCAGCCACGTCTCCCCGGCCTGGAAGCCCCGCCCCAGAAAGGGCTGGATGCCGCAGACCGGCAGGTAGCCGTCGCTCACCTCCGCCACCTGCACGGACTCCAGGCCATCTGGGCGGTTCCAGGAGCGGGGCCGGGGCTCGTGAGCCATGCCGATCATGGCCACTTCAGGCAGGTTCCGGGCGGCCTCGAAGGCCGAGTTACTGCCCTCCGCATCGTTGGGTCCTGGGGTGCGGGAAAGGTCGTGAATCTCCAGCAGGGCCTCCGGCGCCGCCACCGGCGCGGAGCGCAGCAGGAAGGCTCGGCTGAGCACGAGGAGCGAGCCGTTCAGGCCAAGCCCCAGCGCCAGCGCCAGCACGCTGAAGAGGGTGAAGGCCCGGTCACGGGCGAGCCCACGCAAGGCAGAACGCAGATCCAGGGAAAGCGAAACCATGAAGACCTCGAAGGCGTCTCAGGACACCCGAGCACACTGCAACAGAGATGCCATATTGTTTTTGTTGTTTTGATTCATGTTGAAATCAATCAACTTCATGCTCCCGTCCCGATCCCGGCACGCTGCGTCCCGCGAGTGGGATGATTCATTCGCTGCGCAGAGCCTCGGAGGGCGACACTCGAGCGGCGCGCCAGGCCGCGGGGAGGCAGGCGAGGAGGGTGGCGACGGCAAGGAGCAGGGCCGCTGCCGTCAAAACATTTGGATCGAATGCGCCCAGCACCGGAACCCGGGCCTGGAGAAGGTTGCCCAGGGCGCTCGCTCCCAGCAGACCCGCCGCGAGGCCCATGGCCAGCATGCGGCCCCCGGTCCCCATCACCAGACCCGCCAGGGTGAACGGTGTGGCGCCGAGCGCGGCGCGGACGCCCAATTCCCGGCGCCGCTGCCGGAAGAGCTGGGTCAACAGTCCGACCGTTCCAAGCGCCGCCAGCAGGGCGGAGACGCCGGAGAGCACCGCCAGGGGCAGGGCCGCTTGGCGGGCTCCCGCCGTGGCGTCCTCGATCACGGTCTCGAAGCGCCGCAGATGGCCCATGGCCAGCTGGGGATCCACCGCCCGCAGCGCGCCCCGCACCTGGGCGTCCAGGGTGGCGGAGTCCGCCTGGGAACGCAGCAGGACCGACAGGCTTGGGATGGACAGACCGGGCGGAATCGGCATGAAATACTGCGCCCGGATGGGCTCGTCCAGCCCATGCTCCCGTGCACCGCTCACGACCCCCACTACGGTCTGGAAGCCTCCGACGACCCCCAAGCGGCGACCCACGGCGGGCTCGTTCGGCCACACCGAGCGCGCCAGGGGCTCGCTCACCACCACGCCATCCCGGTCCTCCACCCGCAGGTCCCGACCCGCCACGAGGCGCATGCCGAAACTTTTGGCCACCGGCCCCGCCACGAAGTGGTGCCAGGCCGAAGCCTCCTGTTCCTGCCCCTCGCCCCGCACGTGGCCATCGCCTCCCGCGTTGTAGATCGGGATGGGGTTGCCCACGAGGGCCGCCTCCATACCCGGCAATTCCGCCAAACGCGCCGCCAGAGCCGGACCCCAGATCGAGCCTCGGGACACCTGGGACGCCGGTACGACGATGGAACCGACATGCAGCCGCCGCGTCTCGAACCCTGGCCCCCGCTGGAGTTGGATCCAGAGAGAGCGCAGCAGCAGACCCGCCCCCGCCAGGAGGACGAAGCTGAGAGCCAGTTCCGCCGCCACCAGAAGCTGCCGCGCGCCACTCCGGGAGCTGGCCTTGCGATCCAGGCCCCTCAGACTCTCCGCGGGCCGAATGCGCAGGGCGCGCCACGCAGCCAGCAGGCTGGCCCCCAGCCCCGCCAGGAGGCCCAGCAGGGGAGCGGCGCCCAATACCCACAGGGGGCGGGGCGGCGCGGCCGTCAGTCCGAGCTGGGTGGACAGGAAGTGTCGCAGGGGTGCCTCCAGCAGCAGCCCCGCGAGGGCACCCAGCAGCCCGAAGCCCAGGCCCTCCGCCGCCACCTGCGCGGCGAGGCGCCGGGGGGAGGCGCCCAGCACACCCTGGAGAACGAGGATGCCCTGGCGCTCCGTCTGCCGGGCCAGGAGGAGGCCACCCGCGTTGGCGCAGGCCACCAGCAGCATCAGGCCCACAGCCCAGCCCAGGAGATTCAGTCGATCCCGGAAGGGGCGGATCTTGTCCTCTGCCAGGGGCGCCACCCTGAGTCCCGCGGAGGCGGGCTGAAAGCGTCCCTCCAGGGCCTTGGTCCATGCGCTGGCCGCCGCCAGGGTCGCGCCCGGGCGCAACCGCCCCACCATCTCGTAATCCACGCTCGCCCGAGGTGTGAGCTCCCTCGCCTCGAAGGCGATGGGAAGAATGACTTGAGGACGGCGCACCCGTCGGGTCGGCGCCTCGAAGTCCGGCGGCAGAATGCCCACCACCACGCGGTCCAGGCCACCTATGCGCAGGCTTCGGCCCACCAGGGACGGATCCCCGCCAAAGCGCTCCACCCACAGGCCGTGGCTCAGGATGACGGCGCCGGGGCCCCCAAAACGGTCCTCCTCCCGCGTGAAGGAGAGCCGCCCCAGGGTGGGTCTCACCTTGAGCAACGGGAGCAGTTCCCCACTCACCCGCATGGCCGCCACGGGCCTCAGGCCATCCGGCCCCTCCAGGCTCGCACTGCCACTCCCGACCGCCCCCAGGGCCTCGAAAGGCCCTGGTTCCTTCACCAAGGTCTCGACATGGAAGCCGCTGAACTGGGCCCGCGAAATCCCCGGAAACGTGCGCCAGACCGCCACGAGCTTCGAAGGCTCGGGATAAGGCACGGCGCGCAGCAACAGCCGATCCAGCAGCGAGCCCAGGGCCGAAGCGGCACCCAGCCCGAGGGCCAAGGCCAGCACCGCCAGCAGACTCGGCAGGGGAGCACACAACAGGGAACGAAAGAAACGCATGAAGGCCTCGAAAGATGTCTCAGGACAGCCCTTGGGAAGCAATGGAGATGACACAACGTATAGCTAGATATAATTAGATTTGTATCAATACTCATAGAACGACGGATCCCACTCCCGGCACGCAACGTCTCAGAAGTGGGATGATGCCTTCGCGGAGCGACACCTCGGAGGCTCACACCCAAGGCGGGCTGCAAGGGGGATCGGCACCGCCACTGCATCGGGCCAGCGACACGAGCTTAAGGGCAGAAATCGTGCGCCAGACTCCGATCACTCCGATTTCAGCGCCACCGCTGGCTGGACCCGGGCGGCGCGCAGGGCGGGCAGGAGGGCGGCGAGCAGGGCCACCCCGCCGAGGGCCAGGGTCGCGAGGGCGAGCAGCAGGGGATCGCTGGCGGAGACCCCGAAAACAAGGGCCTTGAGCACGTGGCCCGAGGCCAGGGCGAGCACGACCCCCGTGCCGAGGCCGAGGGCGATGAGCACGAGGCCCCTCTGCACGACCTCCCAGACCACCTGGGCGTTCTGCCCACCCAGGGCCTTGCGGATGCCGATCTCCCGGGTGCGCTGGGCAACGGTCTGAGCCATCACGCCGTAGATGCCTGCTGCGGCCAGGGCGAGGGCCAGGGCGGCGAGTACCCCAAGGAGGCGGGCTTGGTGGCGGTCCTGTTCCAGGGTTAGTTCGAGCCTTCCCCGCAGGGTGCGGATGGCGGTCACGGGAAGATCCGGGTCCAGACCCTTCAGTCGAGCGCGCAGGCCGGGAAGCACCGCAAGGGGATCGCCCTGGGTGCGCAGCACCAGATGGCTCGTCCGCAGACCGCCTCCATCCACAGGAAAGAAGATGGCGTCCAGGGCTTGGTCCACCCGGGGACCATCGAAGCGCACATCCTCCACCAGACCCACCACCGTCAGCGGGATGGGCGCCCCTGGGCGATTCCATGCCAAGGCCTGCCCGATGGGATCCTGATCGGGCCAGCACCGGGCCGCCAGCGACCGGCTTACCAGGATCTGGTGGGGCTGTTCCAGGGCATCGGTGGGGGCAAGGTCCCTCCCCTTCAGCAGGGTCATGCCCAGGGCCGCCAGGGTCCCCGGAGCCTGGCCAATGGTGTAGGCCGTCAGGCGCAGCTCGGGGTGGCCCGGCAGGGCGTAAGCAGACTTCCCCTGATAGTCCGGGGGAATGCGCTGACCCAGGCCCACCTGGGTGACCCCTGGCACATCTGCGCAAGCGGCCAGCACCTTGGCGACATAGGCGGCACGGCCCACCCCCTCCGTGTGGGTGCGGCTGTCGGGGCTCACGCTGAAGACGAGGGCCCGGTCGGGCTCGAAGCCCAGGGATGCCTGGTCCAGCTTCCGCAGGCTCTGAAAGAGCACGCCGAAGGCCGCCAGGAGGGCGAGGGAGAGGGCCACCTGGGCCGACACCAGGCCGTTCCGAAGCCAAGGATGACGCCTACCTTGGCTGGTCTTGCCTCCGGCTTGCAGCTCCGTCACCAGGTTCCCGCGGGCAGCCAGCAGGGCGCTCGCCAGTGCCCCCACCAGAGCCGACCCCAGGGCGGTGCCGAAGGCGAAGATCAGCAGGGGCAGATCCAGCCCCGTGGCCGCGTGCAATTCATCCGGCACGAGGGGCAGCAGGAGGCGCTGCAGGGCGAGGCAAAGGAAGAGCCCCGCGATGCCCCCTCCCACGGCCAGCAGCACACCTTCGGCCAGGAAGGGACGCAATCCGTCGAACCGAGTGCCTCCCAGGGCCTGCCGCAGGGCGGTCTCCCGCTGGCGCTGCACGGCCCGGCCCACCATCAGGTTGGCCAGATTGGCGCAGGCGATGAGCAGGACCAGACCGCCAGTGAGCCCCAGCAGCAGCCCCCGGGGCCGCTGATCGCCATATAGGAAGGTCCTGAAGGCCGTGGCCTGCAGAGGCGCATCCGCGAGGGTAGGCCGCTCCCGGACCAGCCCACCGTGCACCCGGGCGAGGTCGGCCCTGGCATGGGTCAGGTCCATGCCCGGTTTCAGACGGCCCAGGGTGTTCTGGATGTATGCGCCCCACTGGATCTGCATCTCCTGAGACGTCGGACCGTCCGCCGTGAAGCCCTGGGGGTCGTACTGGAACCGGAAGCTGGGAGGGAGGATCCCCACCACGGTGTAATCCCGGGTCTCCAGGTTGAGGGTGCGCCCCACAAGGGTAGGATCGCCCCCGAAGCGCGCGCGCCAGAAGGCGTGGGTGAGCACCACCGCCCGTGTCCCGTCATCGGATGGCAGGAGCGTCCGCCCCAGGAGGGCCTGCACCCCGAGCGTCGGGAAGAAGGAACCCGTCACGCCAAGGGTGCTGAGGGTCCCCGTTTCCCCCTGTCCCCGGAGCGTCATGCGCCGGGGGTAGGAGAACACGGCCATGTCCGTGAACGTCTGCTGCCGCTCCCGAAGGGCTTGGACATATGGCGCGGGAAGGGCCAGAAAGCCCCGGTCGGGAAAGAGCTTCGCGTTCTCCACATGGACATAGACCAGTTCCTGCGGACGGTGAAACGGTAGCTCCTGGATGAAGACCGCCTTGATCACAGAGAAGACCGCCGTGTTGGCTCCGACCCCCAGGGCCAGCGTGAGCAACGCCACACCGGTGAAAGCGGGAGCCCGCAGGAGGGCACGCAGGGAGGTGCGGAGGTTGCTGACCATGGGCCTACTCCGAACGCAACGCCACTGCGGGCTGGACCCGCGCGGCGCGCAGGGCGGGCAGGAGGGCGGCAAGGAGGGTGAGCACCAGCACGAGGACGCCCACCACCAGCAGGGTGAAGGGATCCAGGGCGGCCACGCCGAAGAGCAGGCCGCTGAGGAGGCGCCCGCTGAGCAGGCTGACCGCGACCCCAAGGCCCAGGCCGATGAGGGTGAGGTTCAGGGCCTGGCCGAGCACGAGCCGCAGGAGGTCCTGCTTTCCGGCGCCGAGGGCGACGCGGATGCCCAGTTCCCGCTCCCGCTGGGTGACGCTGTGGTTCATGACGCCGTAGACGCCGACACCCGTGAGCACCAGGGCAAGCACCGCGAAGAGCCCCACGAGTCCGAGGGTCACGGTGCGATCGGAGCGGCCATCCTCCATGGCGGTGGCCATGGTACGGATCTTGGTGAGCGGCAGGGTGGAATCCAGGGCCAGCACCGCCTCCCGGATGCCCGGCACGAGGGTGGTGGGGTTGCCGGTGCCCCGGAGCACCACGCCCATGCCCCGGGCGAGGTTGTGGGAGTCCTGGGCCAGGGGGTGATAGAACTCCAGGCCGGGCTCTTCTTCGAGGCTGGTCTGGCGCACATCCCCCACGACGCCCGCCACAGTCCACCAGGTCGCCTCCTCGCCGTCCAGGGGTACCCCCAGGCAGAGCTGGCGGCCCAGGGGGTTCTCGTTCGGCCACAGTTTGCGGGCCATGGATTGATTGATGAAGACGACGGGTTCGCCCGCGCCGTCATCCGTGGACGCCACATCGCGCCCCTGCACCACGGGGATGCCCAGGGTCTTGAAATAACCGGGCCCCACGAGCCGGAAATGGGCGATCACGACATCCCCCAGCCGGGGCAGGGCGCGTCCTCGCACGTGGTAAGTGAAGCGGGCGCCGGAGCCCGTGAGGGGCGGCACGTTGCTGGTGGTCACGGCCTCCACCCCGGGCTGGGCCCGCAGGCGGTCCAGCAGGGCCGCCTGGAAGGTCGCGCGGGCCTGGGGATCCGGATAGGCCTTCATGGGCAGCGGCAGTTGCAGGGTCAGGAGCCGCTCCGTGCGGAAGCCCGGTTCCACCTGGAGCAGCTGATGGAGGCTGCGCAGCAGCAGACCCGCACCGGTCATCAGGACCAGGGCCAGCCCCACCTGCACCACCACCAGAGCGCTGCGGAGCCTCATCCCGCGCAGGCTGGTGGCCTTGCCCGCCCCGCCTTCCCGCAGCACGGAGGCCACCGCCTGCTGCCCCGCCTGCCACGCGGGCAGGGCCCCGAAGGCGAGGCCCGCCAGAAGCGAAATGCCGAAGGCGAACGCGACCACCGGAAACTGCAGACCGATCTCGTCTATCCGGGGCAGGTTGGCGGGGTTCAGGGCCACGAAGACCCGGATGCCCCAAGCCGCAAGGGCGAGGCCCAGCAGGCCGCCCGCCAGCCCCAGCAGCCCGCTCTCCAGCAGCAGCGTGCGGGCGACGCGGAAGGGGGTGGCTCCCACGGCGAGACGAAGCGCGTGATCCTGGGCGCGGCCTGCGGAACGGGCGAGCTGCAGGTTCGCGAGGTTGGTGCAGGTGAGGAGCAGCACGAAGCCCACCGCCCACCCGAGCAGGCGCAGGATGGGACGGGCCTTCACCACCAGGGCCTCGGGCATGGGCAGCACGCGGGTGGTCCAACCGGCGCAGAGTTCGGGGTAATCCGTGGCCAGCTGTCCGGCGATGGCCTGGAACTCTGCCTGGGCCTGCATCAAGGGGACGCCGGGCCTCAAGCGGCCCATCACTTCCAGCTGCTTGTAGTGGCGGTCCGTGGCCTGGGGCTGGAGCCGGAGCGGCACCCAGTAGGCGATGTCTTTGCGGTGGTCCTCCGGCAGCACGCCCAGCACCAGGGTGGGCACGCCGTTGAGCTCCAGGGTGCGCCCCACGATGCCGGGATCGCCCCCGAAGCGGCGCTGCCAGAAGGGTCGCGAGACCAGGCACACCGGCGCAGAGCCTGTCACGTCCTCCTCCGCTCGGAAGGTCCGCCCCAGGAGCGGCTTCAGTCCCAGCACCTCGAAGTGGTTCCAAGTCACCGCCTCACCCCGGAGGCGCTCGGGATCGCCGAGCCCCGTGAGGTTGGCGGCGTGGCCCTGGCGGGCGGAGAGGGCTGAAAGGGTGTGGGATCGCTCGCGCCAATCCGCGAAATTCGGAGCGGAGGCCGGGACGTTGCGTCCCTCCACCTGAGCGCTCGTCTCATAGATGCAGAGCAGCCGCTCCGCCTCCGGGAAGGGCAGTCCCTTCATGGTCACGCCGTAGACGAGGCTGTAGACCGCGGTGGTGGCACCGATGCCCAAGGCCAGGGTGAGCAGTGCCACGAGCGTGAACCCCGGGGCGCGGCCCAGGCCTCGGAGGATCTGGCGAAGTTCCTGAATCAGGTCGTGCATGGGGATTCCGATCGAAGCAGACGGGTCAAATGTCGGCGAACAGGGCAGAAGCGAACTGGGCTCACTCCGAACGGAGGGCTTCCGCTGGCTGGATCCGCGCGGCTCGCACGGCGGGCAGGAGGGACGCGAGCAGGGTCATGGCACCCAGGGCCGCGGTCACGGCCACCAGGGAGGGCAGGTCCAGCACGCGCACGCCCTGGAAGCTGCTGCCCATGAGCAGGACGAGGCCGAAGGCACCCGCCTGGCCAGCGAGGAAGCCGTAGCCCGCCTGCCGGAAGGACTCGCCGAGGGCGACCCCCAGGAGGCGGCGGCGGGTGGAACCCAGGGCCAGGCGCAGGCCGAACTCCCGGGTGCGCTGCACGGCGAGGCTGCGGGCGGTGGCGTGCAGGCCGAGGCCCGCCAGGAGGGCCGCGAGAACGCCGCCCATCAACAGCATCGACTGCTGGGAACGGGGCCCCTCCAGCGCTTCATCCACCAGTTCCCGCAGGGAGACGACCCGATGGACGTCCAGTCCGGGATGAAGGTCCTTGAGGGCCTTCTGCAGGGCAGGTCCCACCGCGGCGGCATCGCCATCCACCCGCACCAACAGGGCGCCATGGACCGTATTGAAGACCGCCGCGTACGACGTGAAGACCTGATCCACCGGGGCCCGGTCCAGGCCGTTGTGGCGGTGATCCGCCACCACACCGACGACGCTCAGCCAGGGCGCCTGCTCGAAACCAAGACGGAGGCGCTGGCCGAGGGCGCTACGGCCGGGCCAGTAGCGCCGGGCCGCGCTCTCGCTCACGAGGCACTCACCCACCCCGATGCCCTCGAAGGTGCGGCCCGCCTTCAGGGCGATCTGCAGGGTGTTGAAATACGTGTCGCTCACCTGCTGGGAGGAGGCCTGCCCATGGGGCAAGGCGCCCTGGTCGGCCCAGATGGGTGCCTCGTCCGAGCGGTGGTAGAGGGGCATCTCCGAGGCCAGGGCCGCCCCGCGCACCCCAGGCACCGCCAGCAGGCTCTGCTGGAGCGCGCGGACGTCCAGGGCTGCGCCCTTCCGGGTGGAGATCTCGAGGCCCACGAGGCCGTCGGGCCGCAGTCCCATGTCCAGGTGCTGCATCCGCCGCAGGGCCTGCCCAGCGAGGCCCGCCCCGGAGAGCAGCAGCGTCGTGAGCCCCACCTGGGCCACCACCAGCGCTTTGCGCCAGCGCAGGCGACCGCCGCCGAGGGTGCCGCTTGCGCCTTGGTTAAGGAGGGTCCGCAGGTCGGTGCGGGAGCCTAGCCAAGCCGGAGCCAGACCGGAAACGAGGGCCGCCAGAAGGGCGAGGAGGAGCACCGTGGTTAGCAGCGCGCTGTCCAGCTTGAGGGCTCCGTTCATCTCCTTCCGCATCAGGAGCCAGAGGCCCACGGTACCGAGACACGCGCCACCCAGGCTCAGCAACAATGACTCCACTCCCAGCACCCGCAACAGCTCGGAGCGGGTCGCCCCCAAAGCCGACCGCAGAGCCGCCTCCCGGGCCCGCTCCGCCAGCCGCGCCAGGTGCATCCCGGCCACGTTGGCGCAGACGAGCAGCAGCAGGAAGAGGCTCAGGAGGCCGAGGATCTGCAAGCTTTCTAGCGTCTGCCTTCGGGCCTCACCGGCGATGGTCTCGGCATCCAGACGCCAGCCCTCACTCCGCTGGGCCGCGGTGGCCACCGCGGGACCGAGGTGGGACAGCTCCATGCGGGCCGCATTCAGGGTCTTTCCGGGGGCCAGCCGCGCCAGCACCCAGCAGCTGGTCACTTCCCGCTCCGTGGCCTCTCCGCCTCGGAAGATCAGCGGCAGGAAGACTTCCTTGTCCGCGAGCATCCACGGCAGCCGCACCTGGGGCCCCAACACGCCAGTCACCTTCCGGGCGCGGTTGCCGATCCACAGGCTGCGCCCGACGATGCCGGGGTCCTGACCGTAGCGCCGCACCCAGGTGCCGTGGCTGAGCACGACGCCATCGGGGTCCGCCAGATCGCGCCCCAGGGCGAAGGGCACGCCGAGTCCCGCCAGACCATCCCCCGTCACCAGCCCCACGCCGATGCGCTCGGGCTCGCCCTCCCCCTGGAGCAGGGCCTGGGAGTCCCGCACCGCCACCCAGGCATCCAGCGCCTTGGCCTGCAGCTGCAATTCGCGGAACTGGATACCCGCCAGCGGCCTCCAGTTCATGCCTTCCCGCGGACCGCCGGGCCGGATGTAGACCACGCGATCCGGCTGCTGAAAGGTCAGGCTCCGGTCCAGTCCGGCGCGGACCGCGGAGACGAGGTAGACGTTCACGCCGATGCCCACCGCCAGCACGAGCAGGGCCGTGAGGGTGAAGAACGGGGTGCGAAGCAGGCGACGGAGGGCGAGACGGAATTCAGACATGCCTGGACCTTGGAGCGAGGAATCAGGAGCGGGCTCAGGCGCGGGCGAGCACCGGATGGCCATCGGGACGCACGGCGCTCACCTCCTCCACGACCTTGCCGTCGAAGAGGTGGATGGTGCGTTCGGCGTAGCCCGCAAATCGCGTGTCGTGGGTGACCATGCAGATGGTGGCGCCGCGGCGGTGCAGGTCTTTCAGCAGGTCCATGACGGCCTCGCCATTGGTGCTGTCCAGATTGCCCGTGGGCTCGTCCGCCAGCAGGATCGAGGGCCGTCCCGCCAGGGCCCGGGCCACGGCCACGCGCTGCTGCTGGCCGCCGGAGAGCTGGCTGGGCAGGTGCTTCGCGCGGTGGCTCATGCCGACCTCTTCCAGCACTTCCAGCACCCGGGTGCGCCGCTCGCCGCCGGGCAGGCCGCGGTAGACCAGGGGCAGTTCCACGTTCTCGAACACCGTGAGATCGCCGATCAGGTTGAAGCTCTGGAAGATGAAGCCGATCTCGCGGTTCCGGATGCGGGCCCGCTCCGCCAGTTTGAGGTTCGCCACCGCGTGTCCATTCAGCGTGTAGCTGCCGCCGGTGGGCGTATCCAGCAGGCCCAGGATGGAGAGCAGGGTGGACTTGCCGCAGCCGGAAGGCCCGGCGATGGAGAGGAACTCGCCTTCTGCGATCTTCAGATGCACGTCCGCCAGGGCGTGGGTCTCCACCTCATCCGTGAGGAAGACCTTGGAGATGCTGTCGAGGGTGATGAGAGACATGGGTGACTCCGTGAAATGGGGCCGTAGATGGAGGGGAATGAAGGCTACTCCGCCCGAAGGGCCTGACTGGGCTGGATGCGTGCGGTGCGAAGGGCCGGAAGCAGGGCTGCACAGAGGGCTGCAGAGGCCAACAGGACGACGACCAGAAGCAGGGTGATGGGGTCCAGAGGGGACAGGCCTTCCAGAAAACTGCCCAGGACCCGCCCCAGCCCCAATCCCGCGAGAAGACCCAGAGCCAATCCCCAGAGAACGGTGCGCAGGCTCTCTCCCAGCACCTGGAGGAGGATCGCCCGAAGGGTTCCTCCCAGCGCCATCCGGATGCCGATTTCCCGGATGCGGAGCTCCACCATGAGGCTCATGACGCCGTAGATGCCCACCCCTGCCAGCACCAGGGCCACAAGGCTGAAACCTGCGGCGAGGCGGATGGCAAAGCGCACGCCCCCCACACTCTGTTCCCGCACCTGGGCGCCCGTCAGCACCCGGGCCAGGGGAAGGGTGGGATCCAGCTCCCGCAGGGCCGCTCGGAGCCCTGGGATCAGGGCATCTGGCCTGCCCTCTGTCCGCAGGGCCACCGAGGCGGACGCAAAGGATCCCGCCTGGGAGAGCGGACTGTAGATCTCCGGTGCCGTTGGCTCGCCCGGCTCGGATTGCTGCCGGATCGATGCGGTGATTCCGACGACGGTGAGCCAAGGACCTGCCGGGCCTTCCAGGGAGACCCGTCGGCCCAGGGGATCCTGGCCCGGCCAGGCGCGCGCGGCCAACACATCGCTCACGAGGCAAACTCCCGGCCCGTCCTGGGAGGCGAGGGGTCGCCCTTTCAGCAGTGGCACACCCATGGCCCGGAGCATGTCGGGCGTGACGCGGTGATCCACGGCGACGGGCTCCCTCCCGACCTCGGGAACCTCCCCCTCGACGGTGTAGGAGCTGCTGCCACTCCCGATGCCGGGAAGCCCCAAGCCGAGGGCGGCATGGGTGACCCCAGGCAAGGTGGACAGGCGGGCCTCCAGCGTCCGGGCGAAAGTCTGGGTCGCATCAGGACTGGCGTAGGCGGGTCCCGCCAAACGGAACTGGGCGGTGAGAAGCCCTTCAGTCTGATAGCCCGCCCGACCCTCAAAATTCCGCTCCAGGCCGCGCAGCAGGAGCCCAGCGGTAAGCAGCAGGGCTGCGGCCAGGGCCACTTCCCCACCCACCAGCAGGCGACGCAGGCGGTGGTGGGGCTTCCCGGATGATCCTCGGGCTCCCTCCTTGAGGGCGGCGAAGGGCAGGCTCCGGGAGACCTTCCAGGCAGGCAGTGCGGCGAACACGAAGATGGAAAGAAAGGACAGCGCTGCGGTAAAGGCCAGGGCCCGTCCATCCATGGGCAGGTCGAGGGCCCCCACGAGGTCCGAAGGCAGGATCCGGGGGAAGCCCTCCATGAAACCCCAACCCAGCACCAAGGCCGCCAGAAAACCACCGGAAGCCAAGACCAGCCCTTCCGCCAGCATGTCCCGCACGAGGTGACACGGCGAGGCCCCAAGAGCCACTCGGGTGGCCAGTTCCCGCTGCCGGGCAAGGCCCCGGGCGAGCATGAGGCTGGCGACGTTCACACAGGCGATAAGCAGCACCACCAGGGTCACGCCCAGAATGAGCAGGAGTTGCGGCGCCATGATGGCGGAAACCTGGGCCTGAAAACCCAATACATGCCCCGTGCGGCCCTTCAGCGCCTCGGGATGAGCACGAACGACTGCCCCAAGAATCCGCTTCACGTCCTGCTCCGCACTGGCCTCCGTGGCGCCGGGGCGGAGACGCCCCACGGCCCAGTAGCTGTGCCAATCCCAGTGGCTGCGAACCTCGTCGTTGTGGACCGCCGGGAGATAGACCTCCGCGGCATCGATGGGCGTGGTGGGGGGCAAGCGAAAGTCGCGGCCAGCCACACCCCGCACCACGGCCGGGGCACCGTTCAAGGTCAACATCCGGCCCACGATGCCGGGATCCCCCCCGAAGAGGCGCTGCCAACAGGCATGAGAGAGCACCACCCCACGATCCGAACCGGGACGATCATCCTCCGCAAGAAAGCCCTGCCCCAAGACAGGCGACACGCCTAGCACCTCGAAGAACGACCGAGAGACTTCCGCTCCCCGGAGCTGCACCGGCTCCCCGGCCCCCGCCAGATTGACCGTGCGGGGGCGCAGGAGAGTCAGGCCCTCGAAGGAAGTGCATTCACGCGCGAAGGTCTCCGCCAGGGGCACGGATGGGGGCTGCCGTCGGCCCTGATCTGTGACCTCCCAGAGGCAGACCAGCCGTTCCGGAGCCCGGAAGGGGAAGGCGTTCAGCAGGAGGCGGTCCAGCAGGGAAAAGGCGGCGGTGTTCGCACCAATCCCCAAGGCCAGGGTGAGGACCGCAGCCACGGAAAAAGTCCGACTGGCCAGGAGCCCCCGAAAGGCCTGCTGGAGCGTGCAGAGGAGGTTGAACATGAGGGCTCCCGGAGCCTACTTCAGGCGGATGCGGTCGACGGCGTCGTACTGGCTGGTGTCGCTGAGGATCACCTGGTCGCCTTCCTTGAGGCCCTCCAGGAGTTCCACGGTGCTGACGGAGGCGCGACCGAGCTTGGCCTTGATGCGGGTGGCCTCCTTGCCGTCCGGCCCGACCTTGAAGAGGCTCAGGGTGCCGAAGGACTGGGCCTGGACGGGACGGCCAACGAAGAGGGCGTTGGTGGCGCGGTCCAGCTCGATGACGCCCTCGACGCTGAGGTCGGGGCGGACGCCCTTGGGCATCTCGCCCTCCAGGCTCGCATCCACGGTCACAGTGCCGTTCTGCACGCTGGGATCGATGCGGATCACCCGCCCTTCCACGATGCCGTTCCGGGTATCGATAGACACCCGCTGTCCGATCTGGATGTCCTTGGCCTGGGTCTCGCTCACCTTGAGCTCGGCTTTGAGGGGCAGCAGCTTGGCCACCTTGGCGAGGGTCGCACCGGGAGCGAGCTGCTGGCCCACCTGCAGGGGCACCAGCTGCAGCATGCCCGCCATGCCCGAACGCAGCTGCAGGGAGGCCACCTGAGCCTGCTTGAGCTGGTGCTGAGCCTTCGCCTGCTCCAGCGCGGCGCGGGCGGGTCCACCTTCCTTATAGAAGGCGAGTCGGGCCTCTTCGGTGGCGAGGCGCGCGGCGCGCTCCTCATAGACAGAGCGGGCGCGCAGCAGATCACTCTCGGACTGGAGCCCCTCGGACTTCAAGCGCTGGTAGGCCGTCAGGGTGGCCTCCGCCTCCTTGGCCCCGGCTCGGGCGGCGGCCACGGTGCCCTTCTGGCTCAAGGCCGCCAAGTCGTAGTCCGCCTGGGCGCGGCGGTAGTTCCACAGCGCATCCTGGGCCGACTGCGTGAGCTCAGGGCTGGACAGTTCAGCGATGACGCTGTCCTCCTTCACTGCGGTGCCAGGGTAGAGCAGGATGCGCTCGACCTTGCAGGACACCTGGGCCGTCAGGATGCGCACGTCCACCGGCAGGAGCGTGCCTGTGCCCCGGACCTGGAAGACCATGGGGCCCCGCTTGACGATGTCGAGCAGCAGGTTCTGGCGCTCCACCTCCGGCGCCGCGGGCTTGAGCCGCGCGAGGCCGACGGAGGCCAGGATGAGCAACACGCCGCCCAACCCAAAGAACAGGAGGCGTCGGCGGTTCGGCTTGACGGTGCGTTGAATGTCCATGAGTTCACCCAAGCCCCAAGAAGCCAGGATCATGCCACGAGTCAAATCACCTTATTTCTAGTTTTATGATTTCAGGGGCGCCCACCAAATCCCAGTTTTGGGACACTGCCGTCCCAGGTGCGGGAATGGACGGCACCGGCAGAAGGCAAGACGTTCCGGGTGCCTCCCAATGAACGCGGGGCTCCGACAGGCGCTCATCCACGCGCCCAGTGCGCAGCACCGATCCCCACTCGGGCCGTCCGTTCGCCTCGGCGCGGCGGGCGGCGGCCTCCCAGTCGTAGGGCACGGCGATCAGCTCCACCTGCCAGACGCCTTCCGCGCGGGTGAGCAAGGCGTAACGGGCCTCGGGCGACCCCACTTCCAGCACGTGGGGCTCGGGCTTCGTGTCGCGATAGGCCTGCATCCCCACACTTCCGGGGTTCACAATGCGCATGCCGCCGTGGTGGACGACGCGCGGAACATGGCTGTGTCCGCAGAGAAGAAGCGGCGCCCTCGTGCCGTCCAGCCGGGCCTCGAGCTCGTCCAATGTGGCCAGGCGGGTGCGGCCAGCCGCCACGGTCTCCAGCAGGTAGGCATCATCCACACGAGGCGTGGCGTGGACGAGAAGGGTTCCGTCCTCCAGCTGACGCTGCGTGGGCAGCGAGGCCAGCCAGGCGCGCTGGGCCTCCGTCATGGCCTTGGACGCGAAGCGATCGGAGGTGCCCTGGACCTCCCAAGGCAGGGTCAGCATCTGGCGCTCGTGGTTGCCCGCAAGGTGCTGCCAGGGCTGCGCCATCAGCAGATCCGCCGTCTCCCTCGGCCAAAGGGAACCCGAGACCAGATCCCCCAGGGTATGGACGGCATCCACCGACCGACGCCCCAGATCGGCCATCACGGCCTCCAGCGCCGGCAGGTTGCCGTGGATGTCGGAAAGGACGGCCAGGGTCGGGCGCTCGAGTGTGGAAGGCATGGGCCATGGTACTCCCCGGCATTTGGATAGTGCTCCTAGGAGCCTCCCGTCCCATGGGTGATCCTGGAGCCATGCGCCGCACTCCCGACCGCCCTCTCCGCCGCCGCCTCCGATGGGGCAGCGGCTTCGTCCTGGGTGCCGTGATAGTGTGGCTCTGCATGAGTTCCTGGCCCCTTTCCCTCCAGCTGCTGCGCATCTATCCCAAGAAGGTCGGCTCCGCCGCGGCCGGTTGGCTGGCGAACCGCGAACTCTCAGTCGGGATGCGGCGCACCGTTATCGGCCGTTTCGCGAGGGCCTACCGCATCAACCTGGAGGAGGCCGAGAAGCCCCTTGAGGACTATCCGAGCCTCCAGGCCTTCTTCACCCGGCGCCTCAAACCCGGCCAGCGCCCCCAGGAAGCCCTCGTTCCCGGCAGCGTGAACAGCCCGGTGGACGCCAAGATCATCGCCTGCGGGCGCATCGAAAAGGATTCGGTCCTCCAGGCCAAGGGCCTACCCTACCGGGTCTCCGAACTGCTGAAGCACGATCCGAACGCGGCCCGTTTCGAGGGCGGCCACTACCTGACGCTCTACCTCAGCCCCCAGGACTACCACCGCATCCACGTGCCGATTCCCGGCAAGGTGCGCTGGGTGGGTCGCGTGGAGGGCGAGCTCTGGCCCGTCAACGAGGCCAGCACCACCCACGTGCCCCGCCTCTA
>CAYQAS010000038.1:0-35749 GCA_964415525.1 uncultured Solibacteraceae bacterium
TGTCGAAGGG
This sequence comes from uncultured Solibacteraceae bacterium, assembly GCA_964415525.1. Lineage (GTDB taxonomy): Bacteria > Acidobacteriota > Holophagae > Holophagales > Holophagaceae > CAZPUI01. Next base: position 11 of record CAYQAS010000038.1, read on the forward strand.
GAGCATCTTCACCTTCACGGCGCCGGTGCCCACCAGGGCCATGGAGCCCGCCAGCAGGACCACGACGCCGCCGAAGAAGGCCCAGCGCACCTTCGCGCTCGACAACAGGGCGTGCATGACCTTGCGGTAGATCCGGGTGCTCCAGGAGTCGGGAGCGGTCTCCTCACTGTGGTCGCTGACCGGCTCCGCAGGCACCGTGTCGCAGGTGGCGGGATGGAGCCCCGTCTCGTCGGTCTCCGGCAGGTTGGCTTCTTTTTTGAACACCTTCAGCGCCGCCCAGGGACTGATGACGAAGGCGATGACGAGACTGAAGAGCATGGCCAAGGACGCGCCGATGGGAATGGGCCGCATGTAGGGGCCCATCAGACCGCGCACGAAAGCCATGGGCAGGATCGCGGCGATGACGGCGAAGGTGGCCAGGATCGTCGGGTTGCCCACCTCGTCCACCGCCTCCACCACCATGCGACTGAAGCTGCGGCGCGGCCCCGGAAGGTGCATGTGGCGATGGATGTTCTCCACCACCACGATGGCGTCGTCCACCAGGATGCCGATGGAGAAGATCAGCGCGAAGAGCGTGATGCGGTTGAGGGTGTAGCCGAAAAGGTAGGTGAGCAGCAGGGTGAGGGCCAGGGTCACGGGCACGGCGATGCCCACCACCACCGCGCTCCGCCAGCCCATGGCCACTCCGATGAGGGCGATGACGCTGAGGGTCGCAATGAGGAGATGCTCGATCAGTTCGTTGGACTTGTCCCCGGCGGTCTCGCCGTAGTTGCGGGTGACCGTAAGCTTCAGGTCCCGAGGCACCAGGGAGCCCCGCAGCGCTTCGACCTTGTGGAGCACGGTCTCGGCCAGCGCCGTGGCATTGGTGCCCTTGCGCTTGGAGAGCACGACGGTGACTGCGGGTGCGAAGCCCTCCGCCGCCGTGCCATGCATGACCATGGCCGGTTCAGGCTCGGGGCCATCCGTCACCCGGGCCACATCCGCCAGGTAGACAGGCCGGCCGTTCTTCACGCTGACCACCAGGCGGTTCAGCGCCCTCGCCTCCAGCACGAAGCCCGTGGCCTCCACCACCGTCTGACGGTTGCGGTCCACCAGAGCGCCCGCAGGCAGCTGACGCTCCGCAGTCTCCAGGGCGGGCTGCAGCTCCCCCAGGCTCATGCCCAGGGCCCGCAGCTTCTCGGGGTCCGGCTCGATGCGCACCATGCGCCGGGCGCCGCCGACGACCTTCACCTGGGCGGCGCTGGGCACGGTGCTCAGCTCCCGGGAGAGGGCCTCGCCCATCGCCCGGAGCTGGCCCGGGGTCTGGTTCTGGCCATGCAGCGTGAGGCTGAGGAAGGGCACGTCATCGATGGTGAGGGCCTTCACGATGGGCTGCAGGGCCCCGCTGGGCAGCAGGTCCCGGTGGCTCATCAGCTCCTGGTGCACCTTCACCAGGCTCTGCTCCTGGTCCTCGTTCACCTTGAAGCGCACCGTGACGAGGGCCACATGGGGCATGGAGCTGCTGTAGAGGTATTCCACCCCGGGAATGCCCCAGAGGCGCTTCTCCAGGGGGGTCGTGACCTGGCTCTCGATCTCCTTCGGGGAGGCACCCGGCATCGGAATGTAGACATCGACCATGGGCACGACGATCTGAGGCTCCTCCTCCCGGGGCGTCAGCGTCACCGCCAGCACGCCAAGGAGGATGGAAGCCAGGACCAGGAGCGGGGTCAGCTTGCTGCGGAGGAACATCTTTGCCAGCTGGCCGGCGAGGCCGAGGCGTTTGGGCTTTTCTTCAGGATTGGACATGGGAAGTCACCTGCGAGGAAGGGTTCGAGGAAGGCTCAGTGCTTGCCGCGGGCGATCTGCACCGGCTGGCCGTCTTTGAGCTCCCCCGGCGTGTCGATGACCGCCTCACCCTTCACCAGGCCAGCCCGGACGGGCAATCGATCCCCCTGGGGGGCGCCCAGGCTCAGCCAGCGCAGCTCGGCCTTGCCCTCCCGAACCACGAACACGCCATTCAGCTCTCCCCGCTGCACCAGGGCACTGGTCGGCACAAAGAGCTCCCGGCTCGGCACGGCCTTGCCGGGCAGCTTGATCCTCCCGAAACTGCCGCTCCGAAGGCCTTCCAGGCCCTTGACCACCCGCGCCCGGAGGGCACCGCGATGGCTGACGGGATCCGCCCCGGTGCTGAGCCCCGTGATCTGGACCGTGCCCGGCTTTCCATCCACCTCGAAGGGCAGGATCTGGCCCATTTTCAGCCCCTGAGCCTCCGCCTCCGTCACGCTGCCGGTGAATTCCAGCGCTCCCTGCCCCTCCAGCTCCACCAACGGCATGCCAGGGCCCACCAGATCGCCCTCATTCACCCGTCGGCTCTGCACGACCCCCGCGAAGGGCGCCCGCAGCTGGGTGTAGCCCAGGTTCGCCTTCACCGCGGCCAGACCCGCCTGGGCCTGGGCCAGCTGCACCTGTGCCAGGTCGAGCTCCGCCGGGATGGCGGCGTTCTGCCTGGCGAGGTTTTCGATGCGCCGCATGTGGGCGGCGGCGGTCGCCACGGCGGTCTCCGCCGCCTTCAGCCCGCCCTGCAGGTCCTCGTCGGAGAGGCTCACCAACAGCGCCCCGGCGGCCACGCGCTGTCCCTCGGTCACGTGGACCCGCTTCACGGAGGCCGCCAACCGGGTGGCGAGGGTGGCCCGCTGGGTGGCGGTGAGGGTGGCCGCCACCCAGCCCTCCGGAGCGCCGTCCGCGGTGGGGGCGAGCGTCACGTTGACCGTGGGCAGGGGGGTGGCGCCCGGGGCCTCCTTCTTGCTGCAGGCGAGGCCCGCGATCATCAGGGCCAGGGCGGGGAGGATCAGGATCCGGGACATCGTCTACTCCTTCACGTTCTCGATGGGTTGTCCGAGGGCCAGGGCCAGCGCGGCCTGGCCGAGGCGGTGTTCAAGCTGGCTGGCGAGCAGCAGGGTGCGCGCCCCGGTGAGGCCGCTCTCCGCGTCCAGCACTTCCACCAGGGGCAGGAGGCCCTCCCGGTGCCGCGCGATGCGAATGGCCCTCACCGATTCCGAGGCCTCCACCGCCACGCGTGCGAAGGCGATCTTCTGGGCGGCGGTGTTCACCGCGCGGCGCGCTTCCTCCACCTCACGGGCGGCCACCTGGGACTGCCATGTGGCCTGGAGTTCAGCCGCGCGGGCCTGGGCCCGGGCCGCGCTGAGGCGCCGAGTGTCCGCCAGGGAAAAAGACCACTTCGCGCCGAGGCTGGCGGTGGTCCAGTTCCCGCCGCTTCCCCAGGACTGCCGAAGTGTTCCGGCGGTGAGCTGGAGCCCGACCTCCGGCTTGAGGGTGCCAACGGCGGCCCGCACGCCTTCCCGGGCCGCCTGGGCCTGGGCCTGAGCCGCGGCGAGATCGCCTCGGCGCCCCGCCTCCGCGCTTGGCACCATCTCCGTCTCCAGGGGGGTCACCAGACTCGCCTCGGACACCGGGATCCCCACCAGGAGGGCCAGACCCGAACGAGCCGAGGCGACGCGGGCCTTCGCTTCCGTCACCCCCGCCTCCGCCTGCGCCCGGAAGGCCCGGGTGCGCTCCCCTTCCGATTTCAGCAGAAGCCCCTGCTCCACCCGCGCCAGGACGAAGCGCTCGGTCTCCTGGGCCTGCCGGAGCGTGTCCTCCGCATACCGTAGCCCCTGTTCCGCCACCTGGGCCCCGAAATAGGCCTGGGTGATGGCGAACGCCACCTGCTGACGACGGTGCGCCTGGGAGGCCACTTCGGCCCCAGCCATGGCGGCCCCTGCCCGGCGCGCCGCATCCAGCCTTCCCCCCGCATACAGCGGCTGTGAGAGGGTCAGCGTGGCACCCGTGCCCTGGATGGGATCCGGACGGTTCAGCCGGGAGGGCAGGAAGTCCATCTGGGAGATGCGGGCCTGATCCAGCTTCGTACCGAACGCCATCATCGGCTCGTCCGTGCGCAGGAAGCCCAGGCCCAGGGCGGCGGTCGGCAGCCGCAGGTCCCGCAGGGCCGCGGCCTCGGCTTCCGCCTTTTCCACCATCGCCTGCCCCGCCTGCAACCCTGTCTGCCGGCTCCACGCCATGCGGATGGCCTCTTGGAGGGCCAGGGGTTCGGCTCCGGCGAGCACCATCGCCACCGCGGGCCAAAGTAAAGCGATTCGATTCTTCATGTTTGATATCTCCACGTCGTGCTGAATTTAGAGTTGGCCGGGACCGAAGAATCCATTTGTCCTATCGGACGTCAACGAAGCGCCTGAAAGACTCGCTCCACCCGCGCCGCGGCGAATCGGCTCACCAGGGCGCAGGCCTGACCCACCACCGGCATCACGGGACTGAAGTGGACGGTGTTGCCGTGAGCCTCCCGAACCACCAGCCCCACCTGGGCGAGGTGGGCGAGGTGCTTGCTCGTGTTGGCCTGGGAGAGTCCGGTCCGGACCACGATCAGGCTCTGGCTCAGAGGCGCCCCCGCCTCCAGCAGCACCCGGAGGATGCGCAGGCGGGAGACGTCGCCCAGGCTGCTGAATATGCGGCTGATCTCTTCGATCATGGCGTCTGTGAGGGGGGTGGGAGCCATTGTTTCACCATACAACCATATAGTTATACAAAATCCAGCCGTGTCAAGGGCGGAAAATTGTTCCACGTGGAACCGCGAACGGGAGCCCCCGGTACCATGAGGTCATGCCTGCCGCCCCTCGCTTGAGCCTCCTGGTGGACACCCGGAGCCGGGTGCCTGGATTGCGCACGGAGCCGGGCTTCAGCCTCCTGGTGGAGACGGGGACCCAGACCCTCCTGCTCGACACCGGTACCTCCGGGGCCTTCCTGGGCAACCTGCTGGAGCTGGGTCGGATGCCGGAGTGCCTCGACCACCTCCTACTCAGCCATGGCCATATGGACCATGCCGGTGGACTGCCGGAGGCCCTGGCGGCCTGGCCGGAGGTGGAGGTGCTGCTGCATCCCACCGCCAAGGTCCCCCGGTGGAGCCTCTACAAGGACCACCCGCCTCGGGCATTGGGCTTCCCTGCCCGGAGCCAAAAGGCCCTGGCCGCCCATCGCGGCGCCGTGCGTTCGGTGGGAGATAGGCTGGAATTGGCCCCGGGACTGGAACTGCTGGGTCCGGCCCCCTGCCGCCACCCGGAGGAACTGCGCAGTGGACCGTTCTTCATGGATCCCGAGGGTCGGGAACCCGATCCCTTCGCCGATGAGCTCACCCTCTGTCTGGACACCCCGGAAGGCCTCGTGTTGGTGCTGGGCTGCTGCCACGGCGGGGTGCTGAACACCCTGGAACATGCCCTGGAGCAGACAGGCGCAGCCCGCATCCGCGCGGTAGTGGGCGGCCTGCACCTCGCCAAGGCCGGCAAAGGACGCCTCGCCTTCACCGCCGAGGGCTTGTTGCGTCTTGGCAGTCCCGAGCTTCACCTCTGCCACTGCACCGGGGCCGAGGCCTGTGAGGTGCTGCCGAATGTGGTCCAGATCCTCCAGGCCGGAAACGTCGTGACCTTCGCATGAAGGCGGTCGAACGATAAACGCTGTGCATCCGGGCGATGTGGGTGACCGGTGACACGAACGCACCGCCCTGACGGCTATGATGGACGTGGATCCTGGCGCCGTCGTTCGGCCGATCCACACCTAGAAGGGACCCGGACATGCCCGACATCCGCCGACTCTTTGTCGAGAAGAAGCCCGAATTCGCCGTGGAGGCGAGGCACATCCTGCACGATCTGCGGGAGAACCTGGGGCTGAAGGCGCTGGAGGGCGTCCGCCTCGTCATCCGCTACGACGTGGAAGGCCTGACGGACGCGAACATCGAGGCCGCGCGCTGGACGATCTTCGCCGAACCGCCGGTGGACACGGTCTCGGACGAGACCCTGAGCCTGGGTGCGGACGAGACGGCCTTCACCGTGGAATACCTGCCGGGCCAGTACGATCAGCGGGCCGACAGTGCCACGCAGTGCTTGCAGTTGCTGAGCCACGGCGCCCGCCCCGCCGTCGCCTGTGGCCGCGTCTACATCTTCAAGGGTGCCCTGAGCCCCGACGACATCGCCCGCGCCAAGGCCTACCTCGTGAACCCCGTGGACAGCCGCGAAGCCAGCCCGAAGAAGCCCGCGACCCTGAACCCGACCCTGCCCGCCCCGGAAGACGTGCCGGTGCTCACCGGTTTCAGCACCGCTGACGAGGCCGGTCTGCTGCAGTTCCAGGCCGATCACGGCATGGCGATGACCCTGGCCGACCTCACGCACACCCAGGCCTACTTCCGGGATGTGGAACGCCGCGAGCCCACCGAGACCGAGCTGCGGATGCTGGACACCTACTGGTCCGACCACTGCCGCCACACGACCTTCCTCACCGAACTGACGGATGTCGCCGTGGAGGCCAGTCCCTTCACCGTCACCGCCCAGGCCACCTACGGCGAATACAAGGCGCTCCGTGCCGAGGTCTTCGGCGAGCGCCTGAAGGACAAGCCCGAGTGCCTGATGGACATCGCGCTGCTCCCGGCGCGGCACTTCAAGAAGATCGGCAAGCTGGATGACCAGGAAGTCACCAGCGAGATCAACGCCTGCTCGCTCGTGGTGGACATCGACAACACGGCCGCGCCGGGTGGTACAGAGCAGTGGCTCTTCATGTTCAAGAACGAGACCCACAACCATCCCACCGAGATCGAGCCCTTCGGCGGCGCGGCCACCTGCCTGGGCGGCGCCATCCGCGATCCGCTCTCCGGTCGGGCCTACGTCTACCAGTCCATGCGCGTCACCGGTGCGGGCGATCCCACGGTGCCCGTGAGCGAGACGACGCCGGGCAAGCTGCCTCAGCGCAAGATCACGACGGAGGCCGCCGCGGGCTTCTCCAGCTACGGCAACCAGATCGGCCTCTGCACCGGTCAGGTCGTCGAGGTCTATGACCCCGGCTACGTCGCCAAGCGCATGGAGATCGGCGCCGTCGTCGGTGCCGTGCCCCGGGCCCAGGTCCGCCGCGAGGAACCCCTCCCTGGCGACGTCATCATCCTCGTGGGTGGCCGCACGGGCCGGGACGGCGTCGGCGGCGCCACCGGTTCCTCCAAGAGCCACACCGAAGACAGCATCGAGACCTGCGGCGCCGAGGTGCAGAAGGGCGACGCCCCCATGGAGCGCAAGCTCCAGCGCCTCTTCCGCAAGGCCGAGTTCAGCCAGCTCGTGAAGAAGTGCAACGACTTCGGCGCGGGCGGCGTGAGTGTCGCCATCGGCGAGCTGGCGGACGGCCTGGAGATCGACCTGGATGTCGTGCCCAAGAAATACGAAGGCCTGAACGGCACCGAGCTCGCCATCGCCGAGAGCCAGGAGCGCATGGCTGTGGTCGTGGAGCCCAAGGACGCCGCGGAAGTGATCCGGCAGGCCAACGCCGAGAACCTCGAGGCCGTGCTGGTCGCCAAGGTCACGGCGGAACCCCGCCTGCGCATGACATGGCGCGGCAAGACCATCGTCGACCTGAGCCGCGCCTTCATCGATACGAACGGCGCCGCCCAGTTCGCCCAGGCCTGCGTGACGGCCCCCGAACCCGACGGCAATCCCCTGGTGGCCCCGGCGGTGACGGAAAGCGAGATCGCCACCCGCTGGATGAGCCAGCTGGCGGACCTCAACACCTGCTCCCAGCGCGGTCTCACCGAGAAGTTCGACTGCACCATCGGTGCGGGCACCATCCTGCTGCCCTACGGCGGCCGCACCCGCCGCACGCCGTCGGAGGCCATGGTGGCCAAGTTCCCGGTGCAGGGCGGCGATACCAAGTCCGCCAGCGCCATGAGCCACGGCTTCTTCCCCCAGATCAGCCGCTGGTCGCCCTTCCACGGCGCCGTGTGGGCCCACGTCCAGGCCGCGGCCAAGCTCGTCGCCGTCGGCGGCGACCACCACAAGCTGCGCTTCACCCTGCAGGAATACTTCGGCAAGCCCATGGGCGATGCCGCCCGCTGGGGCCAGCCCCTGGCCGCCCTCCTCGGCGCGCTCCATGCGGAGCTGGCCATGGAGACCCCCGCCATCGGCGGCAAGGACAGCATGTCCGGCACCTTCAAGGATCTGGACGTGCCGCCCACCCTCGTCGCCTTCGCGGTGAATGTCGTCCAGGCGGATCAAGTCACGAGCCCGGAGTTCAAGGCCTTCAAGCATCCCGTCGTCCTCGTGGAACTGCCCCGCACCGCGGAGGAGCTGCCGGACTGGACCGCCCTGGAAGCCACCTACAGCCGCATCGGCCAGCTGGTGCGCGCCGGCCGCGTGAAGGCCGCCAAGGTGGTGGGCATGGACGGCCTCTGCGCCGCGCTGTCCCTCATGGCCTTCGGCAACGAGGTCGGGCTGGCCCTGGCCCGCAAGGAGGCGCCCTTCTGGTTCGCCCCACGCCCCGGCGCATTTGTCCTCGAGCTCGACAGCGAGCCCTCGCACTGCCTGGAAGGCCTCAGCTGGACCCACCTCGGCACGACGCTCGAGGAGATGGCCATCCACGTCGGCGGCCACCGCATCGACCTCCAGGAGGCCATGGCGATCTGGGAAGGCAAGCTGGAGCACGTCTTCCCCACAAAGCTGGAGGAGGACGAGACGACGGCCCCGGTGCCGCCCTTCGTGCCGATCCACGCCACGGAACGCCGCAGCCCCGCCCTCAAGATCGCCAAGCCCCGGGTCGTCATCACCGCCTTCCCCGGCTCCAACTGCGAATACGACCTCGAAGGCCGCTTCCGCGAGGCGGGTGCCGAGGTCGAGACGCTCGTCTTCCGCAACCTGGACGCCAGCGCCGTGGAAGAGAGCCTGGACGCCATGGCCAGCGCCATCTCCCGCAGCCAGATCGTCATGATCCCCGGCGGCTTCAGCGCGGGCGACGAGCCCGAGGGCTCCGGCAAGTTCATCGCCGCCGCCTACCGCGCGCCGCGGGTGAAGGACGCCGTGCATGAGCTCCTGAAGCAGCGCGACGGCCTCGTCTGTGGCATCTGCAACGGCTTCCAGGCGCTCATCAAGCTGGGTCTCGTGCCCTACGGCGAGATTCGCGAGCAGCACCCGGATGATCCGACGCTGACGTTCAACAACCTGCGCTACATGAGCCGCATGGCCACCACGGTCATCACGAGCAACCAGAGCCCGTGGCTGAGCCTGGTGCAGCCCGGCGACCGCCACACCGTGGCCATCGCCCACGGCGAGGGCCGCATCGTGGGCCCCGACGCGCTGCTGCGACAGCTGCTGTCCAGCGGCCAGGTGGCTACGCAGTACGTGAACGAGCAGGGTCAGCCGACCCTCGACATCGAGTTCAACCCCAACGGCAGCGCCCTCGCCATCGAAGGCCTCACCAGCCCCGACGGCCGCTGCTTCGGCAAGATGGCTCACCCCGAGCGCTACACCCCGAACTGCTGGAAGAACATCCCCGGCGAGAAAGACATGCGCATCTTCGAGGCGGGCGTGGGGTATTTCAAGTAGACAAAGCCTTTCTTTTCAATTCAAAGACCGCGTCATCATCGGCGCGGTTTTTGAATGTCGGGAAGAATGGGTGCATGAGGGTTCAGAGAGCGTAGGGTGATAGCCGGAAGTCACCCAGGAGGACCTCGCATGAAGCGCCTCACCCTTCCTTTCGTCTTTGCCCTCGCGCTCACGCCCGCCCGAGCCCAGGTCAACATCCGCATCGACATCGGCCTGCCGCCCTTGCCACGACTCGTGCTGGTGCAGCCGGGCATCCAGGTGGTCGAAGGCTTCGGGGAGGAAGTCTTCTTCCACAGCGGCTGGTACTGGTGCCGTCGTCCCAACGGCTGGTACCGTTCCCGATCCCACAAGACCCACTTCGAATGGGTCGAGCCGCGAAGGGTTCCGACCACACTGAATCGGATGCCCCCCGGCCATTACAAGAATTGGCATCGCGAGCGCGCCGAGGAACGACGCGAGGAGAAGCAGGATCGGAAGATGGAGCGACACGAAGATCGCCGCGAAGACCGTCGCGAACACCGGAAGCATAAAAAGGAGCACCGCGAGCATCGCGACCACTGAAGAAAGGCTCGCGCTGCACCTTTTGTCGCCACGAGGATCGATTCTCCCATAATGCGGTTTTCATTGCCGGGCATCCTCTACCCACCACCCGCGAGAAGTTGTGCTTGTGGCATGTTAGAGGGGGGCCGGACGCGTCATTCGAGATGCCTGGGCCGCACTCAACCTAGGCTTCCGGAGGCTCCATGCCCGCCCGATGGCAATCATCTCTCATTGCACTGCTCGTACTTGGCCAACTCAGCCTGGTGTCCGCCGACGAACCCCTGAGCCTCGGCGCACGGCGGAGAATCCTGCCCGCACGCACGGGCCCTCGCGTGCTCAAGGGACACGATCTGGCTACGGCTCGCATCGCGGCGAACCGTGAGTGGTTCGGCACCCCTGCCACCCCCGCCTACCTCGACTTCAAAGCGCGCTTGGCCACGGCGGAACTCAATCGATGGCCCGCGAGCTTCGGCATGGGGCGCACCGCCCAATCCCGCCCGGGCATGGAAGCCGTCCCGGCCAATACCTGGGCATCCCTCGGCCCCACGAGCAACCTGATTTCGGCCTCCTTTCCGGACATTGACAGTGGCCGCCCCAGTGCCGTGGTGGCGGATCCCCGGAGCGACCGCAAGATCCTCTACGTGGCCACCAGCGGGGGCGGCGTTTTCAAGTGCAGCAACGCAGACCACAGCCTTCCCGCGGATGCCTGGGTATGGACCTGCCTCACGGACAAGCTGCCCGCCAGCAGTGCCTCGGGCAATGTGGCCACGGGCTCCCTGGCCCTGGATCCGGCGAACCCCGACACCCTGTTCCTGGGTCTTGGGGACCATGTGGACGCGGAGGGCCGCGGCCTCTACAAGTCCACGGACGGTGGCCTGTCCTGGGTCGCTGCCACCGGCCTCGGCAATGCCACTCGCATCGGCTCCATCCTGGTGGTCAACAGCACCACCATCCTGGCGGGCACCAATGACGGCCTGAAGATCAGCACCAACGGCGGCGCCTCCTTCGCTCCCGTCTCAGGGGCAGTGGCATCCCGCCACATCTGGAGCCTGACCCGCGTTGGGACCACCCTGCTGGCTTCCCTCGGAGGCATCAGCGATGGCAATGGAAACCTCGTGACCCCCGGTCAGGTCTATCGCTCCATGGACAATGGTGCGACCTGGAGCCAGGCGGCCCTGCCGACCACGGTGAACCCCGACCGCATCACACTCGCCGGATCCCCTGCCAGCGGCACGACGGCCTGGGGCATCTACTCGGACCCCGAGACGGATGAGGTTGCCAAGGGCCTGCTGAAGACGACGGATGGCGGCGGAACCTGGAGCTTCGTCTCGGCTCCGCTGGTCGCGGGGGGGCTCTTCCAGGGCATCGGCAACCAGATGGACACGGATGGTGGGCAGAGCAGCTACAACCAGGGGCTCGCAGTGGATCCTCTGGATGCCAACCGCATCTTCGTGGCGGCCAACCTGGCCCTCTATCGAACCGAGGATGGCGGCCAGTCCTGGACCCAGTTTTCCCACTGGTATGCAAGCCGTCACGTGTATACCCACGCGGATTTCCACACTACCGGCTGGTCCGGCGACGGCAGCACCCTCTTCATTGGCAATGACGGTGGCCTGGCCATCATCCGTGCGCCCCGCCTGGACTCCACCAAGATCCCCACCTCCTCCTCCGGTTCGGTGGCGTCCGACCCGACCTTCATCGACAACCGCCGCAACCTCGGCCTCGCGACCCATCTCTGCTACAACCTGGGTTCGACCATCGCCAAGACTCCTGCCGACAGCCGCTACCGCATCACACTGGGGCTTCAGGACAACGGCACCCGGGTGCGCCGGGATGCCTCCGCCGGTGGCGGTGCTCCCATGCAGACCAGCAGCGTCTTCGAGGACGGCATCGGCGGTGACGGTTTCGGCACCCTGATCCACCGCACCGACGGCAACAAGATGCTTGGCACCCTCTACTATTCGCGGGTGCTCCGCAGCTCCAACGGAGGTGGCTCGTTCAGTGACGCGTTCGACGGCATCGCCGAAGCCGACAATGATAAAACAGGGGTGTTCTCAACCAAACTCGCCTATGGCGACACGGACGACACCGTCTACACCTTTAGCAAAGTCAATATCTACAAGAGTACCGATTTCGCAGGCTCCTGGACGGCCTTGGGCACTTCCGGCCTGCCCACGGACCGGAGCATCCGCAACGTAGGTGCTGCCCTTCACAATCCCAATGCGATTGCCCTGGCCCTGAACGGTGGCCGCGTTGCAGTGACCTACAGCGCGGGCGCAACCTGGACCTCCAGCTCGGACATCACCGGCGGAGCGCTGAACACGAGCTACATCGCGTTCAACACCGAGAACGACCAGACCCTCTACTTGACCAGTGTCTCTGGGAGTGCCACCAAGCATCACCTCTGGAAATCCACAAACAGTGGTGCTTCCTGGAGCCCCCTGGATGGCGAGGCCAGTGCTTCCAACGGTTTTCCCTTCGGCATTCCCGTCCACGTCATCCAGAACATGCCCGGTCAGGCGTCCCAGCTCTATGCCGGCACGGATTTCGGGGTCTACCGGAGCCTGGACGGCGGGGCGACCTGGGCCCGTTTCGGCGAGGGACTGCCCCTGGTGGCCACCCGCGATCTCTATCTGGCGCCAGACGGTTCATTCATCCGTGCGGCGACATTCGGCCGGGGCGTGTGGGAACTCCAACTGACGGCACCCGTCCCCACCACCGTGATCAATCCGACGGCGGCCACCCTCATCACGGGTGGCACCCATGACTTCACCGCCACCGCCACGGGTTGGACCACCAGCAACAAGGTGACCTGGACCGCAGCCGCCGGCAGTTTCGCCTCCACCCAGACCCTCGGCGATGGCACGACCACCAACCGCTACACCGCCCCCGCCACCGTCGGCGGCCCCTTTGCCCTCGCGGCCACCAGCGTCGATGGCGGCACCCCCGCCACGGCCAACATCACCGTGGTGGATCCCTCTACCGTCACGGTGAACGTCACCCCCACGGCAACCTCCGTCAGCACGGGACGTACGGTGACTCTTACCGGCGCCGTCACGGGGATCACCGATACTCGGCTCACCTGGAGCGCATCCGGCGGCAATCTGAGCGCCACCAGTGGCGCCACGGTCACCTGGACCGCCCCTGCCACCGTCGGGGCCTACACCGTCACCGCCACAAGTGCCGCCGCAACCAGTCGCACGAAGGTCACGAACCTCACGGTGACCGAAGTCGTTCCCGTCAGCCTACAGCTCAATGCCAATGCCATCACGGTTCTGCCTGGCGGCAGTTTCGGATTCACCGTCACCGGCGATCAGGGGGGCGGCGTGACCTGGATGGCCACCGCTCCGACGACCATCTCTGCCGCTGGCCAATTCACCGCGCCGTCAACGGCGCCCCTGACGGACCTCACCTTCACCGTCACCGCCACCAGCAAGCTGGATCCCACCAAGACAGCCACCGCCACCGTCACGGTCCGATCCATGGATCTGAACAAGGATGGCGTGGTGAACAGCCGGGATCTCCTGGTGCTCGCGAAGCAGTGGGGGACGGCGGGCGCCGCCTCCGGCACGGAAGCCACGGCGAACCTCAAGGGTTCCGGCACCGTCGATGCCACCGACCTCAACGCGCTGCTCGGCCTTCTGTGAGAAAGGGATCATCCATGTCACGCCTCAGCCTCATCGCAAGTGCCCTGATCCTCGGCCTCCTCGTCTCCTGCAGCAACGGAGGCGGCACTCCGACGCCCACACCCCCGTCGACGGCGACGGCACTCGCCTACACGGATCCCGCCTCGGGCACCTTTCAGCTCCGGAAGAGCGCCAGCCTGAGCACGCCGACCCACCTGGTCCTGGAGGTCTACGGTCCCGCCGCTCCCACCGGCAGCGGCGTCAGCATCACCCTGACCGCGGACGGTAACCGCGCCGCCTGGGGCAACGTGAGTCCGGCAGATGCTTCTACCACCTATGTCAGCAACGGCGCGGTGTTCAGCCTTGGCGGCCCACCCCAGATCCTCAAGGCCAAGGTCAGCGGCAACACCCTGCTCGCCACGGTATCTGAGAAGGGTTTCGGCACCGCCAAGGCCCTGAACGGCCCCCTGCTCCGGGTGGCGCTGGACCTCAAGCCCGGCATCACGCCCGGCGCCGTGACGCTCTCCGCGGACCCCACCAAGTGCCAAGTGCTCCAGGGGGACGGCACCCTGGCACCCCTGGCCCTGACCGTGGGCAGCCTCAGCGCCCAGTAGCCAATACCTTCAGACGAAGAAGGGGGCCCACAGACGTGGGCCCCTTTCTATCGCTCGTGGTCTCCCCGGGGACGTCCCACCGGCAGGGGGTGGGAATCCACCTCGGACACCGCCCACGCCAAGCGCCGCCCGCGCCGCCAGAGTTCCACCACCACCCGGTCTTCGGTGCGGGGCACATGGGGCCAGGTCCCGCCCACATGCCAGGTGCCTGCGGTGTCGGAAGTGACGGTGAGGACCACCCGCGCCTGTGGGCCCAGCTGCTTCTGGGCATGGGCGGCCTTCTTGAGGCCCGGCACCTGGGAAGCGCTGGCCTGCCAGGCCCGCAACTCCGCGGCGGGCGGCACCTTGGCCCCCTCGAAGACGACATCGGCCTCGAAGCGGGGAGGTGGCACTGGGCCCCTGGGTTCCACTCCGGCCCCCCAGGCGACACTGGCAGAACGGATCTGGAGGGTGCCCGGACCCACGGCCAGAAGCGGCAGAGCGGAGAGGAACAGAAGGCGGCGCATGCCCCCAGTCTATCGGGCGCCTTCGGCATGCGAGAAGCCGGGGCCCCCATAGATGGTCCCGAGCGTCTCAGAAACGCCAGACGAGGTCCGCCGTCACCCGACGGTCGTAGGTGGGCAGGGGAGCGTGGCCTCCGTAATAGGGCTGCAGAACGGGATGATCCACATTGGTGATGTTCTGGACCCCCAGTCGCGCCTCGGTATTCGGCCCCAGGCAGTCCTTCCAGGTGACGTTCAGATCGATCAGCACCCGGGCCGGGATCGGCGCGCTTTCAGTCACGTTGGGCAACAGACTCCAGGGTGGGATGCCGGACTGGGCCGAACGCGGCGTCTGGGCCTCCCGCCTTGAAATGTAGTGCAGGCTTGGAGCCAGCTGGATGGCCCCGAGCTTCACATGGGCCCCGGCATTGAGCTTGAAGCTGGCGGCAGACAGGAAGTGCTGCTGGTCCCCACTCAGGTAGAAGGGATCCGATCCCGCTTCCGGCAGCGTGTAGGCGATATTGGCGAAGCCGCCCCAGTCCGATTCCTTCAGCTCCAGGCTCGCCTCCACCCCCTTGGCACGCATGGCGCCGGCGTTGACGATGAAAAAGTCGTAGTCATCCAGGGCAAAGGAGATGGCACGAGTCACCGCCAGGCGGTAGAGGTTGATCTGCCCTGACAGCGTCGGCGTGATGCGCCAGCCCAATTCCAGTTCCGTGGTCCGGATCAGCTCCGGTTTGAGGACACCCCTGAAGGAGAAGAAGGTGCTGTAGGTCTGGAAGAGGGTGGGCTCCCGGAAGGCCTCCTGGTAGAGCAGCTTGGCGTTGAAGTCCCCCAGGAAGTAGGTGACACCAAACCGCGGGGCAAAGGCGTGGTTGAGGCGGTCATCCTGGTAACGCGCACCAGCGGTGACACCGAAGTCTCCCAACTGATGGGAATACTCCATATAGCCGTATGTCGTCTGGAGCGTCACCTGCGCCAGCCGCTTGGCAGGATCCGCGAGATCCCACATCGCGCCTTTGTTTTCCAAACTCACGCTGCGTTCCCAGTCGTGCTGGTAGCCACCACCCAGGAGGAGCACACCAGGGAAGGAAGGGGTCCAACGCAACGCCACGTCCGCCGTAAAGCGAGACCGCTCCGTGCCGGTGTGGTTCACACCACTCGAGGTCTTGCTCTGGGGGAACAGCGCGCCTCCGGTGTTCTGGATGCCCTCGATCCAACTCTCTACGGTCCAGGCAGGGAGGATGGCATCGCTCCGCCGGATCTTCAGCGCCTGGACGGTGCGCCCCAGCGTGCCCAGGGTGCCCAGTTCGAGCCCAGCCACCTCCGGATCCCGTGGGCCCGTGCCATTTTCGTCCACCTGAGCATCCTGCCGGGCGATGCGCACAAAGCTCAGAGTCGTGCCCAGGGCCGAGACCTGACCCGTGAGATAGCTCGATTCTCCGCGCGTGTTGCCCTTGTCCTGGGGGAAGGTCTTGCCCGTGAAGAACGTGTCCGTGTAAGGCTTCCGGCTGAAGGGCGTGGTCTGGAAGCCTCCGCTGAGGCTCATGGCCACACCTTCGCGGGTCTCGGCGCAGCTGGTGAAGTAGATGCCCTGGCCCGAATCCCCGGCACCCAGGGTGGTGGCCCGGACCACGGCGCGCCCGCCGTTGAGCCCCTGAGGCCTGCGGGTGATGACGTTGATGACCGCCACGCCGGCAAATTGCCCGTAAACCGAGCTTCCTGGCCCGCGGATCACCTCCACCCGTTCAATGAGCTCTCCAGGAATCAGGCCGCTGCCCAGGTAGTTCACGTTGCCGTTGTGCAGAGGGCTGATGGTGATGCCATCCACCATGATCAGCGCCTTGCCCTCGTGGGCCCAGATGCCCCGCTCGATCAGGCCCACGAGCTTGGTGCCGTCATGCCCGAATTCGAAGCCAGGAAGGGATCGGAGGATGTCCGAAAGGTCCCGCCAGCCGTAACGCTCGATCTCGGCACGGGTTACCACGGAGACGATGGAGGGCGCCCGCTTGGCCTGCTGACTGCGGCGGCTCGCGATCTCCACCTTGATGTCGAGCAGACTCTCAAGATCATCCGGAGTGCTCTGGGCCGCCAGGGAGGCCGCCAGGCCAAGCCCCGCCAGGATGGTCCGTGAGGAGGCCAGCGAATCCATGGAATCCTCCTATCGAAATGATCAACTCGGTTCCATCGGCCGGGTCTACCCTCCGAATGAATATCGAAGGCGGCGGGTTGCGCCCCGGGAAGCAGCCGCATCGCGAAGCGGTGACAGTACGTAGCGCCGGTGACACAGTGAGGCGTCATGCACCCAGGTGTCCCATGTCCCTTCGCCACACCAAAGGCTTCTCGTGGTTCCTTGCCCAGCTGGACGGCCCCGTTCGGGCGCACGCCGAGCGCATGGCCGAAGAGGCGGCGGAGGAGATCGCGGAATTGCCCCCGGGGATCGATCGGGCGAAGGCGGTCCACCGCCGCGTAAGCCAGCTCCAGGAGGCCTTCCTCCAACGTCGACCCGACCTCGCCGCTCAGGTCCGCTGCGGGAAGGGATGCAGCGCCTGCTGCAGGGTACGGGTGGGCATCACCGCAGACGAGGCCGCGCTGCTGGCTGACCTTGTTCGGAACGGCCTCACCATCGACCGGGAGCGGCTGGTGCTCCAGGCCGCCTGTCCCGATGCCGCCGCACACTTCCAGCTGCCCCTGACGGAGGCCTGCTGCGTGTTCCTTGGAGAGGACGGTGCGTGCCGCATCCACGAGGACCGCCCCAGCGCCTGCCGGCTGGTGCTCGTGGCCAGCGATCCCGCCTTCTGCGCCACCACGGATCTCGCCGCCCAGATCACCGCCGTCATCGCCCCAGATGCGGAGCTGCTGGCGACTGCCGCCCTTGGGGCAGATCCGGCACAAGGAGACAGCGTGGGATTGGGGCTGGCAGAAGGAGTGCTCAGGGCCATGGCAAAGAGCACCTGACGTTCACATCGCCCCTGACGGTACTCCACCCCGCATTCACCCCGAAAAAAAACGGCAACGGTCGCTCAACCCTTTCTTGGCCTTGTGGATGGATTCACTTCTTATACAATCCTTCTATCCCAACCGGTTGAGTCAAGTCATCTCCCACCCCGCCCCCCTGGGGCGATGAACCGTTTTGCCCAAGGAGAATCAGATGAACATCAAGACCAAGAAGTTCGAGCTCCACAAAGAGACCCTGGCTCCGCTGAGCCACAACGAGGCGGAAAACGTCCAGGGCGGCGGCCTCCCGCAGCAGTACACGCAGTCCGTTCTGACTTTGAATGATGAATCCGGCTGCGTCACGCGCTGCGGCCGCTACTACTGCATCTGCTAGTCCAACGCCCCACACCTTGCGAGGGTGGCCTGGGCCACCCTCGCCTTGTCTTGGGAAGTGTCATGCGCCCACTCCTCCCATGGGGCCCCCTGGTGCAGCACGAATCTGCCCAACCCGCCCTCGAGGCCCTCAAGTCCATCACCGAACAACTTGCCAGACGACTGAAACACCTCGCCTCCCCTGCCGACCCAGGACTCAACCATGGGGCGGCGGGTGTGGGGCTCTTCTTTACACACCTATCCGCCTTCCAAGGGAATGATGAGTGGACACCGTGTCTTCAACGGGCACTGGACGGGGTATTCGAAGGGATGGAAGGGCAAGCTCAGCCTCTCGGTCTCTTTGAAGGCATCTTTGGAGCAGGTTGGTTCCTGGAACATCTCCAACAGGGGACCATCCCGCCGGATCATCACCTCAACGACGCTCTTGATGAAGCGCTAACCGCGACCCTGGAGTCAGGACGCCGCGCCCTTCCCCTGGAATGGACCCATGGCCTCGCGGGCATGGGTGCCTACGTCCTGGGAAGGGTCAAGATAGGACGATGTGAAAGTGCATTGACCCACTTGCTGGATGGCCTCTTGGCAGCCAGCGAGCCCGTCCACGAGGGGCGAACCTGGCCCCACCCGCCCGAGGCATTGCCTGAACCCCTTCGACGGGAGTTTCCTTACGGACTCATCAATCTTGGATTGGCCCATGGTGCGCCGGGCATCCTGGGCTTCCTCGGCCTGGCGGCCCAGGCGGATGCCCTCGCCCCTCGTCACCGGGCCTTGCTTGAAGACGGGGTCTCGGCCCTCCTTGCTGCGGAGGAGCCAGATGGATTTCCCTCTCGATACCCCCGGTATGGCCCCTGGAAGGGCGTCGGAACCCGCGAATCTACCCGGGTCGCATGGTGCTATGGGGACCTGGGTGTCTCCTTCGGACTGCTCCAGGCTGCCCGCGGGCTGCGGAGCCAGGAAACCTGGGACCGGGCTGTGGCTCTGGCCCACCATGCCGCCACAGTCGAGGACGACGGCTCGCGGGATGCCTGCCTTTGCCATGGTTCCATCGGGAATGCCCACCTCTTCCACCGCTGGTACCGTGCAACGGGTGACCCTGCCTTCCTCCACCGTGCACAGGCATGGCTTGAATCCACCTGGAGCCAAGTCCCCCAGGGCCCGCATCCAGGCCAGTTCTTGTACTACCGCCCTGGGCTCACGGAAGGTCTCCCGACTCCGGAGCCCTCCTGGAGCCTGCTCCAGGGTCTTGTCGGCACGGGACTGGGCCTTCTGGCAGCGCTCTCTCCTTTGGAACCCACCTGGGATCGCATCCTTCTTACCTCTTGAACCATGACCTTTCCCCGCTCACCATCACCTCTTTTGCTAGGCATCCTGGCCGATCGAGCCAGGGAAGCCATTCGTCGGATCGCACGAGAACTGCCTGAATCGATGGACACTCCGGATCTGGCAGACGGGGAGGCAGGCCTGGCGGTCTGCTTTGCGGCCCTGGACCGCTGGGATCCCGGTCGTGGCTACCTTGACCGCGCGGAACGCCATGTGGAAGCCGCCTTGAACCAGCTCTCCTCCCGACCCATTCCCCCGGGCCTCTTCCAGGGACTGGCCGGGGTGGCATGGACCCTTCGGAAATTGGGGGTGGAGGGCCTGGAAGAACTGCTGGAAGGCATCGATGCCGCCCTGCTTGGGTGGGCCGCCCATCCAGCCCTGCCCAACGACCGGGTCGAAGGGCTGGTGGGATTGGGCGTCTATGCCCTCTCCGGTCCCGCCACACCATCTCTCCAGGCCCTGCTGGAGAAGGTGGTGGCCCGCCTCCTGGAGCAGGCAGAGGACCTTTGGCTCACGCCGCCGGAGCGATTGAATTCGAGTCAGAGGGATTGCTTCCCATCGGGCTGCATCGATCTTGGCCCTGCTCATGGCATGCCTGGCCCGCTGGGATTCCTCGGCAGGGCCCGATCCCACCTGGGAGATCAGGCGGAGGGGGTGACCGAAAAAGTAGAAGCGGCCATGCACTGGCTGCTCCACCAACGCAATGCGCCGGTGGAACCCTTTGCATACCCGCCCATGCTGCCTCCGCCGCCTGTCATCACGGCTCGAGACTCCCATCCTTGTCGAATCGGCTGGTGCTATGGGGATCTCGGTCTCGGCTACAGCTTGCTGAGCCTGGCGGATGACTGGGGCCGGATGGACTGGCGTGAGACAGCCCTTGAGGTGCTGCGTCTTGCGGCACGACGCCCCTTGGAAGGGGCTGGAATGCATGACGCCTGCCTATGCCACGGCTCCGCGGGAAATGCACACCTGTTTCATCGACTCTGGCGTGCCACGGAAGAACCCCTGTTTGCCGAGGCATCCTTGGCCTACTTCCGCTGGACCCTCGACTTCCAGCAGCCCGTTTGCGGCGTAGGTGGGTTCCCCAAGCGCATCGCTCCCGCTGGGGATGGAAGCCCAGGATGGGCTCCGGTCCCTGGCCTCCTGGTTGGAGCCGCTGGAGTCGCCCTGGCCCTCATGTCGGCCGTTTCAGATTCAGACACCTGGTGGGATGGCTTCTTCCTGGATCCTCTCCGGCAGCAGGAACAGTCGGTCCCAGCCTCGGGGCGATGATTCATCCAGGTCAAGCAGGGCCAAGCCCACGCCCGATGCGCCCTCCAATAATCCGACCCCAAATTCCTCTGAAACGAGCGAGGACCAGCCAGCTTTCACGTGAGAATAGGCAGCCTCAACCGCGGAAATGTAGTCAGCCGAACCCCATATGCGCTGCATGTGGCGAAATAGATGAAGACATCCGGCACTGCCCCGGATCAGTGAAACATCCTGAAAAGCTCCCATTGAGAGCGCCTGCAGCGCTGCCCCCTTCGACATGCGACGTGCCAGATTCATCCAAGCCGATTGCCCCAGACGGCGACCGGCATGCCAGAACAGCAGGGAGGCGCCGAGATCTCCCTGGTTCCATCCCAGCGCCATGCGGCCAAGCGGAGCGCGATTCCCATGAGCCTCCCTGGCATTTGGAAGGGGCCCCTCCTTTCGCAACCCCTCCAGCCCTGTGGCAGAGGCCTTGATTCCTCGAGCATCCCCCCAAGCGAGAGCCAGGGCCAAAGGACCTTGGCCACCTTCAAGGAGGCTGAGGTTGAACAGACCCTTTGGGGCACGACTTCGGTAGGGAGGCGGAAGGTGCTCCGGAAGCGTCGGCCAGACCGATCCCTTTCCTTCCTCGCGGGCTGCGGCCCGAAGCTTTTCCCGCAATTGGGCGAGCCGCTCAGCTTGACGGGGTGTTCCCCCACGCTCCCTCAGGTACACCCCAATGCCCACCCATCCATCCGCAAGGTCGAAGGGACCGGCTCCAGTTCCAAGGTGTTGCTCCAATCGCTCGTCCAGCTCCCTGAATGCCGTCGAATCACCCTCCCACCCCAGAAGGGGGGCAAGGTGCAGGAACGTCCAAGCCGGCCCCAGGGAGCCCGAAAAGAGGCCGAAGCCCGGATCTGCCCGGCAGCCCTCGAAGGCCTGTTCCAATAGGGCCGCGGCCCTCACCCGATAACGGCTGAAACCGGAACGACGGGCAAGGTGACCAAGGTAGAGGGCCGCTCCAGCGGCTCCGTGCCCCAAGTCCGGCCCCAGGGTTAACCGACGTTCCCAGATGCACTCCGCAAGCTCAGTCAGCCATGCATCCATGTCGGCACCGGGGAAGCTCACTTCTGGGCGGGGTGAATTCGACATGTAACTCGAGAGCAGGCCTCAGCCCAGGAGCTCCGCCATTGGCAACCAGTGCTCCGGCCGATGGAAGTCGGGATTCCCGCCGCCCAGATCCGCCACCGTCAGGTACTGCTGGGGGTTGCCCAGGCACATGGTGACGTTGCCCCGGGTGACGGCGGGATCGAAGGCAAGCTCCGCGGGTAAGCTGGCAAGGGGCACCCGCAGGATGCTATCCCAGCGGTCGTCCGAGGCCACCATGCGCGTACGGCCGCCATCCAGCAGCTGTGCACCCTGAGGCACCCGCACCCGGGGCGCCGTGTGCCCGCAGGCCCACCAGCCGCCACGCGGGGCGAGGTTCAGTTCCAAGTAGTAGCCCGTGGCGGGGTTGAGCAGGAAGACCTCCACCAGATCGCCGTCCCAGAGTCCCTCCACGAAACGGCCAGGGGCATCCATGGGCACACGGGTCGGCTTCACCATCGCCGCGCCCCGCAGCACGAGATCGACGCCCTCGATGGCCAAGGCCCAGCGCGGGTCTCCAGCCACGGTCGCGCCGTACCAGTCGGTGTCCAGGGTGCGGATGAGGTCAGCCATGCCCCCAGTCTATCGAGCACTCCATCGGAGTGCCCTCCCACTCGCCTGCGGCTTGTGGAGCTGGGGGGCCCAGTCTATTCCCGACGTTCACCTGCTTGAGCAGTCGTCAGGCGGCTGTGGAAGTCCATGGCGAGGGTCACGAGGCTGCTCACGAACGAGGCGAATTGGATCTCCTCCTCCAGCCACTCCCGAGGCTCCCCCACGTGCTCATGACAGACCACGCCCACCAGATGGTCGGAGCGCTTGATGGGGACATCCAGCATGGAGGTGATGCCCAGGGGCACCAGATAGCTTTCGGTGAACTCCCGGGTGCGGGGATCGGTCTGGGCGGCACCCGCGGCCACCACCCGACTCCGCAGGATTTCCTCGAAATACGCAGGATAGAGATCCGCTCGCAGTTCCAGCCCGGATGTGAACCCACCCTGGGCCTCGTCATAGAGGTCCGAACACTGGATGAGGGTGCGTCCTGAATCCAGGAACCAGAGGCTCGTGCGGCGAACCATCAAGGTTCGCGACGCCATGCGCAGGATGTCGCGGAAGGCCTCCTTGAGCTGGCCGGCAGCCAAGGACCGCGTCCGGGTGAGGATCGTCACCGCCAGCAGGAGGCGCTGAAGGAGGGCTTCGCGGGGGGTGATCGGTTCGGGGGGCTGAATATACATGGCATCCGTTTCATCGACACAAGATTCGGGGAAGGTGAAATCCCCCTGGCCACGAAGCCAGGGGGACGCATGCTTGGGTCAGCCGAGGAGGTGGGCCATGTCGATCAAGACCACGATGGCCGAACACCGCTGGATCGTATTGGAAGAACCCTGGCTGGATGAGGAGCTCCTGCTGCTCGCCATCCTGGCGGGACTCACGTTGCAGGCGCTTCGATAGCGAAGTCGTGCACCCCTGCCACGGCTCGGCCCGAGGGATCCTGTTGTGCCTGGAAGGCGGCGTCCCAGGCCAGGGCCGTTTCCGTGGAACAGGCGACGCTCTTCTCGAAGGGCACGCAAGCCACGGCACTGGCCTGAGGGAAGTGGGCTTCAAACAGCTGCCGGTAGAGGTAGCCCTCCTTGGTGGTGGGGGTCTTTTCCGGGAAACGTTCGGCGGCGCCCCGCAGCATGCCATCCGTGATCTGGGTTTCGGCAAAAGCCTTGAGCCCGTCGATCCAGCCGTAGCCCACCCCGTCACTGAACTGCTCCTTCTGACGCCAGAGCACCTCTGACGGGATGACGCCGTCGAACGCGTGACGCAGGGGGAATTTCTCGATGGGGCGCGTCCACGTCGCGTTCCTGGGCAGCTTGACGCTCGGATCCATGGCCATGGCCACATCCAGGAACTCCCGATCCAGGAAGGGCACCCGCGCCTCCACCCCCCAAGCCATGGCGCTCTTGTTGGCCCGCAGACAGTCATAGAGATGGAGCTTCTTCAGCTTGCGCACCGTCTCGAAGTGCAGCTCCGGGCCACTCGGCGCCTTGTGAAAGTAGAGGTAGCCGCCGAAGATCTCGTCAGCCCCCTCGCCCGACATCACCATCTTGATGCCCATGGCGTGGATCTTCCGCATCATCAGGTACATCGGGGTGCTGGCGCGGATCGTGGTGAGGTCGAACGTCTCCAGGTGGTAGATCACGTCGGAGAGCGCGTCGAGCCCTTCCTGCAGCGTGTAGGTGAATTCGTGGTGGATGCTGCCGATGTGGGTGGCGACCTTCCGGGCTGGAGCGAAATCCGGCGCATCCTTCATTCCCACACTGAAGCTGTGGATGCGCGGCCACCAGCTGGGCCCCTGATCGTCCGCCTCGATGCGCTGCTCCCGGTAATGGGCCGCCACCGCCGCGATCAGGGAGCTGTCCACGCCGCCGCTGATAAGGAGGCCGTAGGGCACGTCGCACATGAGCTGGCGGTGGACGGCGCCCTCCAGCGCGGCACGGAGCTTCGCGGGATCGAAGGGCTCCGAAGGCACGAAGCCGTCCTCCGCCCAAGTCGGCGCGTAGTAGCGCTGGAAGCCCTTCTCCATCTCAGAGCCCAGCAGGTAGTGACCCGGCGGGAATTCCCGGATGCGCTCGCAGATGCCCGCAAGGGCCTTCATCTCGGAGGCGACGTAGAGCCGCTCCTGCCGGTCCCAGCCCACGTAAAGCGGGTTCACGCCCATGGGATCGCGGGCGATGAGAAACGTGTCGCGGCGCGGATCCCAGAGCACGAAGGCGAAGATGCCGTTCATGCGGTTCAGGAAGTCCGCAGGTTCGAACTCGTCGTAGAGGTAGAGGATCGGCTCGCAGTCGGAGTCCGTCTGGAAGGCGTGATCGCGCTGCAGCTGGCGGCGCAGGTCGCGGTGGTTGTAGATCTCGCCGTTCACCGAGAGGACGGCGCCGGTCTGGACGTCCTTCAACGGCTGGGCGCCGTGAGCGACGTCCACGATGGAGAGGCGCTCGTGACAGAGGATGGCCCGGTCGTCCGAATGGATGCCACTCCAGTCCATGCCGCGGTGCCGAAGCTTCCGGGCCATGGCGAGAGCCTGGGGACGCAGGGTTTCCACGTCGTTCAGGGCGGGATTGAGGTTGAGGATGGCGAGGATGCCGCACATGGAGTGCTCCTTGAGGGTGAAAAAGAAAAACCCCCGACCGCTTTCGCGAATCGGGGGTGGTTCGAGATGGGGGTTTGTCTCTTAGGCGTGACCCTCACCGTCCCACGCGCGATTCGCGCAAGGGAGCGGATTGTTATTGCGGTTGAGCTGCCGCACCAGGAAGAGGGTCCGCATGACAGGTTCAGGTTCGAGTCCCGTGGGCTCGCCTGTCAAGCCCAGAACACACGGGCCTGTGCCATCCCGCGGCAAGCCCGACTGGGTGACGTCCATCACAAGCGAATCTCGCCATATTGAGACTCATTCTCTCGCCAGTATGCTAAACCCCATGGACATGCAGCCCGTGCACCCCGCGACCCCCCGCCCAACGCCTCCAGACCTGGACGGCCTCTACGTGCCTGGAAGGGTTCGCCCGATGCTGCTCACGTCGTCGGCTTGCGCGCTGCTCGGCATGTCCCTGCTCGCGGTGCCCACCACCCAAACCAACCTGCGGGTGCCCCTCACCCTGGCCATCACCCTGGATGAGCCTGCGGCGTTCGCGCCGCCGCCACCAGCGCCCGCGGGGGAGCCCGGCCCCAGCGGAAGGACCGAAGCATCCCAGCAGGCTCTGACAGCCGCGACATCGATTCCCGAAACGCCCACGTCGATCCCGACCCAGCCCCTTCCGGTTCCCGAAATGGCATCTCTCCAGCCTTCGGGATCCATCCCCGGAGGTGGCCTGCCTGGAGGCGTTCCGGGTGGGGTCCCCGGCGGCGTGGTCGGTGGTGTTCCAGGGGGTGTGGTGGGCGGCAAGGTGGGAGGCGTGGTGCCCCCGCGTTTTGACGCCGCGTATCTCAACAACCCCAGCCCCACCTATCCGAACCTGTCCCGGCGCCTGGGCGAAACGGGCCGGGTCCTCCTTCGGGTCATGGTGAGCCCAACCGGTCACGCCGAGCTGTTGGAAATCAAGTCGACCAGCGGCTTTGCTCGCCTGGATCGGGCAGCCATCGAGGCGGTCCGCCGCTGGCGCTTCATTCCCGCCCGCCAAGGGGAGGAAGCCCTGGGCGCCTGGGTGCTCGTCCCCATCACCTTCGATTTGAACGCCTGAACCCCTCCCAGAGCCGGAAGGGCGCTCGCCCGCCCCAGGCTCGCCCCTTCATCCCTCCCCGTCGCCACCCGCCCCGCGGGTGAGGCGAGGCATGCCCCAAACCCACGGAGCCCCAAACCATGTCAACCCGCCTCATCACGACTCGCCTCGCCACGCTTCTGGCGCTTCCCCTGGCCGCCCAGGATCAGACGATGAAGGAAGTCGTCGTCAGTGCTTCCGGCTTCCAGCAGGAGAAAAAACAGGCCCCCGCCAGCATCACCGTGATCACCCGCAAGGAGATCGAACGGATCCGCGCCAACCACCTGGCCGACCTCCTGCGTGATGTCGAAGGCCTGGATGTGAACGCCGAATCCACCAAGACCGGCGGCATGTCCATCACCCTCAGGGGCATGCCCAGCGATTACACGCTGGTGCTGATCGATGGCCGCCGGCAGAATCCCGCGGGCAACGTCACCCCCAACGGGTTCAACGATTCGGCGACCTCGTTCCTGCCCCCGCCCGCCGCCATCGAACGCATCGAGATCATCCGGGGGCCCATGTCCACCCTCTACGGCTCGGATGCCATGGGCGGGGTCATCAACATCATCACCCGCAAGGTGGCCAAGGCCTGGACGGGCCAAGTCAGCCTGGACACCACGCACCAGTTGGATCCCGACTACGGCGACACCCGCAGCGCCACCCTCTATGCCGCAGGACCGCTCGTGGCGGATCGCTTTGGGCTGCAACTCAAGGGCAAGGTGCTGCGACGGGATGCCTCCAGCCTCACCTGGCCCGGCATGGGCACGACGGAGGGCCGCCTGCTCACCATGGGCACCAACCCCGTGAAGTCCGACATCGGCAACCTGGGCACGCGCCTGTCCTTCACCCCGAGCCGCAGCCATGACCTGGTGCTGGATGTGGACCAGAGCCGCACGGTCTATGACAACGCCCGAGGCCAGATGGGCACGCTGGATACCGACAAGGCCAAGAGCGGCTACCTGCCCGAGCTGAAGTTCAACCGCGCCCAGACGGCCCTCACCCACACCTGGCGCCTCGAAGCGGGCCAGCTGGAGACGAACCTCAGCCGCAACACCACCGAGACCATCGGCCGCACCATTCCCGACAAGACCCCCGGCAAGGTGGCAGGGTCGCCGCGCACGCTGGAAAGCATCAACAGCCTGTTGGACACCAAGCTGGTCACTCAGCTGGGGCCGCACCAGCTCACGACGGGCGCCCAGTACTGGGATGCGGACATGACTGATGGCGTGGCAGCGGGTCGCTATGAGAAGACGCAGTGGGGCCTCTTCACCGAAGACGAGTGGCAGCTCCACAAGGATCTGACCCTCACCCTGGGGCTGCGACATGACCATCACGACAGCTTTGGCGGCAAGACCACGCCCCGCGCCTACCTCGTGTGGCACGCGGATGCCCGCTGGACGCTCAAGGGCGGCCTCAGCTTCGGCTACAAGACGCCGCGCCTGGATCAGCTCTTCGAGGGCGTCACGGGCTATGGCGCCCAGGGCACCCTGCCCGTCTACGGCAATGCAGACCTGAAACCCGAAACCTCTATCAGCAAGGAGCTGGGTGCCCTCTTCCAGGAAGGGACTTGGAGCGGCGGATTGACGCTCTTCCAGACGGATTTTCGGAATGCCATCGGCAACGAGACCTACGTGGCGCCGGGGACGACGGTGGCCGGGATCCGGCCCATCAACTTCAGCGAGGCGGAGATCCGAGGCGCCGAAGCGACAACCACTGTCAAACCCACCGCATCCATCAAGCTGAGCCTCAACTACACCCATACCTGGAGCGAGCGTCAGGGTGGCACCTACTACGGCGGCGTGCCCTTCACGCTGACGCCACGGCACATGCTCAACCTCAAAGGCAGCTGGGCGGTCTCTTCTCAGGTGGATGCCTGGCTGCAGGGGGAATACCGCAGCTCGCGCTTTCGCACCGAGGACACCGCGGGCACGAACGTGAAGGCGCGCCTCGGGAACTACCGCCCCTCCACCCTGGTGCATCTCGGCGGCGCCTATCGCTTCAACCGTGCCTTCACGCTCCAAGCCACAGTCTACAACCTGCTCAACCGCTCCTTCCTCGAGTACGAGCCCGTGACCGTCAGTGCCAAGCCCGCCTTCGCCAACCGCCACTACACGAACCAGGAACCGCGCCGCCTCTGGGTGAGCGCCGCCTGGACCTTCTGAGGAAGCCATGTCCCTACGCAAGACGCTCTTCTGGATCCATCTGGGAACCGGCCTCCTCGCTGGAATTGCCATCGCCCTCATGTCCCTGACCGGCGCCGCCCTCGCCTTCGAGAAGGAGCTGGTGGCCTGGGTGGAGCGGGATGTCCGCCGCGTGGCCGTGCCCGCCGACGCCAGCGCGCGGCTGTCGGTGGATGAACTGCGGAAGGGCCTGCTCGCCCGGCATCCCGAGCTGAAACAGGTGAGTGTGACCCTGCGCCATGCTCCGGACGCGGCTGTGATCTTCACCGCAGGCCGGGAAGGCACCTACTACGCCAATCCGTACACCGGCGAGATCCGCCAACCCGCCACCCGGCGCATGCACGCATTTATGGAGGTGATGACCGACTGGCATCGATGGCTCGCCCTGAAAGAGCCCCAACGGGCCACGGGCAAGGTGATCAACGGCGTCGCCAACCTCGTCTTCCTCGCCCTCTGCATCACGGGCATCGCCCTCTGGTGGCCGCGTAACTGGACCCGGCGCGGCGTCAAAGCCGTGGCGATGGTGAACCTGCGATTAAAGGGCAGGGCCCGGGACTGGAACTGGCACAACGCCCTGGGGCTCTGGACCCTGCCCATCCTGGTGGTGGTGACGGCCACGGCAGTGCCCATCAGCTTCCGCTGGGGCAGCAACCTGGTCTTCCGAATGGCGGGAGAAGCGCCCCCCACCCAGGCAGGCCCTGGCGGCATGGCCACGCCGCCACCGCCCATGCCCGCGCCGGAACCCGGCGCTCAGCCCCTGCCCCTGGACACGGTACTGGAGCGCGCAGCCCAGGCCGTGCCTGACTGGCAGGAGATCTCCGTGCGCAGCAACAGCGGTCGGCGGGGCGGACCCGAAACGAAGGGCCCTCAGCCCCTGAATGTGAGCATCCGACAGGCCGATCCCTGGCCCCGTACCGCCACCTTGACCCTCGCCGTGAATCCCTTCACCGGCGAGATCCTCAGCCGCACGGGATGGTCCGACCTCAGCGCAGGACGAAGGCTGCGCACCTGGACCCGCTTTCTCCACACAGGCGAAGCCCTGGGCTGGTGGGGACAGCTCCTGGCGGGCGTCGCTTGCCTGGGAGCCCTGGTGCTCGTCTACACCGGTTTCGCACTGAGTTGGCGGCGGTTCTTTCGCGGGAAACAGGTTCAAGCCTGAGGGTTGGCCCCCATCAGGCCATCAGGTCGAGTCCCTTGCCGGAGGTCTTCCCAGGCCTCGCCAATTCCATCGCCGCCTCGCTGGCCATGCGGGATGCGGCCGCGGCCACCTTGCGGTCCTGGCCGCTGGGATCCGCCGGGGCGAGCGCCGCCGCCTGGATCTGCTGGGCCTTGGCGATGGTGGCGCGGGGGTTGTTCGGCACGGGGCTCGTATCGATGGAGACCTCGCCGCCGATGGCGTACATCTGCCCATCCGGCCCACGCTGGGTCGTGAAGGAGGCCCCGCCCCGCACCATGCCGCCGCCCGCGGCCATGTGGGCCGCCTCGTGGGCACGGACCTGCCGGTCCCGGGTCTTGAGCTCGACCAGCTGCTTCTGGGCCTCGGGGCTCAGATCCAGGGAGTCCTTGACCCCTGCGGAGACCTGTTCCGCCGCGCCCTGCTGACGCCCCCGCACCCGTTCCTCCCGCTCTGGGGAGGTGGTGCCCCGCCCATAGCCGCGCGCGGCCATGACGTTCTGGATGGGGCTGGCATTGAAGTCCACGGGTCGGTCATCCTGGCCCCCAAAGATGCGCCCCCGAGGCATCGAAGTCCATGGGTCCCTTTCATGAATCTGGAGTCCACGCCATGAGTCACGCTTTCCCCCTCACCCTCACCTGGACCGGCAACACGCTGGATGCCGCCTATCCCCGCACTGGCGAAGCCCGAAACCCGGGCGGCGCCGTCCTGCCCGTCTCTGCTGCTCCGTTCTCCGGGGGCGATCCCGCGGTGATGAACCCCGAGGAGCTGCTGGCCTCCGCCCTCTCCACCTGCCACATGCTCTTCTTCCTCAGCCTCGCCGCGAAGGTGCGCCTGGAGGTGAAGCACTACGAGGACCACGCCGAGGCCCGCCTCATCACCGAGAACAAGGTGAGCCGCATCGAGGAAGTCATCCTCGCCCCGGTCATCCGCGTCACCCCCGGAACGTCCGCCGCCAAGGTCGTCGAGATGTTCGAGAAGGCGCACAAATACTGCATCATCGCCAACACCGTGAACTGCAAAGTGACGATGAAGCCGCGGGTGGTGGAAGGCTGAGCGGGGGAAAAGAACACCACGAAGGGCCACAAAGCCGCGCTTCGCGCTGCCACGAAATAAAGAGCAGGAAAGACACGCATCATTCAGGAGTTTTTTCTTCGTGGTCCTTTGTGGCCCTTCGTGGCTCCATCTTTTTGTTTCCTGAGACGTTAAGCTGGACTCGGAGCTTTCATGCGCTGTCCGTTCTGCGGTCATCTCGAGGACAAGGTGGTGGATTCCCGGGAGAGCCGGGAGGGCGAAGCCATCCGACGCCGCCGAGAGTGCCTGAACTGCAGCCGCCGTTTCACCAGCTACGAGCGGGTGGAGGAAGTGCCGATCCTCGTCGCCAAGAAGGACGGCCGACGGGAACCCTTTGATCGCGCAAAGCTCATGCGGGGCGTGATGGCGGCCTGCCAGAAGCGGCCTGTGAGCTTGGCGCGGCTTGAAGAACTGGTGACGGACATTCAGGCGCGGCTGGCGGAGCACGCCGACCGCGAGATCCACAGCCGGGAGCTCGGCGAGTGGGTCATGGACGGCCTCAAGCTCATCGACACCGTAGCCTACGTGCGTTTCGCCTCGGTCTACCGCGAGTTCAAGGACCTGACTGACTTCGTGAAGGCGCTCGAGACCATGGTCGGCAGCGTGAAGAAGGCTGGCATCCACGCCTTCGCCCGCACGGATGGCCCGGAAGCCCCGCCGCCGCTGCACACCGGGCCGCTTCTCGTGAAGGGTCCGATGCCTCCGGCCCTCTTCCCTGGCGAGGATCTCGCCCCCCCCATAAAGCCGAAAAAACGGGCGAAATAGGATTGCCTCCCCCTTCTTCCGGGCATAGGCTCTGGGCACCCAATACCCCAGTTAAGCCTGAGCCGCCGGGCCGGAGGAACGCATGACCTTCCCCAACTACCTCGATCTCACGAACCTGAAGGCCCTCTTCCCGGCTGAGTTCACCCCCGGTGAAGTGGCGCGGGCTCAGACGATCTTCCTGAAGCGCCTCTCCCTGGAGGCACATCAGTTCTATGGCGGCAAGATGATGACCGTGCCCAAGGCCGGCATCTATGGCTTCGGCTGGTTTGGTGTCTGGTACACCCCGGGCGTCAGCGCCGTCTCCACCGCCATTCGCGACCGCAACCTGCGCTCCTACGATCTCTCCAACCGCAGCAATCTGGTGGCCATCGTGTCGGATTCCACACGGGTGCTCGGCGATGGCGACTGCAGCCCCAGTGGGGGCTTGGGCGTCATGGAAGGCAAAGCCCTGTTGATGTACTACCTGGGCGGCATCGATGCCATGGCGCTCTGCATCAACACCCATGAACATCCCGACAGCTATAAGGCGGGCTTCGCCTTTGATGAGAAGGCCCGACACACCCACTCCTTCCAGAAGACCATCGATTTCGTGCGCATGGCCGCCCCCAGCTTCGGCGCCGTGAATCTGGAAGACATCAGCCAGCCCAACTGCTTCAAGGTGCTGGACGAGCTCCAGGACTGCGGCATTCCGGTATGGCACGACGACGCCCAGGGCACCGCCTGCGTGACCTTGGCCGGCATGATCAACGCCATCAAGCTCGCCGGAAAGGACTGGAAAAACGTCAAGGCGGTCTTCCTGGGGGCGGGCGCCAGCAACGCCACCATCATCCGCCTGATGCTCGCCGAGGGCCTGGACCCCAAGAACGTCATCGCCTTCGACTCCAAGGGCGGGCTGCACGCCGGGCGGGACGACGTGAAGCAGGACACGCGCTTCTACCGCAAGTGGGCCATCTGCCAGGCCACCAACCCCCAGCGCATCGACAACATCCAGGACGCCTGCAAGGGGGCGGACATCCTATGCGCCCTCTCCACCCCCGGCCCTGATGTGGTGAAGAAGGAGTGGATTCAGGTCATGGGCGAAAAACCCATCGTGTTCACCTGCGCCAATCCCGTGCCGGAGATCTACCCCCACGACGCCAAAGATGCTGGCGCCTACATTGTGGCCACGGGCCGCAGCGATTTCCCCAATCAGGTGAACAACTCCATGTGCTTCCCAGGGCTGCTCAAGGGCGCGCTGCTGGTGCGGGCGAGCCGCGTGACGGACCGCATGGCCATCGCCGCCGCCCACAGCCTAGCCCGCGCCCAGCAAGTCCGCGGGCTCGATGTGGACCACATCATGCCGAGCATGGACGATGTGGACGTCTTCCCCCGTGAGGCGGCGGACGTAGCGGCCCAGGCCATGGCGGATGGCGTGGCGCAGCATCCCATGAGCCCGGACGAGGTCTTCCAGCAGGCGCACCGCGACATCCAGAACAACCGGGACATCGTGCAGATGCTCATGGAGCGCGAGAAGATCCCCACGCCGCCCAAGTCCATGATCGATCAGGTGCTGGCGGATACCGTGGCGGAGATCCGCGGGCATGTCGAGGCCGTGAAAGGCAGCGAGCACGAGTAGGCGGATGCGATTCAGGAAGGGCCGGGAAGATTCCCGGCCCTTGCATCGTCAGAACCGCCAAATGGCATTGAGCGTGACCCGCCGGTCGTGCGCAGGCACCGGGGCGTGCCTGCCGTAATAGGCTTGAATGATGGGCACTTCGGTGTCGGCCAGATTGGAAGCGGCCAGGCGCAGATCCGTGTCAGGCCCCAGGGCATCCTTCCAGTTGGCCGCCAGGTTAAGGATCCACCGGCCCGGCAGAGACGTGCTCTCCATGAGGCTGGGCCAGAGGGTTCCTGCGGCAATCTGCTGCTGGGCAGAACGGACGCTCTGGACCGGCCGACTCCCCAGGTAGGTCAGACTGGGAGCCACCTGGAGCCGCCCCCACCAAACATAGGCTCCCATCGTCAGCTTCAGGGGGGCCATCCCCAGGACCCGATTCAGGGGCGTCGCCTGCTGGGTGGCATCGTCCCAATGACTGGCCTGGAAGTACCGGTCGAACTCGCTTCCAGGTTCCACGTAGCTCAGGCTGGCATAGCCGCCCCAGTCCAGCGCCCGGATATCCAGGGTGGCTTCCACCCCCTGCGTCTTCACGGTTCCGCCATTGCTGATGTAGTAGGCCGTGCCATCCACATTGGATGTGATGGCATCGCGCACCGCCAGTTGATACGCATTCACCCGGATCACGGCAGCGTGATTCAGGCGCCATCCGACCTCCAGCTCTTCCGTGCGGATCCGCTCCGGCTTCACGAAACCCCGGAAGGCGAAAAAGGTGCTGTAGGTCTGGAAGAGGGTTGGAGCCCGGTAGGCCTCCCCATAGAGCAGCTTGGCGTTGAAGCGCCCATTCACGTAGGTGACACCGAGGCGGGGGGCAAAAGCATGGCCCAGATCGTTGTCCTGATAGCGAGCCCCGAGGGTCACGCCGAGCCGCTCCCGCTGATGGATGAACTGGGCGTACTGGTAGGTGGTCACCAATCGTTGTTGAGCCAGTCGGCGACCGGGATTGAGGGGATCCCGCAGCGCACCGATGCCGGCGAGGTCCACACTCCGCTCCCAGTCCTGGAGAAAGCCCGTTCCCACCTGGGCCGAGGTGGTGGTGTTCGGCGTCCAAGTCAGGCTGAGGTCCAGGCCATTCCGCTCCCGGTTCGTCCCCGAGTGGTTCACGCCGCTGCTGGCTTTGCTCTGGGGATAGACCGTGCCGCCGGAATTCTGGATGGTCTCCAGGGCGGCTCCCAACACGAAATCATCCGCCAGAGGCGTGTCCCGGGAGATCCGGATCCCTTGGACCACTCGGGTCCCGCTGCCCACGACCCCCGAGGGAAGGTCCGGCAGGTTGGCTGGGTTGTCCCGGGGACCCGCACCGCTGCCATCTGCCTGGGCCCCCTGATACGTGCTGCGGAGCACCTGGACCCGTGTGCCCCGGGCATCGATCGTGGCGGAAACATAGCCCGCCTCGCGCCGGGAATTGCCCTTGTCCTGGGCATAGGCTGTTCCCGTGCGATAGATATCTACATAGGGCGTCGCACTCAGATTGCTCGTCTGAAAGCCCGCGTTGATGGAGATGCCCACCTTGCCCCCGAGGTTGCCCCCCGCAGCGAGATAGGCTCCCTGCCCCTGGGTTCCGCCCTTGAGGAATTCGCCGCGCACGGAGAAACGGCCGCCATCCAGCCCTTCCGGGCCCCGCGTATGAATGTGGATGACCGTGACACCCGCAAACTGGCCGTAGACAGCGCTCCCGGGGCCGCGGATGACCTCGACCCGCTCCACCATGTCCGCCGGAAGATAGCCGTACCAGTTGACGTTGCCGTTGTGCAGGGGGCTCACGGTGATGCCGTCCACCAGCACCAGGGCCTTGCCCTCATGGGCCCAGATGCCTCGAAAGGCAATCCCCATCAACCCGCCACTGTCCAGGCCGAAGTCAAAGCCAGGAATGGAACGGAGGATGTCAGTCATCTCCCGGTAGCCATAGCGCTCGATGTCGGCCCGGGTCACCACCGAGATGATGGAGGGCGCCTCCACCAGTTTCTGGCGCCGCTGCGTGGCGATTTCCACGGGGATGTTGAGGATCGACTCGAGGTCATCCGCCTTCTCCTGGCCCCGGAGGGCCGTGGAACCGGCCGCTGCCACGAGCACCATCAGCCAGCGCGCTGGGATGCGCCCATTTGCGGACTGAAACATGGCACCTCCAGAGGACGGTCATGCATCGGCTCCTGGACGCTAGGCATGAGTTCGAAAGGAGGATTCCAAGGACTTCCCAACGCGCAGCGCACGAAGTCGCAGGCTCCATCGCTACACTGATGCGAGAGGTACCCCGTGAACGACGAGAATCAGGTCACCCAGCTCCTTGAAGACTCTCCGCGGATTCCCGATGTCCTGCCCGTACTGCCCCTGCGGGATGTCGTGGTCTACCCCTACGTCATCCTGCCCTTGAGCGTGAGCCGGGAGAAATCCCTCAAGGCGGTGGATACCGCCCTGGTGGAGAACCGCATGATCCTGCTGCTCACCCAGCGGCAGACGGAGATCGACGATCCCAAACCCGAGGACATGCACGAGGTGGGCACCGCGGCGCTCATCATGCGCGTGCTGAAGCTGCCGGACGGTCGCATCCGCGCCCTCGTGCAGGGCCTGCAGCGCGTCCGCGTGGAATACTTCACCGAAACCGAGGGTCTCTTCCGCGCCAAGATCGAGGTGATGACCGAACCCGAGGTGACGGAGAAGTCCATCGAGCTGGAGGCCCTCACCCGGAGCGTAAAGCAGACCCTGGAGAAGGCGGTCGCCCTCGGTAAGACTTTGCCTCAGGAAGTGCTCGTCATCGCCGCGAACCTGGACGCCCCGGGCCGCCTGGCGGATCTCGTGACCTCCAACGTCGACCTGAAGCACAGTCAGCTCCAGGAAGTGCTGGAACTCCAGCATCCCGTCCAGCGCCCCAGCCGCCTCCACGAATTGCTACCGCGCGAGATCGACCTGCTGGAGGTGCAGCAGCAGACCACCATGGAAGCCAAGGGCGAGATGGAACAGGGGCCACGGGGGTACT
>CAYQAS010000039.1:0-35274 GCA_964415525.1 uncultured Solibacteraceae bacterium
ATATATCAGGAGCCGAGGAGCAATGTGGATAGCATCCCCTTGTCGTTCTTGCACGGTCAGGTTCATTCAAGCGGTACGGACACTGGGGAGTGGTCTAAAGGTAGGACAACGGATTCTGGTTCCGTCAGGTGAGGGTTCAAATCCTTCCTCCCCAACCAATGAGAAGGCCCGGATCCATGGGCCTTCTTTTCGTTCCGAGGCGTTTCAAGAGGGGGTGGCATGCTCGAGAAGCTGGATTACCAGGCGGTGGGCTTGATCTCCGGTCTGGAGGTCCATCAGCAGCTCCTCACCAGGGAGAAGCTCTTCTGCCGCTGCCCGGCGGGGCTCTACACGGAGACCCACGACGGCGAGGTGCTGCGCCACATGCGCCCGACGCTCTCGGAACTCGGCGAGTACGACGGCACGGCCCTCATGGAGTTCAAGACCAAGAAGGAGATCGTCTACCTCCTGAACCATCTCAACGTCTGCACCTACGAGATGGACGACACGCCGCCCTTCCTGGTGAACCAGGAGGCCATCGACGTGGCCATGGAACTGTGCCTGACCATGAATATGGACCTCATCGACGAGGTCCACATCGCCCGCAAGCAGTACCTCGACGGCTCCATCCCCACGGGCTTCCAGCGCACCGCCATCGTCGGCATGAAGGGCTGGCTGCCTTTCAAGGACCGCAAGCTCACCGTAACCCATGTCTCCATCGAGGAAGACAGCTGCCGCGAGGTGAGCGACAAGGGCCACCGCATCGTCTGGCGCACGGACCGCCTGGGCATGCCTTTGACAGAGACTGTCACAGGCCCTGACCTGCGCACTCCCGAAGAAGTCCGGGACGCGATTCTGCTGTGCGGCCTCGTGGCACGCAATACGGGGCGTGTGCGCACCGGCATCGGCGCCAGCCGCCAGGACGTGAACGTCAGCGTGCGCGGCGGCGACCGCGTGGAGATCAAGGGTGTGCCGCGGGCGGGCTACGCCGTGAAACTTGTCCACAATGAGGGTGTGCGGCAGGTGAACCTGCTGAAGCTGCGGGACGAACTGCGCCGTCGCGGTCTCACCGAACCCGCCCAGGTCAAGATCCACCTCTTCGACGTCTCCGACATCGTGGCGGACGTCCACCTCGGCTTCATGCGCCGGGCACTCCAGGCGGGTGGCAAGGTCATGGCCGTGAAGGTGGAGGGCGTGGCGGGCCTCGCCCAGTGGCCGACCCAGCCGGACACGACCTTTCTTGACGAACTCTCCGGTCGCATCCGGGTCATCGCCTGCCTTGATGAAGTCCCTGTCGTCGTCAGTGGCGCGGCGCTGCCGGACTTCCCCCACAAGCACCGCGTCGTGGAGCGGGTGCGCAAGCGGGTCCGCCTGGGTGAGCAGGACGACTACTTCCTCGTCTTCGGCCCCGAAGGCGACTGCCGCACCGCCGCCGACGAGATCCGCCTGCGCTTCATTGATGCCATTCGCGGCGTGCCTCAGGAAACGCGCCAGGCGCTGCTGGGTGGCTTCACCACGTTCGAGCGCATCCTGCCCGGCCCCGACCGCATGTATCCGGACACCGATTCGCCCCCGACCCGCATCACGGCGGAGCGCGTGGCCGCCGCCCGCGCCCGCCTGAAGCCCGCGCCCTGGGAGCGCCTCGCCCGCTACGTGGGCTGGGGCGTGCCGGATGAGACGGCGCAGTACCTGCTGCGCCGCGGCGGTGCGGAGCTGCTGGACATCGTCGTGGAGAAGACCGGCGTGGACGGCAAGCTCGCAGGCATCGTGCTGGGCCAACAGGCCAAGTCGCTCAAGCGTAAGGGCATCCCGCTCCAGCGCCTCCAGACCGAGCACTGGGTCCAGGCCTTCGACCTCCTCACGGATGGCCGCGTGCCCCGGGAGGCCCTGCCCCTGCTCCTGACCACCCTCGCCCAGGAGCCCAGCCTGGATGCGGTTACTGCGGCCCAGGTCGCGGGCATCGGCATCCTGCCCAAGGGCGACTGGATGGACCGCCTCTCCGATCTCGACATGGAGGACTACCGCATCGACAAGGGCGACAGCGAAGCCAAGCGCCTGCGCTTCCTCGCAGGCCAGGCCATGGATCGCCTGACCGGCAAGGCGTCCGCAAAGGACGTGCTGCAATACCTCAAGGAAAAGCTGGCGTGGGAGGTGGCGCGATGAGCGGCGAGCAGACTCAGGTGGGACCGCCCCCGTTCGAAACGCGTACCGACCGTTTCCAGGGCTATCGGGAGCCCGCCCGCAGCGTCATGGAGCGCCTGCAGATCGGCGTGTGGAGCGAGGTGGAACTGATCAACGACGCGGGCTCCGTCTTCACCGGCGTGATCCTGCCCCGCAGCGAGACGGCGGATCCCCTGCACGTGGTCGTGAAGCTCACCAACGGCTACAACGTGGGCATCCACGCCGACCGCATCGCGAAGGTCACGGAGACGGGCTACAAGAAGGCCGTCTACAAGATCCCGGAGAAGGCCTTCCCGCGCGATCCGCGCAAGAAGAACATCACGCTCCTGGGCACCGGCGGCACCATCGCCTCGCGGCTCGACTATCGGACGGGCGCTGTCATTCCCGCCTTCACACCGGGTGAGC
This sequence comes from uncultured Solibacteraceae bacterium, assembly GCA_964415525.1. Lineage (GTDB taxonomy): Bacteria > Acidobacteriota > Holophagae > Holophagales > Holophagaceae > CAZPUI01. The sequence continues at coordinate 2,566 of CAYQAS010000039.1, forward strand.
TCTACGGCGCCGTCCCGGAACTGGCGGACATCGCCAACCTCACGACGAAGAAGCTGTTCGGCGTCTTCAGCGAGAACATGGGCCCCGAGCAGTACAAGGCGCTCGCCATCGCCATCGGCGAGGAGATCGAGGCCGGCGCCGAAGGCATCGTCATCGGCCATGGCACGGACACCATGAGCCACACCGGAGCGATCCTCAGCTTCATGGTGCAGAACAGCCCGGTGCCCATCGTGCTCGTGGGCAGCCAGCGCAGCTCCGATCGTCCCTCCTCCGACGCCGCGCTCAACCTGATGAATGCCGTGCGCACCGCCGCGGAGTGTGACATCGCGGAAGTCATGCTCTGCATGTTCGGCCCGACGTCGGACAACTACGACCTGCTCCACCGCGGGACGCGCTGCCGCAAGATGCACTCCAGCTACCGCAGCACCTTCCGCACCATCGGCGCGACGCCCCTCGCCACCGTCAGCCGCTACCCCGAAGAGCCCGGCGGCAGCCATTTCCGTTACCTCACGGACGATGTGATCCGCCGCGACCGCTCCCGCAAGCCAGTGATCACGCCGACCTTCGAAGAGAAGGTGACGATCCAGTACTACTATCCGAACTTCAATCCCGACATCATCGACGGCCTGTCGGACATGGGCTACCGCGGCATGATCATCGCGGGCACGGGCCTCGGCCACGTCAACAAGCCCCTCTACCCCGCCATCAAGCGAGCCATCGACAAGGGCATGACCGTCGCCATGAGCGTGCAGACCCTCTGGGGTTACGCCCAGATGTACGTCTACGATACGGGCCGCGACCTGCTGGACCTCGGCATCATCCCCCTGGACAATATGCTGCCGGAAACGGCCTACATGAAGCTGGCGTGGGTGCTGGGCCAAACGGATGACAAGGATCGGATTCGACAGATGATGACCACCGCCATCAACCACGAGATCACGCCCCGGGAGCCCCACAACGGCTACCTCATCCTCCAGGGCGGCCTGCCGGAAGTGGATGCATTTGTCGGGAAGCACTGGAAGTAACGCGGGCTCCTAGGTTCAGCAAGAGCAGCGACGCCCCTGGGCGCCGCTTTCGTAACGATCATGCTCACAGGATTGCCGAAATTACTGCGATCCGGTTCCTCCCGCCCTCCTTGGCCACGTACAGCTGCTTGTCCACCGCCTCGATGAACGCCGTCGGGCTCTGCGCGTCCCTGGGCAGCACCGTTCCCACCCCGATGCTGACGGTGACGCGTTGGCCGTGGAGGGACGCCTCGTGTTCGATGGCCCGTTTTTCGATCAGCCCCTGGCAGCGCTCCGCCACGCGCAGGGCGCCCTCCGTGTCGGTTTCCGGCAGGAGGAGGACAAACTCCTCGCCTCCGTAGCGGGCGACCAGGTCGCGGGGGCGCACCAGGGCCTGGGTCAGGGCTTGCGCGACGTCCATCAGGCACTTGTCGCCGGAGGTGTGACCGTAGCGGTCGTTGTACTGCTTGAAGAGGTCGACATCGAGGAGGATGAGCGACAGCGGTGCACCGCTGCGGGATGCGGTTTGCCATTCCCTGTCCAGTCCGGCATCGAAGCTCCGCCGGTTGGCGATGCCCGTGAGGCCGTCCTTGTAGGACAGCGCTTCCAGCTCCTTCTGGAGCGCGAGCAGTTTTTCCTCGGTCTGCTTCCGCTCGCTGATGTCGAACATGAACCCGATCAGGGCATCGACGTCGCCGTTCGCCTTGCGCGCCACGTGGACGACATCCCGGATCCACACGTAGCCATGGTCCTTCGTGAGGGCGCGATAGTCCGCCTCATGGTCGACACCCGCCTTCGACTGCGCAATGCAGAAGCTGACTACGGCCTCACGGTCTTCCTCGTGGATGCGCTCCGCCCAGTCGTTTGCGCTGATCCAGCTTTCCTGACTCCAGCCCAGCAGGGGTTCAATCTGCGGGCCGATATAGGCAAAGCGCATGGTCTCCCAATCGATCTTCCAGGGGATGGCCTTGGTGGATTCCAGCAAGGTCTTGTAGACCGCACTTTCGCTGCTGAGTTCGCTCACGTCCGACATGGCACTCCTCCGCAGGATGGGTTCGCCCAGGGGCTGCCTATCGGATGCCGACCGGGCGGCTGTGGACGGTGTCGATCGCGTTCCAATACCAGTAGAAGAAGCCTCCCGCCGTCTGCAGCAGGGTATGGGTGGTGATGCTGTTCTGCCGGATGTCGCCCCAGCATGCGCGGGCCGAGTTGCGGTTGTTGTGCAGATCGAGGCATTCCAGGCTGCTGGAAGCGGGTTTGGGCGGAATGTAGAGGGCCTTGCCCTGCGGCACCCACAGGTCGGCCAGCCGGATCCGTCCGAGCCTGGGCCAGTAGCGGCCCACGGAAATCACCAGGGGCTGATGGGGATCCGTGGACGCGAACACATGGGGGAAGTTGTGGTGCTCCAGGTCGGTGCAGACCACGCTGAGCAGGGTGTTGCCCGTGTCCTGGTACGGCGACCAGTGACCCGCGAAGACCCCGTATTCGTATTCGATCTGCTTCAACTCGACGACTGGGCTGCTCAGCAGGACCGCCTGCCCCGGCTCCACCAGGGTGATCCCGAACGCCGCGGCCACCTCCCGCGTGGCCCACAGGGGTTCGAACACGACCTCCTCGGCGGCGAACCCCAACCGGGTCTCGATGCCGTAGGGCGGCGTCGCCTTGACCTGCAGCACCTCGGCCACGTCGTACTCGCGTCCCATCGCCAGGGCCGGATCCGTCGTGGCGGGGGTCAGGGGTGTCACCCCTGCGGGCAGCTGGCTGGCATAGGTCGGCGCGCCAGCATCGTTGTAGAAGAAGGGTGTCTGGACCGTATCCACGGCGGTTTCGCGCATTTCCTTTATGAATAGCGGTGCATCAAACGTGGGATCGGGCATGGACGAACACTCCAGTCTTCGATGGGTAGATGCAGACGAGGCCACCCGTTGGATGACCTTCGCCCTCCCAGGCATTCCCACCCATCTCGCGGGATGACCAGACCCGGATGGACGCCAGACCTTGAACACGCGTAGGGACTGTGTTTGCAGCGACTTGGCACCGCCACGGCGATGGGACGTCGGGTTCCGGTGCAAGCGGAACCATCCGGAAAGCAGAGGAGCGGCACCTTTCGGCGCCGCTCCTCTGTCTTCGGTTCCCTGCCCGCTACTGGGCCTTCACCACCTTGACCTTGGTCTCCATCTCCTTGATGAGATTCGCCTGGATCGTCTGGCCCTGCTGCTGCTTCCAGCGCTGCGCCAACTGCTCCTTCACCTGCTCAAAGGGAGGCAGGACCGCGGTCTTGTCGCCGGACTTCGCCTGGGCTGCCAGTTCGTCGTAGTCCTTCTTGAGCTGCTCTTCGGTGGGCTTCAGCCCCGCCATCCGGCGCTCCATCAGGGTCTGCATGTAGGTCTGGGCCACCGCCTGCTCGATCAGGATCTTGACCTTGGGGTCCTTCTCCAGCCCTTCCATCTTGCCGAAGGCCGTCATGGTCTTGATCTGCACGAGACGGTCCACGAACTGGTCGCGCTCGGCCTTGCGTTCGGGGGCCATGAAGGCCTTCGCCTCGGCATCGGTGGGGGCCAGAACGCGGATGTGCTGCTCCAGCACCTGCTCCGTGAGCTTCTCGGAACCTACGGTGGCGAGCACCTTGGACTTGTCCTTGGACCCGCAGCCCAGCGTCACGGCCGCCACGCAAACCATCGCCCACAGCATCTGCCGCTTCATGTAATCCCCTTTCGAGACGGTTCAGGATGACACAGCCCGCGGACGGCGAATACCACGTGAGACGAGGCTAGGAGCGCTAGAATGGGGCACTCGATGGAGTTTCCATGCGCCCGTCCCTCCTGTTGCCCGCCCTCGTTCTTTGTACCGTCGCTTCCGCCCAGGAGCTGACGATCGAGCAGGTCGCCCACCCCGAGAAGCGGCTGATGCCCCCGTCGGTGGTAACGGTGCGTGCCTCGTGGCTGCCCGACGGCACGCTGCTGGAGACCCGCACGGAAAAGGGCGCCAATACTTTCACCCGCCTGCACCCGAAGCAGCTCAAGGCCCTGCCCTTTGATTCGAAGGACGCCGACAAGCCCAAAGAGCCCTTCTTCGCCGTGCTGCAGACGGCTGGCCTCGATGAAAAGGCCGCCAAGGAGGCCTTGGCGCGCATCACGCTGCCCGAGAAGCCCGGTGCCTTGCTGGTGCGCAGCGGCGCCCAGCTGCTGGTGCTGGACACCGCCGCCAAGACCGCCAAGAAGCTCGGCGAGGCCAAGACCTTCGACGAAGCTTTGTTGAGTCCCAATGGCAAGCAGGTCGCCTTCCTCAAGGGCAACGACATCCACCTTCTGGATCTGGCCACCCTGACGACAAAGCCCCTCACCACCGGCGGCAGCGACAAGCTGCTCAATGGCCGGCTCGACTGGGTGACCCAGGAGGAGGTCTACGGCCGCGGGACTTGGCGCGCCTTCTGGTGGGCGCCCGACAGCAGCCGCCTGGCCTTCCTCAGCCTGGATGTCGCAAAGGCACCGACCTTCCGCATGACGGACGACCGCTTCCATCCCCAACGCAACGAGGACTTGAGCTATCCCAAGCCCGGTGAGCCGAACCCCGTCACCAAGCTCGGCGTGGTGGATCTCCAGGGCGCCATCACCTGGATGCAGAATCCGCACCCCGAGGAAGAGACACTGATTGTCGATGTCACCTTCGACGCCAAGGGCAGCCTGATGGCGTGGTGGCAGAACCGCATCCAGAACTGGGCCGAGCTGCACCGCTACGCGGGCGACAAGGCAGGGCTGGTGGTGCGGGAACACAATCCCAAGGGCTGGGTGGAGCGGCCCAAGCCGCTGCGCTGGCTCGCGGATGGCAGTTTCCTGCTCCAGAGCGAACGCACGGGCCACGAGCACCTCTATCAGATATCTGCGGATGGAAAGGCCGTGAAGGCCCTCACCAGCGGCGACTTCCAGGTGCGCCGCATCCTGTCCGTGGATGAGAAGGCCGGTCGGATCTTCATCGAGGCGAACAAGGACAACGCCATCGGCTCCGATGCCTACGTAGTGGACCTGAAGGGTCGCGCCCCCATGCGCCGCCTGACCGACGGCGGCGGCATCCACCGTGTGACCCTCGATCCCACCAACACGTGGCTCATCGACAGCTGGAGCAGCGTCCTGAGCCAGGGCCAGACGGTGCTGCGAGACACCCAGGGCAAGGTCGTCAAGGTCATCGAGGACCGCAGCGCAACTCCCGCATCCTTCCGCCGCGGCACCGTAAAACTCGTACAGGTACCCACCCGGGACGGCTACTTGATGGATGGACTGCTGGTGCTGCCTCCGGATTTCGACCCCACCAAGAAATACCCCGTCTTCCAGACGGGCTACGCCGGTCCCGCCAGCCCCACCGTGAAGGACCGCTGGAACGGCAGCACCTGGGACCATTTCCTGGCCCAGAAGGGCTACATCGTCTGGAGCTGCGACCCTCGCAGCGCCGCCGACAAGGGCATGGTGTTCAGCCAGACCTGCTACCGCAATCTGGGCGCCCAGGAGCTCAAGGACTACGAGGACGGCCTCACCTGGCTCGAGAAGCAGGGCTTCGCGGACATGAAGCGCGTGGCCATCGACGGCTGGAGCTACGGCGGTTTCATGGCGGCCTACTGCGCCACCAATAGCACGAAGTGGAAGGTGGCCATCGTCGGTGCGCCGGTCACGGACTACCGGCTCTACGACAGCATCTACACCGAGCGTTACATGGCCCTGCCCAGCGAGAACAAGGAGGGCTACGACGCCACCAGCGTGGTGAAGAAGGCCAAGGACACCCAGAGTTCGCTGCTCATCATGCACGGCATGATGGACGAGAACGTCCACCCGCAGAACAGCGTGATGTTCATGGACGCCCTCATGGCTTCCGGCAAGGACTTCCAGTTCGTGGCCTTCCCCGGCGCCGGTCACGGCCCCCGCGGCGCCTGGCAGAACTGGTTCCGGTTCAAGACGGTGTGGGATTTCCTGCAGCGGAAGCTGTAAGGCCGACCGAGTCCCCCAGAAGCCCCGCCCCGCGGGGCTTCTCCGTTCTGGACTCAAGAGGCGCCCAGGCCGTGCCGTCTCCAGGTGAATTGGCCGGAGCTCTTCATGTCGTTTCACCTGCGCACGCTTTCCCGCAAGATCCTGGCGGTGGCCCTGCTGCCCATCGGCCTGATCCTGCTGCTCTTCTTTGCTTTCCTCCAGCCCCAGATCAGCGCCTCCTACCTCCGGATGCGCAGCGAGAGCGTCAAGCAGGTGGTGGAAGTCGCGTGGAAGGTGGTGGAAGACCATCAAGCGCAGGTGGCCAAAGGCTTTCTCACCGAAGATCAGGCTCAATTACGCGCCCTGGAGATGGTGAAGGCCATGCGCTTCGCCGGGAAGAATTACCTCTGGATCCAAACGGATGGTCCCAAGGTCGTGATGCACCCCACCCGCCCGGACCTCAACGGCAAGCACACCTCAGAGATGAGCGATCCTGCCCTGGTGTCACTGTTCACCAACCTCGAGAAGGCCGCCCAGCAGCCTGATGGCGGATTCCACGAGTACCAGTTCACGAAAGCCGGTGCCCAGGGGCTCTTCCCCAAGATCAGCTACATCCGCCGGTTCACGCCCTGGCGCTGGGACATCGGCGCAGGCATCTACCTGGACGACGTGCAACGGGAGGTCCGGGTCCTGATCGGAACCCTCTTGGGGGCCATCCTTTTGCTGGGGTTCGTCGTGTTCTTCGCGGCGATGTGGCTGGCCAAGCGGATCAGCGCCCCGCTCCAGGAACTCGTGGCGGGCCTTCGCAGCAGCGACCTCACCAAGCGCATCGAGCTGAAGAGCCAGGATGAGGTGGCCGAGGCGGCAGAGGCCTTCAACGCCTATAACAGCGGCATGCGGGAGACGATCAAGAAGCTGATCGATTTCTCGGGCCGCGTCGCCTCGGGCAGCACCGAACTTGCGGCCTCCGCCCAGGAGATGGCCTCGCTGACGGAACGCATCAACCACCTCAGCTCCGGAATGAGTCAGAACGGCGAACAGGTCAGCCACGCCATGTCGGACCTCAACCGCCAGTCCAGCGTCGTCTCCGACCGCACCAAACACACCGTTGCCCTCAGCGAGGAGGCCGTGGCCGAAACCACGCGCAGCGCCCAGGTCGGCGAAACCACCGCCCGGGACATGGCCCAGATCCAGTCCGCCACGGACGACATCGTGAAGGCCGTGCAGGTCATCCAGGACATCGCCCGGCAGACGAACCTGCTCAGCCTCAACGCCGCCATTGAAGCTGCCAAGGCAAGCGTCCACGGCAAGGGCTTCGCCGTGGTGGCCGAAGAGGTCCGAAAGCTGGCGGAGCGCGCCCGCAGTGCCGCCGGGGAGATCCGTCACCATCTCGACCACACCCAGGCCGTCGTGAGCGAGGGCGCCCAGAGCGTCGGCGCCACCATCCAGAGCCTGAGCAACATCCGCACCCGCATCGAGACCATCACCCATGGCCTTCACGAAATCGGCAGCCTCGCGCACAGCCAGGGGCAGACCAGCGCCCAGGTCACCCTGCAGATGGGGGAAACCGCCCAGCAGATCATTCACAGCGCGCAGGTCGCCGATCAGCTTGCCGCCAGCGTGGGCGAGGTCACCCGCACCGCGGAAGAGCTGGCTCGGGTCGCCGAAGGCCTCCAGGCCGTGACGGGCACGTTCAAGATCTGACACAAAATGCTTCTCTGCGGGTTGCGCACCCGAGCAAGTGAGCACATGCCCTGCTGAACCCGCACTCACGGATGGCCATCTTCTCCCGCCCCTGGACGCTCGGGATCCTGAGGCCGGAGACTGAAACCATGAACCCTTCGGGCCTCACCCGATGGCGGCGAGCTGGTGCTGCCCAGTGGGCGCATCCCCGTGAGTTCACGCAGCTTGGACGAGATCCGTGGGGCGATCGGGCTCTGAAAGGTAAAAGCCGTTCAAGGCCCCCGAATGCATGAACTCCGGATCAATCCAGATGCCACCCAGGGCGCATCTCCCATCCTTTCCTAGTCGCCTCTTTGCAAATCAATCAATTACGCCCACCCATCCGGGCTGACATTCCCTTGGTTGAATGTGAGAATCAAGCTTCCCCCCGGAGTTCACGATGGCCGCACTCATGGATGTCGCATCCTGCCTATTCCACGCCTACCGCGCCTATCAGCTCTATACCTTCCGCTCCCCCGACTGCCGAAAAGCCCTGGAGAACGTGAGTGCGGCCGTCACCAGCCGCCGAGCGCCGGTGGTGCTGGAAGTACGCGGAGACCGAATCCGGGAGGACCGGATGCCTCTCTCAGGGGATGAGGTGGCCCTGGTGGCTCGCCTACTCGCCAAGCATGAACTTCCGGGCATCCAGTTCTTCCCGGGGGTGGGGTTCAAGCAGGTGGCAGAGCTCCTGGTGCTGCTGGACACCCACCCCCTGAAACTGAAGCCTCAAGGGGGATTGAAGGGAATGCTGGAGCAGGGGCTCGTTTCGAACGTCACCCTTCCCGGCGCCAACGCGCCGGTACCCGCCTCAGGCGCTGCCGCCCCAGAGATGACCGAGCTCGCCCCTCTGGCACCGCCCCAACCCCTCGCCCCGCCCCCGATGGCCAAGCCACGCGAACCCGAGCCGATTCCCCATGTGGAGCCGGAACACTTCCTGGAGGCCTCCTGGGAAGACCAGCCCACGGGCATCTTCGTGGACTTCTTCCAGCAGGCCTTCGCCGGCAGTCACCTGGAGCTCTTCTTCCGAAGCATGGAGCGATTGCTCCTGTTGCTGTCCTCGTCGGACACCGCCGAGCGGGCCAAGGGATTGAGCGGCTTCAAGGCCATGGGCGCGAGCCTCGCGGAGGGCACCGTGCCCCTCCTGCCCACGGGCATCCTGCCGTATCTCGCCGACCGCCTCCTCGATGCCAGTGAGCGCGAAACCCATGCCCCGCTCCAGGAGGGCTTCCTGGATGTCTTCAGCGCCCTGTTCTCCGGCCTTGCCGTGCAGGGCGATCAGGCCAGTGCCGCCGATCTTCTGGGCCGGATGGACGGCCGCAATCCCGACCTGCACCGCCTTCTGGCCCGCCGTTCTGCGACCTTCCAGCCCTTGGTGGCCTGCCTCCATCGCGAAGGGCGTACGGCCCTGGAAGACAAGGTCGTTCCGGCCTGCCATCTGCTCGGCCCGGAAGCCAACACCCAGGCCGTGAAGCAGCTGGGAGATGAGCCCATGCGCACCAACCGGCTGCACCTGCTGGAGCTCCTCAAGGCCCTGGGTCCCTATGCCCTGCCCGCCCTGCGCGCCCACCTCGGCGTCGGTCCCTGGTACCTCACCCGCAACCTGACCTTGTTGATGGGTGAGTTGCGGGATCCCGCCCTCTACGAGGAGCTGAAGCCCCTCGCGAGCCACGCCGATCCCCGGGTTCGCCGCGCGGCCGCCCACGCCCTCATCCTCAGCGACTACGCCCGCGCCGAGGTCGAGGTGCCAACTCTCTACGCACAGGCTGAGCTCACCCTCCAACAGGAGATCCAAAACCTGCTGGCCAGGCTCGCCCCGGTGAGCTGAACCACCGCCAAAGCCCCGCCGCTCACGCAGCTCCCCCCGCCGTTCAAGCCGGACTCCTGCCGCTCGAGACCCGAGTGCTCCCGTCACATCTCCTCGGGGCGATGCTGGAGGATGCAGGAGCCCGGACATGGCGTTGAATCGCATCAAGCAGGAGTGGAAGGACATCATGGGTCTGATGGTGGAGCCAGCACCCAGCCTGGCGCAGCTGCCCCCCTTTCCCATACCACCACTCCCACGAAGTGCCCATGAGCCCGTGTCGCCACGTCTCGTAACCGGGCTCGCACTGGCGGTGCTGGTCTTCCAGCTGATCGACCTGCTCCCCTCCGCCTGGACGCGCCCGGCCTTCGATCACATGGGCTGCCTGCTAGCCCCCGTCTTCCTCTGGGTGACCATCCACCTTGCCACCTATGGCCTGCGCGATCTGGGAGAAGGCTGGCGGCGCTGGGCGCGGCTCGCGGCGCTCGCCCTCACCCTTGCGACCGTAATCCCGCTTTCGCAAAGCACCCTGGATCGCATCCGCGAAAGCGGTGCCCAGGCCTTCGAGGAGGCGTACCGGGACTCTCGCGGCTGGAAGGCTTCGGACCTCACGCCAGCGTCCCAGCCTCACAAGGCCAGCCCTCCCCCATCCGCCTGGGACCGGACCGTGCCATATCTCCTGGCCGGCCCCCTTATGCTCGTCTTCCACCGCCTCGCCCGGCATCGCGAGGAAGCGGACCGCCAGCGTGCCCGGGCGGAGGCCCTGCGGGATCAGACGCTTCGCGCGAAGCTGGCGCCCCACTTCATCTTCAACACCCTGAACACGCTCCACGCCCAGATCGAGGCGGATCCGCGCGCGGCCCAGGCCACCGCCGAGCATCTGGCGCATCTCTTCCGTCAGGTGGTGCAGGTGGCCGACCACCCCACCATCCCGCTTCGCCAGGAACTGTCTTTCGTGGAGGCCTACCTCGCCATCGAACAGGCCCGCCTCGGAAATCGCCTCCATACCCTGATCGATGTCCCTGAAGACCTGGAGGACACCCCGGTCCCTCCCCTCGCCCTTCAGGTGCTGGTGGAGAATGCCGTGAAACACGGAATCGCGCCCACGGAGTCCGGCGGCACCGTGCGCATCCAGGCCCGGAAGCTGGGCAGCACCCTTCAGCTCTGCGTGACGGATTCAGGCAATGGCATGGGCGCCGAGCCCGGCACCGGCACGGCCTTGGATACGCTGCGACAGCGGTTGGCAAAACCGGGTGACCTCTCCCTGCTGCAGACGAGTGAAGGCTTCCGGGCGTGCTTTGTGTGGAGACAAGAATGAAGCGCCATGGGTTCCCCCTGGTGGTCCTTGTCGGCTCGTTCCTCGCGGTGGGGCTGCTGGAGCGTCCTCGGACAGGGATTGGACTTGTCCTGGTGCTCGCAGGTCTCATCCCCTGCGTCGTTCTCTGGTATCGCACCCAACGGGGCAGAGAATCCCGATCAATGCTGGGACGCCTGGCAGAGGCAGCGAGCGTAGTCGCCCTGCTGCTCGCAGGCCCCCATGCCGTGCTGGCCATGGGCAGTTTCGGCTACGGTTTCGGCGCGGGCATGGCCCAGGTCGAAAGGGACAAAGCGAGGCTTCCTCCCAAGCCAACACGGCCCGACCCCTTCGCACCCACCACCCCTGTCGGAGCCATCCTGCTGAACCTTTTGCGGGGCGTCGTACTGGTCGGCTTCACGGCGGAGTTGATGCGCCGGGTCCGAAGGCAGGAGCGTCGAGCCCTGGAAGCCAGGGATCAGGCCCTTCGCGCTCGCCTCGCGCCCCACTTCATCTTCAACACCCTGAACACCCTCAAGGCCCAAATCGAGCGCGACCCCACCGCCGCCTCCGCCACCACGGATCGACTTGCGGCCCTCTTCCGCCAGGTCGTTCAGGTCTCCGACCAACCCACCATCCCGTTGCGACAGGAACTGTCTTTCGTGGAGGCCTACCTCGCCATCGAACGCATGCGCCTCGGCGACCGGTTGCGCGTGGAGGTCAACGTGCCCGAAAGCCTGGAGGATCACCCCGTGCCGCCCCTCGCCCTTCAGGTGCTGGTTGAGAACGCGGTGAAGCACGGCGTAGCACCCATGGAAACCGGCGGCACTGTGTGCATCGAGGGCCGATTCGCCGATGGCGGTCTTTGTCTCACCGTTACAGATACAGGCCGCGGTCTCCAGACCGAATCTGGAACCGGCACAGCCCTGGAGACCCTGCGACAGCGGCTGGCGCATCCGGGCGACCTGACCCTGGAGCCGACACCGGAAGGCTTCCGTGCTGGCTTCCGCTGGAGACAGTCATGACCGACTTGCAGGCCATCTCCCCCTACGGCGGATCCCTGGGGCACACCGCTCACTCCCCAGCTCGCGTTCTTTGATCGCAAGGGCGGGCACCGGTGGATGCTGCCCTGGCCTACCGAAAGGCCCACACCCAGCTGGTCGATGCCGAGGACGCCGCCCCGGGTGCGGCCCTCTTCCCACTTTCTGCGGAATGCCTCCAGTCGTGGCGGACATCGGCATGCCACCGATCGAAGGTGGGATGATGACACCGGTCACAGGTTGCCAATGTCCCTTGCGGTGTTCTAGTCAACTAATACATTGGTAGTGCCGTGCCCACCTTCGCCTTCACCCTCGACACCGCCTCCGGCATTCCGGCTTACCGGCAGATCATGGATCAGGTCCATGGCGCCATCGCCGCCGGGAGCCTGGCGGCTGGGAACCAGCTGCCCACCGTGCGGGCGCTGGCGGTGGACCTCGCCATCAACCCGAACACGGTGATCCGTGCCTACCGGGAGTTGGAGATCCGCGGGGTGCTGACCACGCAGCAGGGCATCGGCACCTTCGTGGCCAAACGCAAGGTGAGCCGCGACTCCGCCGCACGCCAGGCCCGCTTGAGCCGGCTGGTGGCGGATCTGATGGCCAAGGCGGGAGCGGAAGGGTTTACCGCAGAAGAAGTGCTGGCGCGCCTGAACGAGCAGCTGAACCCCTGAGGAGTTCCCATGCCCAACACACGTGATTTCGACCTTCTGGAAGGCGGCTTCCACGGCCGCATCGGCGCCGCGTGCTCTGTGCTCTGCTGGATCGTGGGCAGCGGCCTGAGCTGGTACCTCAACCACTTCGCGCCCGCCCTCGCCCTGGGCCTGCTGGGCCTCTATCTGGCCGCGGCCATCAAGGTGGCTGCTCCCTGGGAAAAGGCCATCGTGCTGCGGATGGGGCGCTTTCGCGGTCTCAAGGGCCCCGGCCCCTTCCACGTCATTCCCGTCATCGACACCATCAACGGCTGGGTGGATCAGCGCATCCGCGTCAGCAGTGTGAAGGCGGAGACGACCCTGACCCACGACACCGTGCCCGTGGATGTGGACGCCATCGTCTTCTGGGTGATCTGGAACGCGGAGAAGGCCGTGCTGGAGGTTCAGAACTACGCGGATGCGGTGGCCATGAGCGCGCAGACGGCCCTCCGGGAGAGCATTGGTCGGCACGAGCTGGCGCAGATGGTCACGGACCGCGAGTCCATGGGCCTCGAGCTGCAGCGCATTCTGGACGAAAAGACCACGCCCTGGGGCATCACGGTGCAGTCCGTGGAGATCCGCGATGTGCAGATCCCCAAGGAGCTGCAGGACGCCATGAGCCGCCGCGCCCAGGCGGAGCGCGAACGCCAGGCCCGCATCATCCTCGGCACCGCCGAAACGGAGATCGCCGAGAAGTTCGCCCTGGCCTCTCAGCAGTACCAGGACAACCCAGTGGCCCTGCACCTGCGCGCCATGAACATGCTCTACGAGGCCATCAAGGAGAAGGGTTCCATGGTCATCGTGCCCTCCAGTGCCGTGGAGACCATGGGCCTCGGCGGGATGATGGGCATGGCGAGCATGAAGCGCCAACAGGACGCGTGAGGCTCCCATGGGCACCCTCAAGGTTGGCCTGCTGATCCTTCCGTTGTTCCTGACCCTGGTCAGCCTGTGGGCCCTGCTCCAGATGGCCGTCGCCCTCAGCCTGGTGTTCCACAGCTCCCCCGTTCTAACCCGAACGACCCAGGCGCAACATCCAGGTTCATGAAGAAACCGGCACGAAACATGAATATGACATTGTAGGCATGGGTCTACTGTCACCCTGACGGTCACTCTCCGGACTGCCCATGCGCCCACTCGCCCTATGCCTGCTCGCCCCGGCCCTGGTCGCCCAGGCCTCTGACCTTCCCACCTCCTTTCGCCAGGAATTGAGGCGCCAAGCCGGTCCCTCCTGTCTGGTGCTGGAGGAGAAGGGGACCGCCCTCGGCGCGGAACTCGCGGCGCTCATGAACCACGAGGCCCTCGTCGATTTCGACCTCTCAAACAGCGCCTCCGAGTGGCTGCGCTGGAACAAGGACCTCCAGGCCTGGGCGCGCCGGCAACTCGGGAGCAGCGGTTGGGTGATTCTCGACCGAGACGGCCGGGTTCTGAATCAAGGCAAGGTCTGGCCCAAGCCGGAAAGCCTTGCGGCACAGTTGCTCCAGGCGGGCGTGCGCCCACCCATCCAAGCCCTCACAGAATTCCTCCAGGCCCATCCGGAGCACATGGAAACCCGGGTGGAGCGGATTCAGCTCCTGTTCCGAAAGGCGCAGCGGCGAACCCGCGCGCTCCGTGCCATCGAGCTCCGCCCCCGGGATCCCAACGCCCCAGGCGCCACCGCGACCGCCTGGACCTCCGTGCTCCTTCCCCTGCCGGAGGCCCCGGTCCCCCTAGAGTCCGCCCAGGATGAACGCCTCTGGGGTGCCCTGGCTCGGGAACTCGTGCGCCACCTGGAGACTCCAGCGTGGGGAGAGGCCATTCCGGACCTGAGTTCCAGAGAGCACTACCCCGCTGCGATCCATTCCCCCCTCATGCGCGCCGCGGCGCGGCGACTGCTCCCCAAGGTGCAGGAGCTCCTCCTCGACACGCCGCGTGGATTCGCCCTCTGGTCCCTGTGGGTGGATCTGAAGCGCATCGCGGGCGTGCCGGCAGACCGCGCCTTTTTGGCGGCCATCCTTCCGGATGCGGTGATCGTAGATGGCCGCCCCGCGCTGCCCGAACCCAACGAGCAGGCGCTCATGGCGGTGGTCGCGGATGCCCGGAAGAGCGGCGACTGGGCGGACGCCAAGGCCCTGCTCTGGGGCTACTGGCAGGTGCGCGTGCCCAAGGGCTCGCTCCCCCGCAAGGCCCGCACCGCCGACGCCGAGATTCTGCGAACTTTCCACGCCGACAGCGTGGCGGAGTGGCAGGGCTGGTTCGCGCCGACCCTGGAGGCCCTGGTGCGCACCCGCGACGATGGCCGGACGCTGGAGGTCGCACGCTACGTGCGAGCACTGCCCAACCTCCCCGACGCGGCTGCCCGCCTGCGCAAACTGGCCCTGGAACTCGGCCGCCCCGACCTGGCCCCCCGCTGGTCCGAATAGGGCCTGCTTTCAGAGTGGGAGCGCGTCGCGCAAGGGGCGCCGCCCAAGCCAACCAAGGAGAGCGACGATGGTAATAGTGGGTCTATTGGCGAGGAGCTCGACGCCGGATGGCGCCGGGCGCCGCCCCTTGCCCTTCGGGACGTGGCCAGCCGCGTCCGGTGCTGCGTTGGCGACCTTGAACGATGTCCCGCATCGCCCTTCGGTCACCGCCTTGCCCCGAACGCGGCTGGCCGACGTCGCGGCATGCTCCCACTCTGAAAGCAGGCCCTAGGAGCCCCCATGCGACGCCTCGCCCTCGCCCTGTTCGCCCTGCCCCTCGCCGCCCAGATCGTCACCATGGGCTCCGCCCCCGAATCCAAGGAACTGTCCTCCTTTCTCGCACGTCTCTCCAACGATCGCCCCACGCTGGTCGTGCTGGACACCCCCAAGGCTGGCTGGGAGGCCGCTTTCCGCGCCCTCTTCCGCAAGGCGCCCGTCGTGGATTACTTCCCGCAGCAGGGCTTCAAACCCCTACTGGTCGGCGAAGGCATCGGCGCCCAACTCGCGGACCGGGAGAACTGGGAAGCCGTGCCCCGGTGGTTGTTGCTGGATTCAGAAGGCCGCATCCACACGGAATCCGAGGAGCGACCTACGCCCGAAACCCTGGCCACGGCTTTGAGGGATGCGGGATGGCGCCCGCCCCTTGAGGCCGCTGAGAAAGCCCTGGCGGCCCGCCCTACCCACCTTGGTTTCCATCAGGACCGCCTCCGCAACCTCCTGGAACTCGCAGAAGTGCGCACTCGCGCCCTGTTGGATCTGCCAGACCCCAAGGAAGGCAAGGGCAGCCGCATGGCCGTCATGGATGCAGAAGGCTTCGACTTCAACAACCAGGTTGCCCCCCTCGACCCCCTCAAAGAGCGCCCGGTTCGAGATCTCTCCGACGCCGATGATGAGGCGATCTGGGGGCCGTTCAGCCAGGCTCTGCGCCAGTACGTGGCGCTGGAGAACTGGGCCACCCAAGGGACCGGCTATCGCTACCGCACCATGAACCTTCGGCCTTTTCTCCCGGTGGCCACCCCGTTCGCCCGCATCAGCCCGCGCTGCCGCGAGGCCTATACGACCGTGCTGGAAGCTACGGAATTCGCCCTTCAGCGCGTGCCCACCTCCGCCGCCCTCTGGAGTCTCTGGACCGCCCTATCCGCCTTTGTGGACCGGCCCCTGGAACCGCTGCTTGCCGGCATCACCCCCAACCCACTGTCGGAAGCCACCTGGCCGCCGCCCTTCCTGCGGCTGCAGGCCATGCGTGAGGCCATGACGGCCAAGCAGTGGAGCCGTGCCGAAACCCTGGTGAAGGGCCACTGGGAGCGGCTGCTGGAGCTGGGGACTTCAAAGGATAAGGAGCACAGCCTGCTCACGAGTGCCCAGTGGGACCGGATCGGCGGTCCGTACCTGGAGATCCTCCTGCGGCAGGACCGATCCACAGATGCGGAAGCCATCCTAGGCGCCTGGGAGCGCCATCAGGGCTGGGACGGCGCCCGCACCCGCGCGGTGGGCATCGCCCAGACCTGCGGACAGGGTGGGCTCGCAGAGAAGTGGAAACGCTGAGCGACCGCGCCTCGGCCTAGGTTTCCACTCACCCCCGGGACGGCGCCGTTCACAGGCACCCTGTGCCATTCGTCGTCTGCGCCCCGCGACACGAGCGGCCTCTGTTTCCATGGAACCAACTGGAGCCCCGCCATGGATGCCGTTCCGAACCCTTCCACCCCGCCCACGCCGGCTGAGCCCCCCGTGATGCCATTCCCCGGGATCGCCCAGGGCTTCGGCGTGCTGGGCATCTGGATGGCCTTCACCATTCCCGCCTCCATTCCCGCGCTGGTGGCCCGTCTCGTCCACTTCCCGCGCACGGCCGCATGGCTCACGCTGCTCGGCAGCCTCGCTGCCACCGCCGGTGCGCTCTGGATCGCGTCCCAGTGGGGGCGCTGCTCCTGGCGCGCCTTCTTCCCCCATCGCAGGGTGTCCGCCTCGGCCTGGTTCGGTACGCTCTTCGGTGCCCTGGGGCTCGTGCTGGTGCTCAATGGCGTGGACAACCTGTTTCAACACCTCTGGCCCGCACCCGCCTGGCTGGAGGGCATGCTGATGGACGCTGGGGTGCCGGTGGTGGTGCTGGGAGCGGCCCTGACGGAGGAGCCCCTCTGTCGGGGCGTCCTGCTGCGAGGCTTCCGGGCCCGCTACGGTGCGAACCGCGCCATGGTCTACAGCGCCCTGCTCTTTGCGCTCGTGCACCTGAATCCCTGGCAGGCCATCGGCGCCTTCTTTCTCGGGCTCTACTTCGCCTGGCTCGTCCAGCGCACCGGCTCCATCTGGCCCGCCGTGTTGGGCCACGCCGTCAACAACGGCATCGCGCTGCTGGCCATGCGCCAGAAGTGGCCCAGCCTCGGCGACCACACCCTCCAGCCCTTCAGCTGGTGGGTGGCGGGCGCCCTGCTCACCGTCGTGGGATTGAACATCGTCCGGCAGGCCACACAGGACCGCATCGACGCTGAATCCGTGCCGACCGCTGTCCCCCTCAGCCTGGAAGTCCAGCCGTGATCCGCATCGTGGTCGTGGAGGATGAGCCCCTCTCCCGCCAACACCTCATCGACCTGCTGGAGGAACTGCCGGGGGTGCAGGTGGTGGGCGAGGCGGAGAACGGCCGCCTAGGCCTGCAGCGCATCGCGGAGCTGAAGCCGGATGCGGTCTTTCTCGATATCGAGATGCCGGGCATCAAGGGCACGGAGGTCATGCACCTGCTGCCGGAGCCTCGCCCAGCCGTCGTCTTCGTCACGGCCTATGCCGAACACGCCGTGGAGGCCTTTGCGGGCGGAGCGACTCACTACCTGCTCAAGCCCATCAGCCGCGTGGCGGTGGCCCAGGCCCTGAGCCGCATCCGCCCCAAGGACGACCCCCTCCAGAAGGCGTGGCTGCGCATCCCCGTGCGGCGCAAGAGCGGCACCAAGCTCCTGCGGCCCGAAGACGTGGACGCCCTCGTGGCGGACCTCGGCGACTGCGCCGCCTGGACAGCGGAAGGCCGGCTTCCGGTGGACGGCACCCTCGGCCATTGGGAGGAGCGCCTCGCCGAGCATGGATTCCTGCGCGTGCACCGCAACGCCCTGGTGAACCTCGCCAGCGTGAAGGAGATGACGCCGGAGGACGAACTCGTGCTGCCCAGCGGACGCCTCGCCATCAGCCGACGGCGGATGGAGGAAGTGCGCAAGGCGCTGGGACTGTAGGGCGCCCTTACTCCCGGTCGCCCTTGCGGATGCGATCCATCTCGCGCTTCTGCTCGCGCTCTTTCAGCGCCTCGCGCTTGTCGCCCAGCTTCTTGCCTTCCGCCAGGGCGATGCGCACCTTGATGAGGCCGCGGTCGCTCAGGTGGATGTCCAAGGGGATCAGCGTGTAGCCCTTGCGGTCGACCTTGCTGATGATGCGTTTGATCTCGGCGCCGTGGAGCAGCAGCTTGCGCGGGCGCAGGGGCTCGTGGTTGATGTAGCCGCCGTGGCTGTAAGCGTTGATGTGGGCCTGTTTGAGCCACAGCCCGCCATCCTGGACATCCACGTAGGCGTCCTGCAGGTTGCCCTTGCCGTTGCGCAGGCTCTTCACCTCGCTGCCCAGCAGCACGAGCCCCGCCTCCCACGTCTCGAGGATGTGGTAGTCGTGCTGCGCCTTGCGGTTGCGAACGAGGTCTTCGGCCATGGGACCAGTGTACTGGAGCCTCCGGCGCAGCGGCGGATCGGGTCCCTCGGAGTGGACCCCTGCCCATTTCCGCCGTGGCCCTCCCCTCGCTCCCCCGGAGGGACTACCTTGAGCCCATCATCCGCTGACGGAGGCCCACCCATGTCCCCACGCCGCACCCTCTGCATCGCCAGTCTCGTCGCCGTCCCCGTGCTCCTATGGGCCGCCGCCGATGCGCTTCAGGACTTGAAGTGGGGCAAGGGCGCCTTCGAGAACGCCGTCTTCGACTTCGTCACCAGCGAGGGGCGTCCGCACTTCAACGGCAACATCGGCGCCGCCAAGGCCCTGCCCGCGGGCCGGCGCGCCGAAGTGGTGACGGCCCTCTGCGGCAAGGCAAAGGCCTACGTGCAGAGCGAGGCTTTCCGGAAGAAATACGAGGCCTGGCGCAAGGATCGCGCCCCGGAGGCCCCGGGCGCCAAGAAGACCCTCGCCCAGATGAAGGCCGAACAGGCCAAACAGCAGGATGAAGCCAACAAGGGCCTGAAGGAGGCCGAAGCCGCCCTCAAGATGCTGCCCAAGGAGGCCCAGGAGCAGGCCCGCGCTGCGTTTGCGGAGATGCGCAAGGTCCAGGGCACGATGCCGAAGATCAGCGACGCCCAGCTCCAGCAGGCGGAGGACTACCGCGCCCAGGCGGCCCAGAAGGACTACCAGGACGCGCTCCAGCGCATGCCTCCTGCGGATCCCAAGCCGCTTCTCCGCAAGGCGCTCCAGACCGCCCTGGCGGAGACCGACGGCCTGGACTACGGCGCCGCCCTGACCACTGAGTACGGCAAGAAGCGCTTCACGAACGCCGCCTTCGAGGGGAAAGGCGACCTGTGGAAGAAGGGCTATCGCGCGGGACGCGAGGCCACCGAAGCCGCACGCAGCTTCGCTCGGCAGTGGCTCGCGGAGCTGAAATAGGCACCGCGAAGATCGCAAATCGCCCTTCGGACGCGCGAAAGGAACCAGGGACGGTGTCGCCCCTTTGCACGCTGGGGACGGGCTGGCACTCATGGCCTGTCAGCCCCCCGCATGCAAAACCAGTCGCGCGTGGCTGAGGGCCTTGAGCTCAGGCGACTCCGTTCCTGCCATTTCGCGGTTTTCGTGCCTTTCGCGGTTCCGGCGCTATTGGGCTTAGGCAGGCCAATAGGTGGGTCGGTTCATTTTTCGGATTGACGAAGATCACAGGAATAGGCCAAGGTCAGAACCCATGAGCCGCACGTCCGTCCGTCCCGCCTCCGCGATGCCCCTCGGCATCCGGGCGATCGCGTGCGTCCTCGCCACCACCGGCATCACTACCACCACTACCGCCCAGGTGCGGAGGGTTTAGCCGGTTTCCGAATCCCGCTGAACGCCCCGCACCGGACCGGTCGCGGGGCTTTCTGTTTCTGGCGACCACGGTGCGGGCCCAACCCCATGGAGCCCCCATGACCACCTGCCTCTTCCCCCCCAGTACGCCCGCCTACGGCCAGCACGGTCCCGAGACCTGCATGCGCCCGCGGTCCGCCGAGTGGCCCCAGCGGGCCGAGGCCTACGCGCCCGCCAGCATCGGCAACTTCGCCGCCGGGTTCGATTTCCTCGGTGCCGCCCTGGCTCCGGTGGATGGCAGCCCCTTCGGCAACCGCGTGGAGGCCCGCCGCGCCGAGGCCGTGAGCCTCGAGGTGCTCGGCACCCATGGCGAAGCCCTGAAGGGCAAGTGGAACCTCGTGCTGGGGGCCTACGAGGCCTACCGCGATGCCCTGGCCCACCGCGGACTCCGCTGCTTCGAGGTCGCCTTCACGCTCCACATGGATCTCCCTCCCGCCAGCGGCCTGGGCAGCAGCGCCAGCTCCATCGTCGCCACGCTGATGGCGCTCCAGGAGCTGCACGGCGCGCCCCTCTCCCCCCGGGATCTGCTGGTGCTGGCGGGGCGGGTGGAGGGCGCCCACGGCGGCGGACTGCACCTCGATAACGTGGCGCCCTGCTACCTGGGCGGTCTGCGCCTCGTCGTGGAGCCGACGGAACACAAGGGCCCGGTCACCCGCGCCCTGCCTTGGCCCGAGGACCTCTGGATCGTCGTGGCGCACCCGGATCTCGAAGTGCCCACCGCCCAGGCCCGCCAGGCCTTGCCGAAGACCCTGGCGCTCCAGGAGGCCGTGACCTTCGGCCGCAACGCCGCGGGGCTGGTGAATGCCATCCACGATGGAAATCGCGAGGACATCGCCCGCACCCTCTGGGATCCCCTCGCGGAGCCCCATCGCGCCCCGCTCGTTCCCGGCTTCGAGGCGGCCAAGGCTGCGGCCCTCGCCGCGTGCGCCCTGGGCTGCAGTCTCGCGGGATCAGGCCCGAGCCTGTTCGCCGCCGTCCCCGTGGCCCAAGCCCCCGCGGTGGCCGCCGCCCTCCGAGAGGCCCTGGAGGCCGCAGGGCACGCCGTCAGCATCTGGGTCTGCACCCTGGACCGCCGGGGCGCACGGACCCAACCTTGCTGAAACAGGATCCGACCATGCGCCTCGTCAGCACCCGCAATCCCCGCGCCCGCGCCACCTTCACCCAGGCCGTCCAGGCTGGCACCGCGCCGGACGGCGGGCTCTACGTCCCGGAGCCCCTGCCCTGCTTTCGGGATGTGGACCACCTCCTGGATCTAGGCTTCGCGGAGCGCTCCACGGAGATCCTCGTGCGGATGCTCGGGGAGGAGTTCAGCCGGGAGGAGCTCGAAGGCGTCGTGGCCTCCGCCTTCGACTTCCCCCTGCCCCTGGTCCCGTTGTCCCCACGGCTCCACGTGCTGGAGCTCTTCCATGGGCCGACCCTGGCATTCAAGGACTTCGGCGCCCGCTTCCTCGCCCGCATGCTGGCCCTCGTCACCGCCAAGGAAGGCGCGGGGCTGCGCACGGTGCTCACCGCCACCTCCGGCGACACCGGGGCCGCCGCGGCCCATGCGCTCTGGCACGTGCGGGGCCTGCGGGCGGTGGTGCTCTACCCCAAGGGCCGCATCTCGCCCCTCCAGGAGAAGCTCTTCACGACCCTGGGCGACAACGTCGTCACCTATGCCGTCGAAGGTACCTTCGACGACTGCCAAGCCCTCGTGAAGGGCTGTTTCGCCGACCGGGACTTGGCGACCCGCCTGAAGCTCACCTCTGCCAACAGCATCAACATCGCCCGCATCCTGGCCCAGAGCCTCTACTACTTCGAGGCCTGCGCCCAGCTCCGGGCCCGCTCGTTCCGGGACGATCCCGTGTTCTGCGTGCCCAGTGGCAACTTCGGCAACCTCTACGCGGGGCTGCTCGCCAAGGAAATGGGCCTGCCGGTGCGGGGCTTCATCGCCGCCACCAACGCCAACCGCGTGGTGCCGGAACACCTGGAGACGGGCACCTACACGCCGCGCAAGGCCCAGGCCACCCTCAGCAATGCCATGGATGTGGGCGACCCCAGCAACTGGGAGCGCATCCGTCACCTGCACGGCGATGCCCTGGATCGGCTGCGGAGCGCCCTGCGCTGGGGCAGCCTGGATGAGGCGGGCACGCGCCGGGCCCTCTGGGAGCTGCACAGCATGGACTACACCGCCGACCCGCACACCGCCGTCGCCTTTGGCGTGCTGCAGGAGAAGCTGGGGCTCCGGGAGTGCGGCGTCATCCTCTCCACCGCCCACCCGGCCAAATTCCAGGAAGTGCTCCAACAGAGCATGAACCAGGCAATCCCCCTGCCCCCGGCCCTGGAGGCGGTGAAGGACAAGGCCGTGCTGTCCGAGACGATCCCCGCGGATCTGGAGGCCCTCAAGGCGCGGCTGTCAAAATAGGACGACCTGCTGATCGGAATGCCTCCGCCGAGGAAACCAGATGGAATGAACCGCGAAATGCGCGAAATGGGAGTCAAGGACGATGCCGCCTCTTTGCAAGCGGGGGACTGGCAGGCTCTCAAGGCCGGTCAGGCCCCCGCTCGCGAAGCCAGCCGCGTCCGCCTGGGGGCCGAAGGCCCAGGTGGCTCCTCCATTGGCGTTTCGCGTATTTCGCCCCTTTCGCGGTTCCATCGGTCTTTGATGAGACAAACCGATCGGCGGGCGTGACCTATTCCAGCCGCTCGGCGATCTCCACGCCGCTGCCCAGCAGCAGGGCGCGTCCGCGTTCCAAGGGGATGGCGACGTCGTCGGGCCGACTCCAGAAGAGGGCCGGTCCGGGTTTGAAGGCACCGCTGCGGGGGTCGTAGAAGAGGCTCGAGTTCAAGGCACCTTCCACGTTCCAGCCCCCGGCGATCAGGACACGGCCGTCCGTCAGAAGCACTGCAGCGGGCCGCACCCGGGGTGCGGGAAGGCCTGGCAGGTCGAAGCAGCGGTCCTTTCTCGGATCGAAGATCTCACAGCGCGCCTCGGGGCCGCCCTTACCGGTCTTGGGATCCCGGGTCTCCCCGCCCACGAACAGCACGCGTCCGTCGCTCAGGCGCACCGCGGCGTGCCGGGCGCGCGAAACGGCCATGGGCGCCAGGGCCTGCACCTTGCCACGTTTCGGGTCAACGCGCTCCAGGGCGGCCATGGTGCCGTCCCGCAGTTCCCCGCCGCTCACCAGCACCGTGCCGTCCTCCAGCAAGGTGGCCGCGAAGCCCGGGCCTCGGGGCTGGGCGAGCCGGCAAGCCACCCAGACCTTGCCCGCGACGAGGTCCACCATTTCCACCTCGGCGATCGGTCCACCATCCTTACCAAGCCCGCCCACGATGGCGACCCGGTCGTTGGGGAGCGGAACCGCCTGGGCCTGGGTGCGGGGCTTCAACAGCTTGAGGGGCAACGTCTCGAAGCGACCGTCACGCCCCCGGAAACGCTCCAGGGTGTCGAGGGTCTCCCCCTTGGACCAGCCCCCCACCACCAGCACATCGCCATCCGGCAGCGCAGCCAGGGCGTGGCTGATGCGGGGCGTCACCATGCCGGGCAGCTCGAAGAACGCGTTGGACGCGGGGTCATAGAGTTCCGTGCAACCGCTCGTGTCCGTGCCGACCTCGCCTCCCACGAAGGTGCCCGTGGTGATGAGCCAGCGTCCCTCCGCCAGGGGTGCGACCCGCGGCTCCAGACGCGCGGCAACGAGCGGGCCGACGCGAGAGAAGGTGCCCGGCTGGGGCCCCGCCCCGGGGCCTTCGCGTCGTCGGCACCCGGTGGCCACGAGCGCCAGGGCAAGCAATACCGCCGCGGCCCTCACAGGCCCGCTCCCAGGCGGCTCTGGAACGGCCCGTCGGCCTTCTCATATCCGCCCACCACGAGGATCCGCCCATCCTTCATCAGGGTCAGGGTATGACCCACCCGTCCCATGGTCAGTTCTCGCAGGGGGCGGATCTGGTGGGCCACCGGCAGCAGCAGGCTCACGGCCTTCTGGCCCTCAGGCCCCTCCCGTGCCCCCAGGGCAACGAGTTTCCCATCCTCCAGCTTGAGTCCCGCCATCCCGGCCACCGTGCCCTCCAGGGGCGGCCCGACCTTGATGGACCACGTCTGCAGATCGAGTTCCTCCACCGCATCCAGAGCCTGTCCCGGCGCGGGCGTCCCGCCATAGAACAGCACCTGCAGTCCCGGCATGCGGTGGGCTTCGTGCCAGGCCCGCCCCCTGGAAAGGGCCCCGCGCCGCTCGAGCTTCCCCTGCTGGAGGTCCAGCTGGAAGAGATCCGCGGAAGTGGTGCCGCCCGCGATGAGGACCGTGCCGTCCGTCAGTTCCGTGAGGCTGGCCCCCGCGAGGGTCGGCCCCGCATCCGCCAACACGCGCTGGAACCGCCCCGTCGCGCGGTTGAAGCGCTCGATGCCCGTGCCGACCACCAGGACATCCCCATTCGCCAGCACCAACGTGCGATGGAGCCCCGTGGCGGCATTGCAGAGCCCCGCGGGCAGGTAGCGATCCTTGGCGGGGTCGAAACGCTCCGCCAGCACGGGCCCGCCGCCGAGCACAAGCACCGTGCCATCCAGCAGGGGAACGAGGCTGTGACCCACCCGCGGCTCCCCCAGGGCGAGGCTCGGGGCCCAGCTGGCGGTGGCGGGATCGAAGCACTCCGCACTGGCCAAAGCGGAGCCGTTGGGATGGGAACGCCCTCCGGTGACCAGCACCCGGCCATCCCTCAACAGGCAGGCCGCATGGCCGATGCGTCCCACCCGCATGCGCGCGGTCGGGGCGCCCTGAACCAGTCCGGGGTCGTAGATTTCGGCGGTGGACGGATCCCCTGGCATTCCGGCATCCACGATCACCGTGAGGCGGGTCTCGGCCTTCTCGCCCGAGCGGGGATCCTGTGCTTGGACGCGATAGATCCCCGGCCGGGGCGGCGCCAGGTAGACCCCACCGGGCAGCACCACGCCCCCTCCAGCATCCAGCACCGACCAGCGAAGCTCTGGATCGGGACGGCCCTGACGCGTGGCGCGGAGCACCAGGCGCCCATTCGTTCCCACCTCGCCGGAACCCGCCGTGAGCTGGATCGGCTGACGGGAGCGGAAGCGCACGCCCTTCGAATCACAGCCCATCCCCGCCAGCACCGCGCAGACGAGGGCGAGACGGAGAGAACGGCTCGGGGTCATGGCCCCCAGTCTATCGGATGCTCCCCCGGAGCATCCTCCCGCTCGCGGTTCGCTCGCGGAGCTGGGGCCCCCAGTCTGTCGGAGGCTTCCATGGAGCATCCTTCCGCGCGCGGTGCGGGACTACATCCCGGACACGCCGCCCCAGACGGCGACACTGCCGTCGGGCAGCCTGAGCGCGCCTTCGCCCGGCGCGCCTGTGAAGCGGCGGGCCGTATCCAGCACGCCCGCGGGCAGCACCTTCTTTTTGGCGCTGTCCCAGATACCTAAGCCCTTCACGGGCGTCGCCCCCTCGGCGCTGCCCGCCACCACCAGCGCCCGGGTCTTGTCGAGGGGCACCAGCACGTGGCCTTTCCGTTCCTCGCCCTTGGGCCACTTGGCGAAAGCCTTGCCCGCAGCTTCGAGTCCCTTGGCCTTCTTCAGGAGGTCAGTCAGTTCCTCACGCCAGCCCAGGGGCGTGAGAACGCCCGTCTTGAGGTCCAGCACATCCACCGCCCGGGGCCCCACCGCCAGCACCCGCTTATCTGGCAGGGTCACCAGGCCCTCGGTGCCGGGACGCAGGACGCCGAAGGGCTGGCTGTGCTTGGTGCGGGGATCCCAGCGCTCTAGGTTCGGGCCTGAGAGCGCCGTGCCGAGCAAGAGGCAGCCCTCGGACGTGGCCACCAGCGTGGCCTCCTGGAAACGGTTGAGGGACTGCAGCGAACCCGAAGGGCCTGCCACCAGGGTTTCCACCAACGCAAGCGTCTCCACCTTGGCCACGGTCGTGCCGCGGTCCGCCTGGATCCACCACGCCTCCCCGCCAGCCGACGCCACTGCGGGCATCACACCCCAGCCCGTGTGCAGACTTCCCGCCCCCGCGACCTTGTCTTTGGCGGGATCCACGCGTTCCAGTTCGGAGGTCCCGATTTTTGGATCCGCCCCGTGACCTCCCCAAAGCAGGACCGTGCCGTCCGCCAGGAGCGTGGCGTGATGCCGCGCCCGGGGCTGAACCGGCGCCTTCAGGGCGCTCCAGAGGCCGCGCTTCGGGTTGCCGAGTTCCAGTGGCAGCGGCGCCGTCTGCGGCTTGCCTTCCGGAAGCCCGCCGCTGATGAGCACCTTCCCGTCCGGCAGCGCCGTGAGCCGGAAGAGGACTCGGCGGCGCGAGAGCGCCCCCGCGCTGGAGGGGGCCTTCTTCCCATCCCAGACCCAAGCCTTGCCCGAGGCTCCATCCACCATCAGGACCTTGCCGTCCACCAGCTCCACCGCCTCGGCCCCGAGGCTGAATGGGACGTTGCCGGGCAGCGCCTGGAAGCCCGTCACCGCGACATCCGAGACCTCCGCGGGACGCGGCAGGTCGGTACCGCCGAGGAGCAGCACGCGACCGTCCTTCAGCCGCAGGGCTCGATGCCCGGAGCGGGGATGCACCAGGGCCGGGCCCTTCTTGAAGGTGCGTGAACGCGAATCGAACCACTCGCTGGTGGCCTGGGGCGAACCGCCGCTGGCGAGGATCCGGCCATCGACGGTCACCGTCCAGGCGGCCTCCGTGCGCCGTTCCACCATCGCCCCGAGGGCCGCCGGGCGCCCGCCCTCCCGCAGCCATTCACCGACGGCCAGGACGGGAGGCGGCGTGGACTGAGCAGCGAGCACGGCGGTGAAGAGACAGGCGACAACCGACTTCATGGGCAGGACTCCAGGGGCTCAGACAGGCAGGCGGTGGGTGGACGGCACTCCGCCGCGAAGACGGCGCACCAGCAACGGAACCAGGAGCATGAGCCCGAAGATCACGAACACCGTGAGGTTGGGGTTCCGGATGAAGGCGTTCAGACGCAGGGTTGCCAGGGCGATCACGCCGTAATAGAGCATGTCACCGGTGATGGCGAAGGCCCAGCCCGCCAGGCCGCCATAGCCTGCGGCGAGGGCTGCGGCGCGCCCGGTCATGGGATCCACACCAAACGCGATGGCGATGAGGGCCAGGGGACCCGCCGTGCGCCCGCCGAAAGGCAGGGCACTGTGGGCCATGGTCATCTGGAGGGCCATCCCGAACCGCGCCAGGAACGGGACCCGACGGGCCAACCGCACCAGCAGGCGGAGGATGGGCTCCAGGGCCAGGGCCAGCAGCACATCCGAAATCAAGTAGAGCCCCGCCGTGAGGTGCCAGGGCAGGCCCTGGGACTGGGCGAGCAGGACACCCGCCGGGATGCCACCTCCGATGGGCAGCAGGAAGAGGAGCAGGACAGCGAGCATGGGCGCTTCAGACCACCTTGCCGGGGTTGAAGATGCCCTCTGGATCCAGGGCCCGCTTGATGCCCCGGATGGCCTCGATGGCGAAGGGGTCCGCCAGCTTCAGGAAGGCGTCCCGCTTGGCGAGGCCGATGCCGTGTTCGCCGCTGAGGGTGCCGCCGAGGCCGAGGCTCAGGCGGAAGAGGGCCAGGAGCGCCTGCTCCAGTGCCTCGGGAGCCATCTCTCCCCCGTGGAGGAAGTTCACGTGGAGGTTGCCGTCCCCGAGATGGCCGTACGTGACCATCGGCAGGTCCAGGGCCGCCACCCCCTCGAAGAAGGCCTTCACCTGGCTGCGGGGCACCACGATGTCCTCGCTCACCTTGCGGGGGAAGCGCTCCTTGAGATGCACCGAGGTCAGACGCCGCACCCGCCACAGGGCTTCCCGCTGGCGGGCATCCGTGGCCAGCTGGAGGTCCTCCGCCACCGGTCCGAGCACGTCCAGCAGCCGCTCCGTGAAGGCCTCGGATCCGCAGTCGGGATCGTCGAATTCCAGCAGGGCCAGGGCCTCACCGGGCATCCGCCGGGCTTCCTCGGGGCCGAAACGGCGCAGGTCTTCCAGCACCGAGGGATCCCAGAATTCGAACGCAGAGGGCAGGAAACCCGCGCCCACCAGGGCTCCCGGCAGGTCCAGCAGGTCCCGCCAGGCTTTCACCGGCAGCAGCAGGGTCAGGCGCTCCCGGGGTTCCGGGATCAGGCGTACCGTCGCGCCCACGATCATCCCGAAGATGCCCTCGCTGCCCACCAGCAGCTGCGCGAGGTTTGGGCCCGCATTGTTCTTCACCGTGGGGATGCCGAAGGTGTGGATCTCGCCATCCGCCATGAGCGCGTCCACCGAAAGCACCCAGTGCCGCGTCATGCCGTACTTGCAGGCGCTGGGCCCCCCGGCGTTGGTGGCGAGGCTGCCGCCGAAGGCGCACTGGTCCCAGCTGTTGGGGTCCGGGGCGTAGAAGAGGCCCTCGCCTTCCGCCGCCGCTTTCACGTCCTTGAGCATGGCGCTCACCGGCGCCGTGAGGGTCATGTCGGCCCGGGAGATGCGGATGTCGCCGGGCCAGCTCATGAGGTCCACCACGACACTGTCGACCGAGGGCGCGCAGCCCCCGGCCTTGCCGGTACCCGCACTGCGGGGCACGAGGGCCACACCTTCCGCCTTCGCCCACCGCACCAATTCCCGGAGGTCCGCGGCGCTGCGGGGTTTCACCACCGCCAGGGGCAGCGGCCCCACCACGTGAGATTCGTCCCGGCGGTAGGCCTCCAGGGACTCCGGCAGCAGAAGCACCGTGGCATCGGGAAGAACAGGCAGCACGCGCATCCTTCTAGTGTCCGAGTGCAGGCCCCGGAAAGCAAAGGGCCCTGCAACCGCAGGGCCCTCGATGCCGGAACGGTCTGGCCTAACCCACCAGCGTGCCGATGGTCTCGCCCTTGACCGCCCGCAGCAGGTTGCCGGGGACGTTCATGTCGAAGACGAGAATCGGCAGCTCGTTCTCCTTGCACAGCGCGATGGCGCTGGCGTCCATCACCCGCAGATCCTTCTCCAGGACTTCCTGGAAGGTGATGGTGTCGAAGCGGGTGGCCGTGGCGTCCTTCTTGGGATCGGCGGTGTAGATGCCGTCCACGTTGGTGGCCTTCATCACCACCTCGGCATCGATCTCATTGGCCCGCAGGGCGGCGGCGGTGTCGGTGCTGAAGTAGGGGTTGCCGGTGCCAGCCCCGAAGATGACGATGCGGCCCTTTTCCAGGTGACGCACCGCCCGGCGGCGGATGTAACTCTCTGCGATCTTGGGCATCTCGATGCCGCTCATGCAGCGGGTGCGCACGCCGCGCTGTTCGAGGGCGTCCTGCAGCGCGAGGGCGTTGATCATGGTGGCGAGCATGCCCATGTGATCGGCGGTGACACGGTCCATGCCCTTGGTGGCGCCCGCCACACCGCGGAAGATGTTGCCGCCGCCGATGACGATGCCTACTTCCGTGCCGAGCTCCCGGAGTTCCTTGATCTGCTCCGCGATCATGTTGACCACCGCGGGGTCGATGCCCACCTTCTGCTCGCCCATCAGGGCCTCACCGGAAAGCTTGAGCAGGATGCGCTTGAACTTCATGGATGCTCCAGAAAAAAGCCCCGGAAAACCGGGGCTGAAAAGAATCGATCAGGGTTCGTTCGGGATCTCGCCCGTCGCCGTCTGATTCGGCTGCGGCAGTCGCTCGGACAGGGCGGTGTGGATGCGCTCGGTCACTCGGAACTCGCAGGCCCGGAGGGCCGCTCGGATGGCGCTTCCCACGGCCCGGCCATTGCTCCGGCCGTGTCCGATGATGGAAACACCGCGCACACCCAGGAGGGGCGCGCCGCCGTACTCGGCGTAGTCCAGGCGCTTCATGAACCGCATCATCGCGGGCTTGATCAGGAGACCGCCAATGCGGCTCATGAAGCCCTCCATGATGCTGTCCTTGATGCCACGAACGAGGCCTTCCGCCAGGGATTCCGCGGATTTGAGGACCACGTTGCCGACAAAGCCGTCGCAAGCGACGACGTCGAAGCTGCCGTTCCAGATGTCTCGGCCCTCGGCGTTGCCGCCGAAGTTGACATCCAGGGCGCGCAGGATCTGGGCGGCACTGCGGGTCGTCTCATTGCCCTTGGCGTCTTCCTCGCCCACGCTGAGGATGCCCACGCGGGGATGCGCCACACCGAGGACCTGCTCCGCGTAGACCGCGCCCATGAGGGCGAAGTGCACGAGGTGCTCGGCCTTGCTGTCCACGTTGGCGCCCACGTCCAGGAGGACGGTGGGCTTGCCCTTCATGGTGGGCATGCACGAGGCGAGGCAGGGACGGTCCACACCCGGCAGCATCCCGATCACCTTCATGGAGGCGATCATGGCGGCGCCGGTGTGCCCCATGGTGACCACGCCATCCGCCATGCCTTCACGGACGAGCTTGGCAGCCACACGAATGGAGCTGTCCCGCTTGTCCTTGAGGATGATGGTGGCCTTGTCGTCCATGGAGACGACGCTGGAGGCATGCACGATCTCGGAGCGCGCCGCGAGCCCGCCCTTGATCCCGTGCTGTTCCAGCAGGGGCCTCAGGCGGTGCTCATCGCCGACCAGCAGCAGGTAGAGGTCCTCGTGGGCTTCGAGGGCCCGCCGCGCGCCGTCCAGGGTGGCGTGGGGGGCGTGGTCTCCCCCCATCACATCGAGGGCGATGCGGTACATCGAGGGGGTGTCCACCCTGGAACCTTAGAGGCTCTGGGCCTTCGCGACGGTCTTCTTGCCGCGATAGAAGCCGCAGCCGGGGCAGACCCGGTGGGGCATCTTGGGGGCGCCGCAGTTCGGGCAGGTGCTCGCGCTCATGACCTCGAGAGAGTCATGGGTACGGCGACGGTCACGGCGGGCCTTGGAATGACGGCGCTTGGGATTCGGCATTGGAGACTCCGAAAAGAAAGGGTGAGTCGTGGGGAAAACCGGGGGAGGGCGGGCGTCAAGAGGACGCGTCGTCTCCGGGACCGGCAGGTTCATCGAACTGCAGTTTCAAACCTGAAAGCGCCTTCGCGAGTGCACTGGGTTCTTTCAGGAGCTCGGGACGACATTGGCAGCGCCCCTTGTTCCAGTTTTTACCACAGCGCGGGCAGAGGCCCTGACAATCTTCCTTGCAGAGGGGATGCATCGGAACATGGAGCAGGAACTGTTCCTTGACGAGATCCCCCTCGTCCAGAAGCGTCTCAGGCAGGAATACCACGTCCAGATCCTGGGTTCCGAGGGTATGGGCCCCGCGGACGACCAAGTCGGGATCTTTGGATCCGATGAATTGACTTTCAACACTCAGCGACTGGTCGATGGGCTCCAGGCAACGGGAGCAGCAGCTCTCCCACGTCGCACGGCCCTTGACCTCCACGTAGACATCCGGGGCGGAGGGCAGGAGCCGAAGCGTCCAGGCCAGATCCCGAAGGGCGTCCGCGCCCTCCAGCGGCAGCCGGTCTTCGGAGCCTTCCAGGCGGATGCCCTCGGCGGGCAGCTGAGTCAGATCGATCACTTGGTCTCCGTGGGCGCCGCAGCGGGCTTGGCCTCGGTGGGCGTGGTGGGGGTGCCAGCGCCGGGGCCGCTCAGGCGACCGGGCTCGAACTTGATCTCACCGAGATCTTCAGGATTAGACGGATCGCCCGCACATCGCACCACGTACCCCGCCTTCGTCACCGTGGCCTCGAAAGGCTGATCCCAGGGATCCTTTTCCGGCATGTTGGGAGGAATGATGCTGGCCTTCACCAAGGGGCTCTCGGCCGCAATCAGCGAACCCCAGGTCATCCCCTCGGGATACTTGCCGGTGTTGATGTAATACGTGTCAAGCGCTGTGGCCATGTCCTTGCAACGCGTCAGGGCCTGGATGTGTCGGGCCTTGGCGCTGTGCTTCCGGTACTGGCTGAACCCCAGCGTCGCGATGACACCGATGATCATCAGAGCGACGAGGAGCTCGAGAAGGCTGAAACCACGCTGGTGGCGCTTCGACATGGAAGGGTCCTTGGGCTCGGGAAGAATGGACATAGAGGTGTCTCCAATGGGTGTTCCCGAGCATTCCAGTGTGCCATGAACGCCAGAAGTTACAAGGGATCAGGCATCCATGTCCCCCTCGGCGGGGGGCGCGGCGGGAAAATCGGTAGGCTTGGGGCAGGTCGCGGGCAGGGCTTCGACCCCTCCGAGCTCCTGCAGCCAGTAGCGGTAGGCGCGAAAGCTCATGCCCAGAAGACGGGCCGCCCGGGTGCGATTTCCCTCGGATCGATCGAGGGCCCGACGAAGCAGATAGGCCTTGAAGGCGCCGAGGAAGGCTTCCACATCGAAGCCCTCCGACGGGATCTCGCAGGTGGGTCCAGGGACCATCGCCGTTCGAATCGCCTCCCCCCGCCCGTCCCGCAGGACCGTCTCGGGGAACAGGTCTACACCAATGGTGCCGCCAGCATTGAGGGCGACGCAGCGCTCCATCAGGTTCTCGAGCTCCCGCACGTTGCCTCGGAAGCCGTAGCGCTGGAGGAGGTCCATGGCCTCCGCCGATAGGTTCATGGGGGGCTTGTTCAGCTTCTGGCAGAACCGCCGCAGGAACTGTTCCGCGAGGATCGGCAGATCCTCCGGGCGCTCCCGCAGGGGAGGCATCTCGATCTGGAGGATGTTGAGGCGGTAGTAGAGGTCCTCCCGGAACTGACCCTTGCCCACCAGATCCAAGAGGTTCCGGTTTGTGGCACAAATGACCCGGGCGTTCACGGCCCGCTCGTCGTTGGCCCCCAGCCGCCGGATGCGGCGCTCCTGGAGCACCCGCAGGAGCTTCACCTGGAGCGGCATCGG
>CAYQAS010000040.1:0-33984 GCA_964415525.1 uncultured Solibacteraceae bacterium
CGATGCCGCCCGCGAAGTCCAGGACACCCCACTTGGCCAGGATGCCATCGGGATGCCAGACCATGTGGGTGAAGGGGAAGTAGACGAAGATCAGCCAGCCCGTGAGGAACAGCATGTAGGCCTTGAACGTCACCCGGTTGGCGAAGGCGCCGGTGATCAGGGCCGGGGTGATGATGGCGAACATCATCTGGTAGGCGATGTGCACGATGAGCGGGATGCCCGCGGTGGAGCCGCCCAGGGTGAACATGCTGTTCAGGTTCACATTCTTCAGGAAGGCGTAGTGCGTGGGATCGCCGATGATGCCGCCCATGGTCGGGCCGAAGCTCATGGAATAGCCGAAGGCGAACCACAGCACCGTGGTCCAGCCCAGGCTGACGAAGCTCTGGATCATGATGGCCAGCACGTTCTTGCGGCCCACCAGACCGCCGTAGAAGAACGCGAGGCCCGGCGTCATGAGCATGACGAGGCTGCAGCAGAGCAGCATGAACGCGGTATTGCCCGTATCGATGGGCATGACTTGGGGATTCACAGACACCTCCAGGAACCGGGCCAGCGTAGATCCGAACCCAGGGGCCGGTGACGGGGCGCAGCGCCTTTTTACGGCATCTTTATGCGCTGCCATGATGGGCTTTCCTGAGGAAACCACGCCCATGCACCCTGATGCCGCACGCCCGATCCTGGTGGCCCTCGGGCCCGAGGCCCAGGCCCTTCGGCTGCTGCACCGCGCCTTCTGGATGGCCCGGGAAACGGGCCGTCCCTGGATCGCCGTGCATGTCGCGGTGGTGGACACGGAGGATGAGGACGAAGCGGATCAGGCGCGCCTCTGGCTGCAGGAGGCCGAGCGCCTTGGCGCTGAAACCCGGTGGGTGGAGGCTCGCACCATTGCCACAGGCCTCCAGGACACCATCCGCCAGGAAAGCGCCGCCGACCTGCTGGTGGGCCGCACCGAGGGGCACTGGCTTTGGGTACGCCTGGGTCACGCACTGGCACAGGAAATGGAACGCCGCGGCCTGGACTGCCGCATTCATGCGGTGACGCTGGAGCCGGATGTCCGCCACCCCCTGCGCCTACCGCCCCGCTCGGAGCGGTTCGGTGCCGCCGCCGCCAGCCTGATGATCCTCGGGGCCAGCACTGGACTGGGCTGGATCCTGCCGCCGGAACAGCCTCTGCCCGCGGTCTTTCTGCTGTTTCTCCTCGGCACGGCCTTGGTGGCTGAACGCTTTGGTCTGATCTTCGGGGCGGGCGCGGTGGCCCTTTCCGCCCTCAGCTTCGATCTGGTCTTCGACACGCGCCAAGGTTCACTCGAAGTGGGCAACTGGCCCATCATGGCCCTCTTCCTGGCGGTGCTCGCCCTGGGGCAATACGGCGTGGCCCTCTCCGAGCGTTCCCGGGACCAAGCCCGGGCCCTGCGGCGCCGGGAAGCGATGATGGCCGCGCTGTTGATGTTGGGCTCCCAACTC
This sequence comes from uncultured Solibacteraceae bacterium, assembly GCA_964415525.1. Classification (GTDB taxonomy): domain Bacteria; phylum Acidobacteriota; class Holophagae; order Holophagales; family Holophagaceae; genus CAZPUI01. The sequence continues at coordinate 1,461 of CAYQAS010000040.1, forward strand.
GCACGCGCCACGGATCGTCAAGAAGTCGCGTCCATCCTTCAACGGCTCGCCCCCCCGATGCTCCGGCGCGTCGTCACGCTGCATACGGAAGCCCCGGATGGGGCCTCGCCCTTGGCGATTGAAGGTCCGCCCCTCGACGCTCACGGCGAGGACTTGCTGCAGGCCATGGGGGCCCAAGTCGCCTTGGCCCTGGAACGCATCGAGGCCCAGGAGGCACTGCAGCGCAGTCGCGTCGCCCAAGAGACGGATCAAGTGCGGGCCAGCCTCCTCGAAGCCATTGGGCATGACCTCCGCACGCCCTTGGCCGCCATTCAGGGGGCCGCATCGAGCCTGCTGCTGGACCCGGACGCACCACACCGCCGCGATCTGTTGACCATGGTCTGCGGTGAGGCGGAACGCCTGGGTACCCTGCTCAACAACCTGCTGGACCTCACGCGCCTTGAAAGCCTGACGGACATCCCGCACCGGGACTGGATCGCTCTGGACGAGATGGCCGCCAGTGCCCTGCGGCGTTCCGGCGCCGAGGCCGGACGGGTGGTGCTGGAAGTGGCGGAGGGCTTGCCCCTGCTCCGAGGTGACGGCGTACTGTTGGAGCAACTGGTGCTGAACCTCTTGGCCAATGCCTTCCGGCACGCCCCGGGCAGTCCGGTGCAGGTACAACTGCACGCCGAGGCCGGCCACCTGCGCCTCGACGTGGAGGACCAGGGTCCGGGCATCCCCGGTGACCTGAAGCGCCGAGTCTTCGACAAATTCTTCCGCATGCCAGGTCGTGCAGCAGACGGAGGCGTCGGCCTCGGCCTCGCCATCTGCGAGGCCGTGGTGCGCTTGCACGGCGGGCGCATCTGGGTAGAGAATCCTCCCGGCGGTGGCACTCGATTTTGCGTGGCGCTCCCCGCCTCAGCCTCTCCCGAACTGCCCCCGGAGCCCACCGCATGAGCGCCCCCCGCATCCTGATCGTGGAGGACGAGGCCGCCCTGCGGCGCTTCCTCGTGCCCACCCTCCAGGCCCAGGGACACCAGGTACTCCAGGCCACCACCGGCGCTGAGGGCCGCCTTATGGCCCGCACCCACAACCCGGACCTGATGCTGCTGGACCTAGGCTTGCCGGATGAGGACGGCCTGACGGTGCTCCAGGACTTCCGCAGCTGGAGCGCCCGCCCCGTCATCATCATCAGCGCCCGGAATCAGGAACGGGAGAAGGTGCGGGCGCTGGATCTCGGTGCGGACGACTACGTCACCAAGCCCTTCGGGGCGATGGAACTGCTGGCGCGGCTGCGGGTAGCCCTGCGACGACGCCCCGCCGAAGCTCCCGAGAGCGGCATCTTCCTCCACGGCAGCCTGCGCATCGACCTGGAGCGCCGGGAAGTCAGCCGGGACGGCGATCCGGTGCGCCTCACGCCCATCGAATACCGCCTGCTCGAAGCCCTCGTGCGCCGCGCCGGGCGGGTGGCCACCCAGCAACAGCTCCTGGCAGAGGTCTGGGGTCCCGCCAGCGAAGGCCAGAACCACTACCTGCGCATCTACATGGGCAACCTGCGGAAGAAACTGGAAGCAGACCCCGCCCGCCCCGCGCACCTGCTCACGGAGCCCGGGATCGGCTACCGGCTGGTGGCCGAGGAGTAAGCCTGTCTTCCGATCCACGTTCGAGAGGACTCCGCCTGAACGGGCCTGGCAGCGGCCACCGCACATGCACTGAAACCGCGAATGACGCGAATCCGGCCTTTGGCCGCGCGCATGAATCCAGGAGCAGCGACCCTACACGGATCCCGGCCACCCAGGCCCATGGCCCACAGCCGCCGAGGCGGGTGTTTTTCCCGAGCGGGCGGCGCTCCAGTCCCGTCATTCGTGGTTTCTTCCCCCCGTACGGATGTGAGGATTCGCCCTCGCCTAAACCACCTTCAGCCTGGATCCGGCACTGCCCTTCTCCACCCGGATCTGGCTCTCGATGCTGCTGCGCAGGCCTTCCACGTGGGAGATGATGCCCACCTGCCGCCCTTCGCCCACATCCTTGAGCACTTCGATGGCCCGGTCCAGGGACTCGCCATCCAGGCTGCCGAAGCCCTCATCGATGAAGAGCGCCTCCAGGCGCCGACCGCCCGCCGCGGCTTGGATCACGTCGGAGAGGCCCAGGGCGAGGGCGAGGGAGGCCCAGAACTTCTCGCCCCCCGAAAGCGAACGGACGCTGCGCACGCCCCCGGAATGGGCGTCGAAGACGTCAATCTCGAGGCCCGCCTTATTCCGCCGATCCTCCGCGGCATCCTGGTGGACGAAGCGGTAGCGGCCGCTGGAGAGGCGGTGCAGCCGGTGGCTCGCCTCATCCAACACACGGCTGAGCCAGCGCCCCAGCACGAAGCTGGAGAAGGAGAGCTTCTCCCGCTTGTGCTTGCCGGCCCCGTTCAGATCGTCCGCAAGCTCCACGAAGGCCTCGCCCCGGGCCTTCAGCTGCGCCCGCTGCGCCTGGAGATCCGCCCAGCGCGCGGCGGAAGCCTCCAGTGCATCACGTTCCATGCGCAGCCGCCCCAGGGCCGCCTGCGCGATTTCCCGCGCCACCCGGGTCTCGGCCTCCCCCGCCTGGAGGCGGGCAAGGTCAGGGGCCACGCAGCCCTCCAGGGCTGCCTCCAGGGGCTCCAAGGCACCCTGGGTGCGGGCCAGCACCTGGTCGAAGTCGGAGATCAGCCGCTCCAAGGCCTGAGCCTCTGGATCCGGAAGCCGCGCCGCCCGCAGCGCCCCCGCATCTCCGAAGCCCGCCGCCGCCAGGGCCGCCGCCGCCTTGGGCTCCAGCGCCTGCACCTGGACCTCCAGGCCATCCCGATCAGAGGCCTTCTGCTGTCGAGCCGACGCGGCGGAGGAGAGCGCCTTCTCGGCTTCCCGCAGCGCGTGATCCTGCTGATCCACCTGTCGGGCATCCGCTTCCAGGGCGCCTTTCGCCTCCTGGAGGGCCAGGGCCAGGGCCGCCGCCTGAACCTCGGGCGCCTCCGGGTCGCCCGCCTCGACCGCGATCCGCGCGCGCAGGGCCGCCGCCTTCTCGACCTCACCGGCTCCGCTCCGGGCCGCCTCGCGCAGCCGGTCCACGCTCGCTCGAACGCTTTCCAGGTCCTTGCGCAGGGCGGGCAGGCGCGCCTCGACCTCCTCCAAGGGCTTGGCCTCGTCCCGGATGCCCCGATAGATCGCCCGCAGCTCCTTCAGGCGAGCCTCCACCGCCTCCGGCCCATCAAAGCCCCGGTTGGCCATCGCATTCAGGAAGTCCTGCAGCTGCTGCCGCTGGGCATCGAGCTTCGCCTGCCGCTCGGCCCGCAGTTCCCGGGCGGTCCCGACATGTTCCCGCGCGCGCTCCAGCCCCTGCCGCGCCGCCTCGAGCCGAGACTGCCCCGGCATCTCCGCCGCTTCGGCGGGGTGGGGATGGTTCAGGCTGCCGCACACCGGACAGGGCGCGTCCTCGCGCAACCCCTCCGCCAGGGCTGCCGCCTGGGCACGGTTCCGTGCGGCCTCCAAGGCACCGAGGGATTCGACGGACGTGGCTTCTTCCGCCTCCGCACGGGCCACCGTGTCCTGGGCGAGGGCCAGGGCCTGCTCCGCCGTGGGAATATCCTGGCCCCGCAGGTGCAACGCCTTCTTCGTGTCGCCTTCGAGGGCCGCGGCGAGTTCCTCCCCCTGGCCGCGCACCTCGTCCATGCGCTGCCGCAGGGTCGACAGACCCGCAACGGACTGGACCTGAGCCTCCAGGTCCGCGGCCTGACGCTGCAGCGCAGCCTCGGCCCCCCCGGCCTCCACCTCCGCCTCCTCGGCGGTCTTCCGGAGCCGGAGCACCTGGCGGTCCAGATCCACCAGCTCCTTCAGCCGTCCCTGGATCCGCTCCTGGGCCTGGAGGGCCTCCCGGCGATTCTGGAGCGCGGTCCGAGCCTCCGCGAGGTTGCCGGCCTCGGCCTGGGCTTCGGCCTGACGCCTCCGAGTGGCCTCCTCGGCCGCGGCTCGGGCTTCCAGGTCCCGGCCGGCCTGCTCCAGGGAGGCCCGCGCCTGCTCCAGGGCTGCGACATCGGGAAGCGCCCGAAGGGCCCGCTGGTGGGCCTTGAGACGGCTGCGATCGCGTTCACGATCCGCGGCTTGCGCGTGGAGTCCGGCCTGCTGCGCCCGGAGCGTCTCCCGCTGCGTGAAGCGCCGGTCCAAATCCTGGCCCGTCACCAGCTCCGCCGCGGCGAGGTCGAAGGCGCGATCGGCCTGTTCCGCCGAGCTCCTCGCCTGTTCCACCTCATTCCCGAGCCGCGCACGGGTGGCTTCCGCCTGGTCGGGATCGTAAGTGCGGCGCACCTCCTGCTCGGCGCCATCGAGGGCCTTGGAGGCCTCCGCGAGCTCCGCCGCGCGCTCCTTGGCGAGCCGGGCCAGCTGCTCGTGGTCTTCCACAGGAAAGAGGAGCTTCAGCAGCGCCTCGCGATCGGCGCTCTTCATCTCGAGGAACTGCTGGAACTGGCCCTGGGGCAGCACCACGAGCTTGCTGAACTCGTCGTGGGTGAAGCCCACGGCCTTGGCGAGCATCGGGTTGATGTCCGTGGCGTTGCCGCTGGCGCAGATCGGCTCCCAGTCCTCGCCCCGCAGGCGCAGGGCTGTGAGATGCGTGGTCGGCTGCTTGAACTTGTCGCCCCGGGCGGCCCGCTCCACCCAGTGGGGCGAGCGGGTGACCTGAAAGACCTCCCCGAAGGTCGCGAAGGTGAAGGTGACCCAGGTACTGGCTTCCTCCTCGGCGAACTGGCTGCGGAGCGTGTCCGTGCCGCGGGTGCCAAGGGGTGCGCCGTAGAGGGCGTAGCTCATGGCATCGAAGAGGGTCGTCTTGCCCGCGCCCGTATCACCGCAGATGAGGAAGAGCTGGTCGAGTCGCGCGAAGTCGATCTCGATGGCCGGGCCACTGTAGGGGCCGAAGTTCTGGAAGCGCAGGGAGAGGGGCTTCATCGGGCGCGCTCCAGGGTCTTGCGCAGTTCGCGGAAGGCCCCGAGGAGGGCTTCCGCGGGGGCCTGCTTTCGCAGCCGCTGTTCGAAGGCCACGAAGTCCTCCTCCAGGTCGGCATGCGCCGGGGCAGGCAGGTCCGGGCCTGCATCCGGGAGCATTTTTGCTTCGGCCACCGTCATCTCGAGCAACCGCGGGAAGCGCCGCTTGAGCCGCACGAAGGGCTGCCCCAGGCTCTCCGATTCGGTGAGTTCGATGCACACATAGCACTCGCCCAGGCCGCTGTGCTTCGGGTCTTCCAGCAGCTCCTGCAGGGTGCCCCGCAGCTTCACCATGGGGCGGAGGGGGGTCACGGGAAGGAGCCTGATGTCCGGCTCGGAGCCCTTGTCCAGCGTCACCAGGGCCAGGGACTTGGCCTGTCCGGCCTCGCCGAAGCTGTAGGCCAGAGGGGTGCCGCTGTAGCGCACCCGGGGACCGAGGGCCTGGGGCCGATGGAGGTGCCCCAGGGCCACATAGTCGAAGCCTTCGAAGAGGTCCGTGCCCACCTGCACAGCGGTCCCCACCAGGGTGCGCTCGGACTCCGAAGGTTCGGCGCCGGCCGCAAAGCAGTGCGCCACCAGGATGTTGATCCGCTCGGAGTCCATGCAGGCGCGGATCCGCGTGACGGCCTCCGCCAGGGCCGCCTCCTGGGACTGGAGCCGCAGAGGCCCATCCTCGCCCTCCTTCACCAGGCTCCCAGCCCACAGGAAGGGCACGAGCCACACATCGGCCGCACCAACCCGTACCGGCGTATCCAGGCGATCCGGCCCGCCCCGGAGGTGAACCCCCGCCCGTTCGATGACCCGGGAGGCCCCCGCCAGTCGCGCCCCGCTGTCGTGGTTGCCGGCGATGGCGATCAAGGTGGTCCGCGGGCAGGCGACCGCAAAGCGCTCCACGAACCCGTTCCAGAGCGCCACCGCGTCCTCCGAAGGGACGCTGCGATCGAACACATCCCCGGCAATCACCAATGCATCCGGGCGCTCCATGTCGAGGGTCGCCAACAGATCGTCCAGGAAGCGGGCCTGATCCTCCAGGAGCCCGTGTTCGTGGAGGGTGCGGCCAAGGTGCCAGTCGGAGGTGTGGAGAAGGCGCATTCACCCTTTGTACACCCCCAGGCCCGACAGGAAATGTCCAAACAAAATGACATTCACATGACCCACATCACATGCCTTGTACATGAAAATTCAATCATTACACTCGTTTGCGAGGTCGTTGTCATGTCGCTAGTTGAGCGTCGAAGAAATCGCCGTTTCCGCGTGCTCTACATGCCCTTTGGGCGATTCTGGAAGCGCTACGTACTGGGGCAGATCCCGGCTCCGGCTCCCCCCAACGCAACCATGGAAGCCAAGCCTGACGCGGATGCCAAGCGCGCGGTGCCTGAATCCCTCCTCCTTCACGGCCCGGAGGCCCTGCGCCGCAAAGGCAGCCGACTCCGCTGACTTGCCCAGGCAGCCTGCCTGCTGCCATGCTGAGACCGACATTTTGCTGGATGTCGGGAAGCAGGTGAGAGTCCTGCGCTGCCCCGCAACGGTATGCACCCCGCGCAAGCGGGAGACCACGCTGGAGTCACTGGAGCGCCGCTCCGGGAAGGTTCCAGGGACATCGAAAGATGCCTGTCGCGTGCAAGCCCGGAGACCGGTCCTGCATCGACCCAACCCGCCGAGGGAGCGGATGTGGGATGCGGACCCTGGTCTGTCTCCTGCCTCTCGCCCTCCGGCCCATGCGCGGAGGCATGCCGATGGGCCTGACCCGACTTTCCCTTTCCCTGGTGCTCGGCACCACCCTGCTGGCGAACGGCGCGGAGCCTGAGCCTGATAAGCGCAAGAAGACCACAGCCGTGCCCAGCGCCTCCGTAACCGTGACGGCAGAAGCCCATCCCGTTGAACTTGCCAAGACGCCCAATCCGGTCAAGGTCGTAGACAAGCAGGCGCTGGAGCGCCTCGCCCCCGTCACCGTCATAGACCTACTCAAGTCCTTGATGCCCGGTCAGATCATGACCAGCGGAGGCGTGGGAACCGCCGCCAGTTTCTTCATGGGCGGCTCCCGGTCTCAGGACACGGTGGTCATGCTCAACGGCGTGAAACTCCAGGACCAGATGAGCATCTCCGGCTTGGACCTGAACGTGGTGAACATGGCCGGCATCGACCGGGTGGAAGTCCAGCAGGGCCCCTGCTCCGCCCGCTACGGTTCCAGCGCCATGGGCGGAGTCGTGGCCCTTTCCACCGCAGGCGCCTGCCAGGAGGGCCTCAGCGGCCAGGTGACCGGCGGCCTCGGAACCATGGGCATCCGCCGGGGATCGGCCTCGACCGCCTTCGGCTGGAATGGCGGCTGGGTGCGCCTGGCCACCGGTGCCAGTCAGGAATTCCAGGTCATCGACACGAACAACCCCTACCGCACCGCAGGCACCAGCCTTGGCTTCGGCCAGACTTTCGGCGAGGACACCCTCCTTTCGGCCCAGTACCTGAACACGTATTCCGCCACCCCCACCCCCTTCGGCTATGACGGCGGCTACAAGAGCAGCCCCCGGCCCGCCGGCGCATTCGCCCCGCAGCGCGAGAACCGCCGCCGTTTCGAAGTCCTGAGCACCTCCCTGCGCACGGTCCTGTCCAAGGAGTGGATGGCCGAACTGCACGTGGGCGGCTTCGAGATGGGAAGGATGGAGGCGAATTACACCAACGGACTTCCCACCGATCCCTGGGGCAGTCGCGGCTCCCAGGCCAACCTCACCCTGAGCTGGACGCCGGAGGCCCGCTACGGGTTTAGCCAGACCACCAGCTTCTCCCGCGAGTCGGGCTTCAGCCCCGCAGGCACGAAGCGCAATAGCGGTCACGGCAACCACCTCGCCCTGGCGGTGGAAGGATGGGTGGAAGCCACCTCTTCCCTCCGCGTGACGGGTGCGTTCCGCCAGCAGATGGACAGCCTGACCCTGCAGGCGGCCACGGCCAGCCAGCCCGCAGAGCGCCCGCTCTCCGCCAGCACCGCCAAGCTCGGCCTGAACTGGAACCCGACTCCGGGCCTCCGGTTCTACGTTTCGGGTGGCACCGCCTACGCCCACCCGATGATCAACCAGCTGCTCTACAACCTGCAGAACGCCGGGCCCGAGCTCGAGAATGAGCGGAGCAAGGCCTTCCAGATGGGCATGAGCTGGGAACAGAATGGCTGGAATGCCCGCCTGGACCTGATCCGCAACCGATTCGCCAGCATGGTCTACTACGACCCCACCCTGGGGTTGGAGATCGACTCCTACGGGTACAAATACAAGACGGGTGCCTACGCCAGCGGCCAGAACATCCGGCTCCAGTCTGCGGAATGCGCCCTCGGCTACCGCACCGCGACCTGGACCCTGGAAGGCTTCCTGCGGAATCAGGAGGCTCGCGACCTCGGTGCTCCTGAGAGCAAGCAGCTCAGCAGCTCCGCCGTCCTGCGCCGCCCCTTCTTCACCTGCGGCCTCAACGGCAGCGTGGTATTCGGGGCGCTTCGCCTGGATGGCCGCTGGTCTCGCTTCGGTTCCCGCTATGAGTACGGCCTGCCCTTCCCCTACCGGTCCCACTTCAATGACCTGAGCGTGGGTGCCCATTACGACGTGAGCCGCACGTTCAGCGTCGCATTGAAGGGTGACCACCTGATGCAGTCCTCTCTCACACGAGAGGACTGGCTGAGCCGTCGCGTGGATTTCGAGAACGATCGCGCCATGATCTTCGGCTTCCCGGCCCAGTCCCGCACCGTGACGCTCGAAGGCCGCTACCGTTTCTAACCTGCCCGTGAATCCCCGAACCGAGGTCTGAGATGAGAACCCTCCGCATCCTTCTCACTCTCCTGATGGGGGCGCTGCTCTTCGCGGCGCCCCCGCGTCGGGTCGTCAGCCACGCCGTCGGCACCGACGACATGGTGCTGGCCATGGCGGACAAGGGGCAGATCGCCGCCCTCAGCGCCCTGGGCCGCGATCCGCGCTACAGCCCCCACCACCGGGACGCCCTGCAGTACCCGGCCCTCAGCAACGGCGAGGCGGAGGCGATCCTCCGCCATCGTCCCGACCTCGTCGTCCTCACCAGCTATTCCCCGGTCGAGGTGCGCACCCTGCTGGAGCGCGCCAAGGTGCGCATCTTCATGGTGGAGAAATACGAGACCTTCGAGGATCTCTGTACCACCTCCCTCGCCCTGGGCAAGGTGCTCGGACGCGAAGCGCAAGCGGCAGCCCTCGTCGCCTCCTGGCGCACCCGTGTGGAGGCGCTGCGCCAGCGCCTGGCGGGCGTGAAGCCCGTCCGGGTGATGTCGGCGGGAATCTATCCCTTCGTATCCGGGGCAAGGACGACGTTCCAGGATCTCTGCGACCACAGCGGCGCCCTGAACGTCGCCGCGGAAGCGGGTCTGGTGGGCATCGTTCCCATGCCTGGAGAGAAACCCCTCCAATGGAAGATCGACCGGTTGATCGGTCCTTCGGAAGCCAACTTCGACCTCCCCGCCAAGCTCAAGGAACTGAGCCCCTACAAGTTCATGCCCGCCCTCAAGCAAGGCCGCTTGGTACAGATCGACGGCGCCCTCCTCGCCACCACCAGCCACCGTCGCCTCGACACCTATGAGGCGCTGGCCAAGGCGCTGCATCCCGAGCGGTTCCGGTAGGCTGTCCCGATGCGCCGCATGCTCCCCTACGCCCTTGCGCTGCTGCTCTTTGCGGCGGTCGTGGCGAGCCTCGGCCTGGGGGATGCGATGTTCCGCCCAGGCGAGGTCTTTCAGGCGCTGTTGCGAAGGGGAGACGAACTGGCCATCACGGTGGTGTGGGACATCCGACTCCCCCGAACCCTCGTGGGCATCGCCACCGGCGCCGCTCTAGCGGTCTCCGGCGTGGTGATGCAGGCATTCTTTCGCAATGTGCTGGCAAGCCCCGGCCTGCTGGGCGTCAGCAGCGGGGCCAGCCTCGGCGCGGTGGCGGCCCTGGCGCTCGGAGGTCTCACCGTCGGTCTCTGGACCGTTCCTGTCGCGGCAGTCATCGGCGGCTTCCTCGCCACGGGCGCGGTGATGCTCATGGCCAGGCGGGGCGCCTCCCCGGAGCACCTGCTGCTCTGCGGCGTCGCCCTGAACGCCCTGTTCGGCGCGGGCACCAGCTTCGTTCTCGGCGTCTTCGCCAATCAGGTGCAGGTGGGCGCCCAGATCATCTACTGGCTGCTGGGCGGCATCGAGAACCGCACCTGGGAACACGTCTGGCTGAGTCTGCCCGCGATCCTCATCGCCTGCTTCCTCCTGTTGCCCCTGGGCCGCTCCATGAACCTCCTCAGCCTCGGAGAGACTGGCGCCCAGAGCCTCGGCGTGGATGTGAAGCGCCTGCGCCGCGAGCTCGTGATCCTGTCCACCATCCTCACGGCCCTCGCCACCGCCGTGGGAGGTGTCATCGGCTTCGTGGGACTCGTGGTGCCCCACCTTCTGCGCATCGCGCTGGGCCCGGATCACCGCAAACTGCTGCCCCTCTCCATGGTGGCGGGCGCGACCTTGGTGCTGCTTTGCGACCTGCCCACCCGCTTCATGGACGGCAACCTGCGCCTGGGGGTCGTCACCAGCCTCGTGGGCGGGCCCTTCCTCCTCTGGATGCTCAGGCGGAAGCCATGCTGATCCGAGGGTGCTGGCCAGGAAGCCGGTCGCGCCAGCGACAGGCGCCGAGCGACAGGCCGGGGTCGGGCCCCATCCCGGTCGGAGTGGCCTGGACAGTCCAGACTGATTGCGACAGTGGGTCCTCATGCTGACCGCCGAACAGCTCCGCCTGGGCACGCGTCTGCAAGACGTCTCCTTCAACATCCCCAGGGGCACGCTCTGTGCCATCGTGGGCCCCAATGGCGCCGGCAAAAGCACTCTGATGGCTGTGCTGGCGGGCCTGCTCCCGGCCTCCGGCAAGGTGCGCCTGGATGGACAGAATCTGTCGAAGATCCCCTTTCTGGAGCGCGGCCGGAAACTGGCTTGGCTGGGACAGGAGAGTCACGCGGACTTCGCCTTCTCCGTACACGACGTGGTGGCCCAGGGCCGCTTCGCCTGGGGGGACGACGGCCAGGGTGTGGCGTCGGCTTTGGAGACCCTCGACATCCTGCATCTGGCGGATCGGCCCGTGACGGAACTGAGCGGCGGCGAACGTCGGCGCGTCTTCCTCGCCCGCGCCCTTGCCACCGGAGCCCCCATGCAGCTGTGGGACGAACCCGCGGCCAACCTCGACGTGCGGCACGCCCTGGAGACCTACCGCCTTGCCCGGCAGCTCGCCCAGAGCGGGGGCGCCGTGCTAATGAGCCTCCACGATATCCGCGCCGCCTATCGCTTCGATCGCGTGCTGGTGCTGAATGACGGTCGATTGGTGGGGGATGGCGCCCCTCATGATGTGCTCACGGCAGCCCTGATCCGGGAAGTCTTCCGCGTGGAGGCCACCTTCACGATGTCCCTGGTACCCGAACTGCCCTAGGCGCTTTCTCGTAATTGTTGGATCCAGGGTGACCGGACATAGGCAACGCACCGGCAAGGATACCTCATAAGCAAAGGCCTATTTTTCACTAGACAAACACACCACTGGCGGACCAGACTCGGTCCGCTTTCCATTCTCAAACCCATCTTTCCCACCCCGGCCGATGTCATCGGCCCTTGTGATCCGTACCCCGGATCCAGGAGGACGCAACCATGCGCTTCCGCAGCATCCTCGGTTCTCTCGCCCTGCTCGCGGCCCTGCCCGGCACCGCCCAGACCCTGATCAAGGATCAGGATCACGACGTGGTCCGCCCGCACCCCGTGGCACGCCCTTTGACCGCCAAGCTCGAGGCCCTCGACTTCTATGGCAGCCAGGAGGCCTTGAACCTCCGGTTCAGCCTCACCAACCATCTGAACCACAGCATCTGGATCCTGCGGTGGCAGGTGCCGACCGAGGACATGGATGCGCACCTCTTCACGGTCACTCGGGACGGCGAAGCCGTGTCATACGAGGGTCCCCTGGTGAAGCGCGCCCAGCCCGAGGCTTCCGATTACATCGAGATCAAGCCCGGTGCCACCTTCAGCGCCGTGTTCGATCCGTCCGCACACTACGACATGAGCCTCCAGGGCCAGTACCAGATGAACTTCCGCGGACAGCGCCTCGCGATTCGGCACACCGCCCCTGAACAGCGGAACCTCGATCTGGAAGCCTCCCTGCTCATCCGAAGGGACCAAGAGTCGCCCATGCGCCTGGATACGCTGCCCCAGGATCAGCTCGGCCTGAACGCCTCCGCCTCCGCATCCTTCGCCTTCCAGGGCGTCCCCGGCGGGAGCCGGAAGGCCTTTGTCGAGTCCGTCATCGGCGGCTACACCAAGTGCACCACCGCCCAGCAGGGCCTCCTCAAGACGGCCCATGCCAACGCCATCACCCTGACCAGCAAGTCAAACACCTATCTAGGAGCCAATCCCAACGGCAGCACCCTCGAGACCACTTGGTTTGGCGCCTTCAACAGCAGCCGCCACGCGACGGTCAAGGATCACTTCGTGAAGGCCAACGCCGCCTTCGTGAACCAGAATGTGGTCTATGACTGCGGCTGCAAGCAGAGCGCCTACGCCTACGTCTACGCCAACCAGCCCTACAAGATCTATCTTTGCAAGGCTTTCTGGAATGCCCCCGCCCTGGGCCGCGATTCCAAGGCAGGCACCCTGGTCCACGAGATGATGCACTTCACGGTGGTCGCCGGAACCAGCGATTACGTTTACGGAGCCACGGGCGCCATGAACTTGGCCAAAACCAACCCCGCAAACGCCATCATGAACTCCGACAACCACGAATACTTCGCCGAAGACCAGAAGTAGACGGCTCCTCACACGACGGACGGGTGCGGAGCTTCTCCGCTCCCGTCCGTGGCCTTTTCGGATCCCCATGACACGCCGCGCCGCCCTCCTCATGCCCATCGCCCTCCTGCTCCCTGCCCAGACCCCCGCCCTGGTCTGCCCGAGCCCCAGTCATGGATTCGGCCGCCTGATCCAGGGGGTGACGGTTTCCCACACGTTCCAGATCGAGAATCGCGGCGCCCGAACCCTCCACATTCAGGATGTGAAGGTGAGCTGCGCGTGCACCACCGCGCCCCTCACCGCACACGAGATCGCCCCCGGCGCTTCGCTGCTCCTCCCGGTGACCTTCGACACCCGCACCTTTGAAGGCCCGGTGGAGAAGTCCATCGCGGTCTTGACGGACGATCCGGTGCGTCCGGTCTTGCTGCTGGAACTGCGGGCCCACATCGTCCGCCCGTACCAGATCGAGCCTGCCACCCTGAAGTTCCCCGCCCACAGCCGTAACGCGCGACTGACCCTGCCCCTGCGCTTGACGGCTGCCGAAGGAACTTTGCCCCCCGCCGCAGCCGCCACCGTGGAAGGCAGCACCGCCTTCACGGTGGAATCCCACCTTCAGCGCGAGACCCGCACCCGCGAGTTCCTGGTGGAGCTGCTGCCCGGCATGGAGGCCCAGGCCATCCGCGCCACCCTGGTGCTTGTGATGGATGACGCCTCGCGCACTCGCCTGGAGGTGCCCATCCAGGGCGAGCTCGTGGAGGACCTCAGCCACTATCCCACCCGTCTGGATCTGGGGAACGTGCGGCCCGGTGCCGATCTCGGCAAGCGGCTGCAGGTCATCCTGCATCACCCCGACGTCGAGCTCCGCGGCATCCAGGCCGACGTCCCCTGGCTCCAGGCCACCCTGGCGCCTCGAGCGACCCTGGATCTGGGCGGGAAGGACAAGCTCAGCGCCGCCCGCGGCTTCTCCGTCTCCTTGAAGGTCGATCCGCAGGCACCCGCGGGACCCCAGGCCCTTCGGCTCACCCTCTCGACCACCAGTCCGAAACAGCCTTCCGTGCAGATCCCATGCACCCTGGTGATCCAGTAAAGGTCAGCGCCTGCGCGTGACCTTGCGTGAGCGGAGGTCCACCCGGAAGATCCGGCCGAGTTCGTCCCGGACTTCGAGCACCTCACCCTTCACCCGTAGGCGCGTGATGAACACCCACTGGACGTCCTGCTCCAGCTGAGCATCCGTCCCAGTTTCGAAGACGGTCACTTCCCACAGTCGTCGCCCCGAATCCGCTTGATCCGCGGTGACGATGGCCTTCAGGGGATCCTCGTTCGGAGCCCGGAAGGTCACCCCTTTCAGCGTCACGGGAGCCACCTTGGGAGGCGGCAAGCGTTTGGCCATCGGGGGCTGAGCCACCCCCATCAGCAACGGCAGCAGGACACCGGCAAGCGGCAGCATGGGATCCTCCTCGTTCATTCCACAAAATCCAGATCTCGGCCATGAGTCTCCCGCATTCCCAGGAGACTCACGAGCCCCAGAGCCATCGAAATCACGCCGAGGATGGCGGCGGAGGTCACGGCGCCCTTGCGCAGCATCAGGGCCACGAAGGTGGGCTGCAGCACCGCTACGAGACCGCGCACGAAGTTAGGCGCGGTGGTGGTGACGGTGGCGCGCAAGTTGGTGCCGAACTGTTCGCTGGCCACGGTGACGAAGACCGCCCAGTAGCCACCCGCAAGCCCCAGGAAGACGCAGAGGGCGTACCACCCCAGCGGGCTCAGGCCACGCAGGGCCAGGGCCAGCACGATGCCGAGGATGGCCATGCCCTGAAATAGCAGGATGGTGCGCTTGCGGCTGCCCATCCACTGGCTGAGGACGCCGGAACCGAAGTCACCGAGCGCAAGCCCTCCATAACAGCATGCGATGGCCGTCCCGGGCACGATGGGACCCGTCACACCCACGGCCTTCGCCATGCTGGGGCTGAAGTGGACGAGCACGCCCACCACGTACCAGATGGGCAGCCCCACGAAGATGCAGCGCAGGTAGCGCCGGAACCGTTCCCCGCTGCGGAAGAGCAAGAAGAAGTCGCCTCGGCTCACCTCGTGGGACTTCATCCGCTCAAACATCCCACTGTCCGTCACCTTGATGCGCAACACCAGGAGGCAGAGCCCCAGAATGCCTCCCACGCCAAACGCCCAGCGCCAGGGCAGCTCATTGCCCACGAGGGCCGCCACCACCGCGCCGGTCACGCCGACGGACGCGACAATCGCGGTTCCGATCCCCCGGGTTTCCTTGGGCAGCACCTCACTCACCAGCGTGATGGCCACGCCCAGTTCACCCGAGAGACCGAAACCCGCGATGAAACGCAGCACGGTGTAGGACGGAATGCTCCATGCGAAGGCGTTCGCGATGTTGGCCAGGGAGTACAGCACGATGGACCCAAAGAGCACGGAGAGGCGGCCCTTCTTGTCCCCCAGAACTCCCCAGAAGATGCCGCCCAGGAGCATGCCTACCATCTGGACGGCGTTCATGGAGGCGAAGACCCGATCGATATCCCCCGGCGCCACGCCAAGGCTGGCGAGGCTGCCATTGCGAACGATGGGGAAGAGCACCAGATCGAAGATGTCGACGAAATAGCCGAGGGCCGCCACCAGCACGGTGAGGTTGAGAACAGAACGCCAGGAGGGTCGGGTCATGGAAGGATCCGGAGAGGTTTCCCCCAGCTTACCGCCTGGGCCCATGCCGAAGCCGTCGGCCTCCGGTGCTCCGTCCGTGTGGACCTGGAAATGGCCCTGCGGGTCTTGAACATGACGCAACGGTCCGGCTGCTTCCGAGGTCCGATCCGTCCGCGGGGATGACGATGCGAGAAGCGCACGCATGCACCCCCAGAACCGTTCCTTCAGACGGGCACCCCAGAAACCCGCGGTCCTTTCCGTCTCACGGCCGACCGCCCTGAGACGGAAGCCATCGCCCCGTCATCCCAGGCAGATGCACCGCCCCTGAGGGAGGCCCCATGATCCAGTCCGAGCGCCCCACCGTTGTCGTCTCCCGCCGCGTGCGTCCGGGCTGCGAGGAGGCCTTTGAGGAATGGGTGGCGGGCTTCACCGCTGCCGCCAGCCAGGCCCCAGGCTGGGTGAGCCATCAGGTGGTGCCGCCCCTTGGGGAGGCCCAACCCGATTGGGTGTTCGTCTTCACCTTCGACACACCAGGACATCTGCGGGCCTGGGTGGAATCCCCCGTGCGAACCACCTGGCTGCTCAAGTCGGAATTGCTGGTGCAGGGGGAGGTCCGCGCCCAGCTCATCAGTGGTCTGGAAGTGCTCTTCGGCCTGGACCGCACCGGCAAACCGCCGGCGGTGTGGAAATTGGCCCTGGCCACCTTCGCGGGGCTCTGGCCCGTGGCCTATTTGAATGCCGTAACCCTTGGCCCCTGGCTCGCCCACCACGACCCGGCGCTCCGCACTTTCATCGTCAGCGCCGTTACCGTGGCGCAGATGACCTGGATCGTGATGCCCCTGGTCACCCGGGGATTGAAGCCCTGGCTCCAGCCGGGGAAGTGACACAGATACATCTTTTCACGAGGCTTGCCCGGGGGTGATGATCGTAAGGTTTACAAAGCCCCCCGGAGAAAGCTTCATGAAGCACACCGCCCTGCCCCTCCTCACCCTGGCCCTGGTCGCCTCATCAGCCCTCGCCCAGGACAAGCCCAAGCCCAACGGCCCCCTCTCCTTCACGCCCCTCACGGCACCGCCTGCGCCGCCCAAGCCCGAGATCCCCGGTGAGCCGAAGCCCTACGACAAGGTCGTCACCGCCGAGCACAAGACTCAGGTCGGCCTGATCAAGGTGCACAGCGCCAAGGGCAAGCACCTCTTCGAGATTCCCAAGGGGGAGTTCGGCAAGGACTGGCTGCTGGTGGTACAGGTGAAGAAGAGCCCCGCGGGCGCCAGTTATCCCGGCCAAGGCGTGGAAGATCTGGTGGTGCGCTGGGAACAGCGTGACAACAAGGTCCTACTCCGGAGCGTCTCCTACGCCAACATGGCGGATCCCAGCAATCCCGTGAGCAAGGCGGTGGAGGCCATGAACACCGCTCCCATCCTCATGGCCTTCAACGTGGAGACCTTCGCCAAGGATGGCTCCCCGGTGATCGACGCCACGCGGCTCTTCACCAGCGATGTCAATGAGATTCCGGTAAAGAAGGCCGTCCAGGGCACCATGCTCGATGCCTCCCGCTCCTTCATCGACAAGGTCCGCGCCTTCCCTGGCAACCTCAATGTCGAGGCCACCCAGACTTTCAACCCCAAGCCGATGACGCCACCGCCCGGCTTCCCGCCCCAGTTCCTGGACATGCTGCCGTCGCCTCCGAGCCGCACGGCCGTGGTGCACTACTCTTTTATCAAGCTGCCCGACACCCCGATGATGGGCCGTCTCGCGGATGACCGCGTGGGCTACTTCTCCCACGGCCACTCCGATTTCGGCCGGGACGACCACGAGGTGGTGATCCGCAAGTTCATCGCCCGCTGGCGCCTGGAAAAGAAGGATCCGACCGCCGAGAAGAGCGAGCCGGTGAAACCCATCATCTTCCACGTCGATCCCGCCACCCCAGCCAAGTGGGTGCCGTTCATCAAGAAGGGCATCGAGGCCTGGAAGCCCGCCTTTGAGGCCGCCGGGTTCATCAACGCCATCCAGGCGGCGGACGCCCCGAACGATCCCGACTGGAGCGCCGACGACGCCCGCTACAGCACGATCCGCTGGGTGCCCTCCACCACCGCCAACGCCATGGGACCGCACGTCTCCGATCCCCGCAGCGGTGAGATCCTGGAAGCGGACATCGAGATCTACCACAACGTGCAGCAGTTGGCCCGGGACTGGTACTGGACCCAGACGGGCCCCCTTGACCCCCGCTGCGCCACGCTGCCCGTCCCCAATGAGCTCCTGGGCGAGATCCTCGCCTACATCGTGACCCACGAGGTGGGCCACAGCTTGGGCCTGCCCCACAACTTCAAGGCCAGCGCCACTTACAGCATCGAGCAAATCCGCGACAAGAACTGGGTCAAGAAGAACAGCCACGTCCCCACGCTCATGGACTACGCCCGATTCAACTACGTGGCGCAGCCAGAGGACGGCATCGACCCCGTCGATCTGATCCCCAAGATCGGCCCCTACGACGTCTTCAGCATTCAGTGGGGCTACAAGCCCATCCCCAGCGCGAAGACCTCCGACGACGAGAAGGCCACCCTCAACGAGTGGTGCAAGGTGCAGGACACCACGCCCTACCTGCGCTTCAGCACCGCCGGCACCCGGGGTGCGGATCCCGGCGAGGAGACGGAGGCCGTGGGCGACATCGACGCCACCAAGGCCACGGGCCTCGGCATCAAGAACCTGCAGCGCGCCATGAAGATGCTGCCCCAGGCCGCCCTCAAGCCCGGCGAGGACTTCGAGCAGCTCACCCACATGTACGACGCGGTCTGGAGCCAGCTCCGCCTGGAGACGGGCCACGTGGCGAACATCCTGGGTGGCTACGACAGCGAGCCCAAGGTGGGCACCACCCCCGGCGGGCGCTTCACGCCCCTGTCCCGCACCCGCCAGCAGGAGGCCATCAAGTTCCTGAATGAACAGGTCTTCAAGACCCCGACCTGGATCCTCGACCAGGATCTTCTGAAGAAGCTCGAGCCCACCACCGGCCAGGCTCGCCTCCTGAGCCTGCAACGCGGCATCCTCGCTAACCTGCTTTCCCAGCCCCGCCTCGCACGACTCCAGGAGCACGAGGCCGCCCTGGGCAGCCAGGCCTACACCACGGGCCAGTTGCTGTCCGATCTGCGCGGCGGCATCTTCACCGAGCTGACCCTGGGCACCGCCAAGGTCGATCCCTATCGTCGCAATCTTCAGCGCGCATACGTCGAGCTGCTGGCGGGCCGCGTTGCCACCCCAGCGAGTGATGACGCCCGCGCCGCCGTGCGCGCGGAGCTGAAGGGCCTCCAGGGGCTCTTCGCCGCCAAGGCAGCAGGCGCCGACAAACCCACCCGCGCCCACTTGGAGGATCTGAAAGACGTGATCGTGAAGGCGCTGGATCCGAAGACAGCACCGTCAACCATGCCCAACGCACCCTCGGGACGTATATCGAAGGATGGCCAAATCCTGCATATGGGAGATGATCCCACATTGGGAATTTGAAGTAGCCAACCGAGGCCAGAAGCAAACGTAAAGTGGCGGGGTGCAGACTCAATGCTTTCCCAGGTCTGTGCCCCACCACGGCATTTAATATCCTTTTATGGCACCAAATCGGGGCACATCTCCAGAGACAATCAAAAGATGTAATTTCCCATCCAAGAAGAGGTATCTATTATATCACTCGAATCACAGGCTTCATATTACTCCATCGAGAAGGCTTCCTCAACCATATACCACAGATCATTTTGTGCAAATAAGGTTAGGACAAATCGAATTAGCCCATCAAAATATGACCGATTGAACTGGCAATAGGCCGCCCAGCTCGATTCAAGTCGATGGGCATCAAGTTTCTCATAGCACAGATGACACATACTTCGACAGATGCAAGTCTCACAGCGGGCCTGTGGTTTATAGAGCAGTTCACCAACGCTCAGAACACGCTCCAAGTCCCATCCACCGGTGTGCACACTACCAATGACGAATGATTTTGATTTATTGCAGACACTGATGGATCCATCCACATCCACGACACACTCCCGGCCAGGCAAGCACCCCTTTAGAAAAGCATGCGACCGTGCACGAGAATCAGCCACATTATTCACCTTCATCATTGATATAAAGCCACCCACCAAATATCTCACCCAATTTCTCTGATGACCAGAAAAACATCCCAAAACATCAGAAAATGCATTTTTACCACAAATACCCTCAGCTTTTCTAGTTATAAATGCAAGAGCACGAAATAACTCCTGATCCCTATCTACATCAAAATTAGGTTCCTGGAAAACAATTGATGCTGCATTTCTTTCGTACAGATCCCTGACAACCGGGTCAAAGTGGATATCATTTCCATCTACGATATGATTGTATGTCAGAACCGATTTCAGCTTGACTCGCGATTGGTACCAGGATCCTCGATTCGCCATCCGCTTTAGATTCAAATAAATGTCGTCATAACTCCCTCGACGGTCCTTCCCCTTATACGTACGATTCTGATCGTGGTGCTGTTTGGAAATATCTAGGCTAACCTGAACATAGACATCGTTAGCCTCAAAATAGTCAATCACATCTTCAGAAAGCAATGTCCCATTCGTTGCGATTGTATACACAACCGGCTTGTCCGTTGAGGCTCGAAGATATTCGATAGATTTGCGGATCAAATCGATTGCAAGAAGTGGTTCACCACCAAAAAAATCGATCCGATAGCGTTCGGCCAAATCACCTTTCGCAACCATGAAATCAATTGCCTTCCGGGCTGTCTCCCAGGACATCCGACGTGCAGTCAGCGCCTCGTGGCGGTCATACCCTCCTCCGTAGATGCAATACCCACATCCCAGATTGCATCCAGTCGTCACAGACAGACAGATTGAATCCAGGCAGTGGTTCAACTCGTGCAGGATCCGATCTGGCGGAAAGGGATTTACCCGGTGCAGCGATCCTGCCCCTAATGTCCCATTTTTCTGCTTAGAGTCAATTTCAGCCAGAATACTTCCAACGAGATCATATCCATGGCGCTCACACACTGACTGCAGTGCATCCCTTCGTTCGGCTCGAGCAGCCAAGATCACGTCATGCCACAAAGCATCAACTTCGAATACCCGGACCGTGATCGCATCAAAAAGATAGCTTCGACCTCCCACGGAGACCGGAAACAGGCCTCCCTCACGAACCGATTCGCACAATATTTCCACATCCCCTCCAAATATAACGAGGGCGACCCGATCGAGATTCTTCCGAATCCGCAATCAAGTCGCCCAGTGCCTTTCGGCCCCGACTATTACAGCGTCAGGGAAAGCAGCGTCGCAGCATTAGCCTCAACAGCCGCGGCCTTGGACGGAACGTAGACAGTGAAAGACTCAGTGCAATGGGAACCGCCGACACCGCAGGAACCAGGAATCGTGGTACCCACGGGGCCACCGCCCGTAACCTGAGCAAGGCGATCTTCGGAAATGCCAACCAGCTTGAACATGATTTTTCCTTTATGGAATCAGAGAACTCCTAGCGCGTGCACACACTAGCGAGAGAGGTCCGCGGCGTTTTCGTCACCAGTTTGCAACACCAATTACCCCGTTTCAATGCCTTACTCATCACGGTTGATGCTGATCACAATAATGGAATCATATATTTGTAAAATATTCACAGCTGTCATACTGACCGGTACGGCTTTGTGTTGTGTTGAAATTTTATTTTAATTATTGCAACATAATTCGAGTTGTGGCGGCAGAATACGTCACGGAACGTCTGGCGTGATAAATAAATCAAATCTGGCCATCCCTGAATAAGTCCACGAATCCAATTCGTGGTGGGAGCTTGAAGGAACGTTGTTCCACATGCGTACACCAGAACGGTGAATCCACCTCCTAGGAACCCGGTGCACGATGCCCAAAAATGCCGAAACAAAATAATGATCATTACATAATTTTCGCGATTTGGCTCGAACTCCTGCTCGATGTGAACCACCCGCTCTATCGCCTGCCTGGGCAGATCGATTGGGGCGGTCTGGAATCGCACTTCGGGAAGCCCTACGACACGGAGAAGGGTCGCCCCCGCATTCCGGTCCGCCTGATGGCGGGCCTGCTGCTGCAGCACACCTTCAAGATCTCGGAAGAGGACGTGGTCGCAAGATGAATCTAAAATCCCTATTACCTGCTCTTCCGTGGCGAGCAATTCTACCGTCACGACTTCCCGGTGCACCCTTCACAGATCAGTCGCTGGCGGAAACGCATTGGTCCCGAGGGCGCTGAGGTGCTTTTGAATGCGACGGTCCGGTCGGGAGAAAAGACGCGCACGGTGACCCCCAAGCAAATGGTAGGCCACTCGGGATTGGATAGGACCTCTCAAGGCTGGACGACCACGGCTCGTATATCAGGAGCACGCAGGGATGCCTTTGCGGGTGGCGGGACGACCTCCAGGCGCCCCGCCATCCGCTGGAGCGAGGCCTCCAGGGAGGCCAGGAAGGGTTGGGCCGACGTCTCGGTCCCCAGCCTGAAGTGCGTCATGCTGAGGCTTCCCATGGCGACCATGAGAGCGTTATTCAGGTCGTGCACGAGCCGTTCCATCTGGTCCGAGGCGGTTCCTTCCGACAGGTGGTGGAGCAGTTCCCGCTCCATGGCGAGACGCTCCTGGCGGGATTTCCAGAGTTCGGTCTGGTCGCTCACGACCCCCACCCGCCGCGCAGGAGCCCCTTCCGTGCCTGGGAGGACGCAGCCACGAATGAGCACGTGCTTGTGGCTGCCATCTCGATGCAGCAGACGGCATTCGAAGGAAAAGGGCTCGGGACGTTCCGTGGCCAGCCGGAGAGCCTCCTGCCAACGGGGAACATCCTCGACAAACAGGCGACTCGAGAGCGCCTCCAGATTGCGCCCCTCGAACGCTTCGAGCGAATCCCCCGTCAGATCCTGCAGAGCCCCACTCCACGCCACCGTCGCGCCGCTCAAGTCTTCGTCGAAATAGACCTGTCCCGAAAGCTCCGCCAGAAGGCCGTGGCTATGAAAACCTGGACGAGCGGCGAGTGGGTGGCTGCACATCCCTGAATCATCGGCATCGTGAAAACACGACATGATAGGCCGTTTTTTAACAATTAACATTGTTCAAACTTGGCCCATTGCAAGCATCAGAACCTCACGCCCCACCCGGCCACCCCCCAAGATGCAACTTGCATGTCAGGTGACACAGGTCCTCGACGCCCCAGAAGAAATGCGACCAGGAGCGCCTGCCAGCCGCCTTTCGAGAGGGTGCCCAGGGCGTCTCAACCCACCGCCGTCGAACACCTCCATGTGCAGTCGCAATGTCCGAGCGGCAGTCCAGCGACGCATCGGGATGTCTGAGTAATACTCAACCGTCTTCGGGTGCTGGCCGACCAGACAGGCCTGGACGGGCCGCGTGGTCATCCCAGGAATGAGAGAACATAACCATGTACACGCCTCATGCCTTGCCATCCGCGGGAGAAACGTTGATCGATCGCTTCCGGAAGGGGGCATCCTCCCTCCCCGTCAAGCGGCGGGTACTGGAGAACATCCTGAAACTGCAGCCGGACTACTGGCTGACGAGGAACATCGAGGCCTTCCAGAAGGCCATCGTTGAGGGAAACGACCAGACCTTCGATCTGGTCTGCTTCCTGAACTGGTACGCCCATGAATTCAAGCCTGCGAGCTATCTGGAGATCGGAGTGAGACGGGGGCGGTCCATGGCGCAGGTCCTGAATGAATCCCCGGGCACGGAGATCCTCGGCATCGATCTCTGGATCGAGAACTACTCCTCCGTTCCCGAAAGCGGCATCCACGTGGAAAACCCTGGCCCAGACTTCGTGCGCAGCGAGCTAGCCAAGTTTGCCTGCGGAACCACGCCCACGCTGATCAAGGGCCCCTCTGCCGACGTGCTTCCCTGGTACTTCGCACTGCCGAACCACCGGGAGACCTTCGACCTGATCGTAGTCGACGGCGACCACACCTACTGGGGCGCCCAGCAGGACCTGCTGATCTGCTTCGACCATCTGGCTGAAGGCGGCGTCCTGGTGTTCGATGACATCGTGCATCCTTCCCACCGCGAGCTCCAGGTGCTCTGGAATGAATGCAAGGACGCCAAGCCGGACTTCATCTTTCTGGAGGATCTGAGCGGCAGTGGCACGGGCGTGGCGATTCGTCCGCCTTTCGAACGGTTCGGACTACCGGAGTAAGCCTCGGAGCTGGGCTTCCAGATGGTGCTCGAGCACCGCCTCCAGCCACCGCCCCTCGGGAATTACCGTGTTCCGCCGGGCTAGGTAGCCCATGTGACCGCCCTTGGCCTCGATTTGCAGGTGGACACACTCCGCACGCGGGAAGCGCCGGAGTTCCGCTGCCGGGGCGATGGGATCGTCTTCCGATGTGAGGATCACCGTGGGGCGAGTGATGCCCTGCAAATGGGGGCCACAGCTGCACGCCTCGTAGTAGTGGTCGCGGTTGCGGAAGCCCGCGGCCCGGGCGGTGTAGGCCTCGTCGAAGTCCCGAA
The DNA here is from genome assembly GCA_964415525.1 of uncultured Solibacteraceae bacterium. Taxonomy (GTDB): domain Bacteria; phylum Acidobacteriota; class Holophagae; order Holophagales; family Holophagaceae; genus CAZPUI01. The sequence continues at coordinate 25,346 of CAYQAS010000040.1, forward strand.
GGGTCTTCACTCCGTCGAAGTCCACGGGTGGAATGCGCCCAGCGGCAGCCCGAGCACCGATCTCACCCACGAGGATCTTCACAAAGCGCCGATCGTAGACCCTGGAGAACCCCCGCAGCAGCGCATGGGAACAGGCTTCCAGATCGCAGGGCGGATTCACCGCCAGAGCCGCATCGGGCTGCGTCTCCCCAACCTGGGGTCGTCCCATCAAAAGCAGGAGCATGTTCCCGGAGATGGAGTAACCCACCGCAAGGTGCCGGGCCTCGGGAAAGCGAAGCCGCCCCGCCGCGATCACCGCCGATAGGTCCGCCGAACCGCCGCTGTGGTAGGGCCTCGCCGCCAGGCCGCGCCCCTCGCCGGCGCCGCGATGGTTCACCGCGAAGATCGTCCAGCCCCGACCATGCATCCGCGCGGCGAGACGCCGCACATAGCCCGCGTCCGCACTTCCTCCGAGACCGTGAAAGAGGTAGAGCGCCCGCTGCGCATCCCCTAGCAGCACCCGCACCTTGAGCAGGTCGCCATCGGGCAATGGCACGTCCAGCGGCTCCCAGCGCAGGTCCGGCGTCGGTGAGGGCAGCAGACTTCCCAGCACCGTCTGGGCATGGGCGCCGGGGATCCAAGGGGTGGGGTGAAACGAGGGCTGCATCAGCCCTTCCACCGCCGCGCGTCGTCCTCGTGCAGGCCCAGCTGATCCAGCACCCGGGTGGCAAAGGACTCGAACAGGTCTTCCAGCGTCTCAGGCCGATGGTAGAAGCCCGGCATGAGCGGCATCACCACGGCCCCGGCATCGTGCACACGCAGGCTATTCTCCAGGTGGATGCGGTTGAGGGGCGTCTCCCGCAGACAGAGCACCAGAGGCCGGCGCTCCTTCAGGCAGACATCCGCCGCCCGGGCCACGAGGTTGTCACTGGTGCCGCTGGCGATGCGACCGAGGGTGCCCGCACTGCAGGGCACGATGGCCATACCGTCGTGCCGATGACTGCCGCTGCTGACGTCCGCCCCCAGATCGCGTTCGTTCACCAACCGAACCTTCGGCCTGACCAGATCCTCGGCCTTCAACCCACACTCTTCCAGAAGGCAACGCCGCCCCATGGGCGACACGAGCAGGCTGAGGGCCTCGACCTCGGCATTCGCCTGGAGCCGACGCGCCACCGCGGCCCCGAAGGCCGCTCCCGTGGCACCGGTGATCGCGAGAACGAAGCGCTTGCCCATGGAACGAGGATAGCGAGACATGGCCCACCACTTGCCGGCTCCCGTCAAAGAGGCTCCATTCCCAGCCCTCGTCGAACCCCGATTGGGGATACCTCCCAGAATCGAAGGAACGGAGGCTCGGACCCGCACTGGCATCTCCACCTCCCCTCATTCCTTTCGTGGCCCTTCGCGGCCCTTCGTGGCTCAATCAGTTCTTCCGGTTCTCGCGCCCGTCGAACCGGCCACCAGGAGTTCCACGCCCCATGTCCGCACCCACCCCCGGCATCCACCTCGTCCACAAGCCCGTGGGCGCTTCCAGCTTCGACATGGTGCGGCGCTTCAAGCACGACGCCTATGAGGCAGGACAGAAGAAGCTCGCGCTGGGCCACGGCGGCACCCTGGATCCCTTCGCCCATGGCCTGCTGCTGGTGCTCGCAGGACAGGCGACGCGCCTCATGGAATTGATGCACCCCCTTCCCAAGACCTACGAGGCGGATGTCGCATGGGGCGTTGAGACGGATACATGCGACCCCCTGGGACTGGAGGTCATGCGGGGTGAGGCCGCGTTCCTCACGCCGGAGGCGCTGGACGCCGCCTTGCCCGCCTTCCTGGGGTGGCGGGATCAGATTCCTCCCGCCACCTGCGCCAAGAAGATCGATGGCGAAGCGGCCTACAAGAAGGCCCACCGCGGTGAGGTATTTGAATTGCGCCCATCCCGCGTCTATCTGCACGAAGCCGTGTGGCTCAGCCACGACCTGCCCCACCGCAGCCGCCTGCGCATCACCTGCCGGGGCGGCTTCTATGTCCGGAGCCTCGCCCGGGACCTGGGTCGCCAACTGGGATGCGGGGCTCACCTGGAGACCCTGCACCGCACCGCCATCGGCCCCTGGGGCGATCCAGGGCCGGACATCGATGGACTCATCACCGGTGCGGACCTCATCCCCTGGTGCCGGACGCGGATCCTGGATGACGCGGAAGCCGACCACCTGACCCATGGTCGCGCCATCGCAGAAGGCACCCTGTTTCCTCCAAACCTACCGCTACCGGAAGGGTTTCCAGATCCTGGGGCACCCATCCGCGGCCTCCACAACGGACGCCTCCTGGCCCTGCTGCGCATGGAGGAAGGTCACTTGCGCACCCAGGCCAACCTTCGAGGTGGGCTCTGACAGGGCCTCCTCCGTTTGGGAGCAAACCAACCGGGACGGCTCTGCCGACTTCTCCGAAAACCTGCGTGCCGAGTATTCACTTGTCGCAAGAAGCGCCGATAAAAAGGCCAGCACCCGGCTGAATGTCGGGGGCAGGAAGGTAGGCCTCCATGCGGCGTCTCATCCTTTTCCTCGCACTCGTGCTGGCGCCCTGCTCAGGGCTCTTCGGGGGCGAACTGCCCCTGCCCACCGCCGCCAAGCTCCTGCAGATCATCTCAAAGGGAGGCGGTGAGGGTGGACGCATCGCGACCAAGAATGCCGAAATGATTGCTGAGTTGGGCAAGATCAGCTCCGAAATCAACCTGTCGGGAAAGATCGCCTGGGCGACAACCCCGGAGGACGTGCGCCTCTTCTCCATGCAGCGGAAATGCGTGGTCACAAATGATCCCAAGTTCATCAATCAGGGGGCGGCGCTCGCCATCTACGAGGATGGTGGCCGGGTCAAGATCGCCATCAACCAGAAGGCCGTCCAGACCAGCGGCGTTGCGCTTTCCGATGCCATCCTCAAGGCGGCCATGCAGTAAGGTTTTTCCGATCACCACCCGCTGCCGCGGCATCCAAGCGGTTGCGACGTTTGTTCCTCCTTCGCTGTCCCCGGCCCTCGTCGCAGCCGGGGACTTTTTCTACAGGAGGCCTCGCCCGAGCAGTTCTGCCTCCAGGAGCTCTGGCGAGCGAAACAGGTGGGTCTGCCAGCCCTGGTGCCGGGCACCTTCCAGGTTCGCCTCCACGTCATCGATGAGGAGGATGCCTCTGGGGTCGAGCCCGTAGCGATCCGTGAGGTGGCGGTAGATGGCCGGTTCGGGTTTCACGACGCCTTCATCCCCGCTCACGACGATGCCCTTAAATCGGGCGAAGAAGCCGTGGCGGGCGCGTACGCCCGGGAACATCTCCCCGCTGAAATTCGTGAGGGCATAGCAGGGCACCCCGGCCTCATCCAGGCGGGCGAGGAGCCGGATCGTTCCGCCGATGGGGCCCGTGAGCATCTCACTCCAGCGGTCCCGATAGGCCTTGATGAGGTCGGCTTGCTCGGGGAAAAGGTAGAGCAGCTCCGCGATCCCCTCGTCCCAGCTCCGCCCCCGGTCCTGCTCCAGGTTCCAGGCGGGGGTGCAGACCTCGGAGAGGAAGGCCTCCATGGCGATCTCGCCTGGAATCAGCTTTCGGTAGAGCGCCCGCGGGTCCCACCCGAGGAGCACGCCACCCACATCAAACACCACGGTCTGCACGGCGGGAGTCATAACCTTGAGTCTATCGGGAGCCTATCCCCGGATTCGACCCGCCCTGCGGAATCCATGCTCAGTAGTAGGTGATTGCGGTCTTTTTCAGGTGGCGCTGTTCCAGGAGTGCCGCGATGCGCTTCACAACGTTGCGACGGATGTCGAGCTCCACCGGCAAGGCCGGATCCTGGTGAGCCTCGTTCACTCGGGTGCCCACCTTGAAGCAGATGACATCACTCTCCAGGAGCAGCTCCACCATGCGGGAGGCCGCGTTGCGTCGCGGGGATCCGCCCGCCTCCAGGTATTCCGAGGCCTTGCTCAGGGTGAGACACCCCTCGGTGACGAGTTCGACGCCCTCCATCATGGAGGGCACCGGCACCTCGGGATCGAACTCGGCCAGGTCCATCTCCATTTCGCGGTTCAGCTCCCGGGCCACGATGTGGCTCGTGGTGCCGCCGGAGACGATCTTCCGGATGCCAGGCTCGTCCACGAACTTGGCAAATTCATAGTCGCGTCCAGCATCGAAGGGCGGCCCCGTCAGCACGTAGAGCGTCCGCGGATGGCGGAACTGGATGATGCCGCAGGTGATGTCATCCCCCGCCGCCCCGCCGTCGTTCCACACGGCCCGCCCCACCATCAGCTCGCTCAGCTTGCGGGCGGAGATCTGGGGGCGGAGCCGGAGCTTTTCCAGCAGGAAGGCGCGGGCTTCAAAGTCCCCCCAGCCCAGAGGCAGGGCGTCGGTGCCCATGCCGGACTGGGTCACGCCATCCGACCAGAGGACGATCCGATCGCCGATTCGGCTCTCGAATTCCGACACGCAGAGGGTGCGGTTCCCCCAGCGGGGATGCCGGTGGCACACCCTGGGCAGCTCCACCACCGCGCCATCCCGCACGAGCAGGAAGGCGGGATTGCCGTGTTCGAAGATGCGGGTCCGCCCATCCACCCGGGCATCCACGATGGTGAATGTCGAATAGCTGATGCAGCGCACCGGATCCACCGGCAACGAGTCCATCAGGATGTTGGCCGCCCGCTCCGTGTCGATGTTCCAGGCCACGTATTCCAGGGCCATGGAGGCCGTCACGGAGGCCAGCACCGAGGCTTCGACCCCCGTGCTCAGGCCGTCCGCGAGGACGGAGACCACCCGGGCACCTTCGTCCAGCCTGAGGGAATGGAAGACATCCCCCGCCAGGCGCTCGCCCGAACAGGCCAGATGGTGATGGTCCACCTCGATGAAGCGCATGTCACCGCCGAGGCACATGGACGTCCTCCCGCTCGGGCCCTGTGAATTCCGCGATGATCGAATTGAGGATCCCCTCGGAGCGGGCCGCGTTCCGCCCCAGGCTGCAGGCGATCTCCTGGACGTTGCCCAGCATGTTCTGGATCACCAGCTCCGCCTTCTCGATGATCTGCCGCTGCCGGTCCTCCGCATCCGTGATGTCCAGGAGCAGCCCGCCCACGACGCGGTGGGCCTCCACGGTGAAGATCGTCGCGCTGAAGATGCGCGAGCCGCAGTCCACCTTCTCGCGGATGATGTCGTCCCCGTCCGCCAGCACATCCCTGAACCGGTTCACGAAGGGGACGAACTTCTCCAGGTAGGCGCCCCCGAGCCCCGGCTGCGCCTCGAAGGCGACCTGGGCGTCCTCCCCGGTGATCCGCGCGAACTCCTCGTTGCTCTCGATGATGCGCAGGGCCTGATCCACGATCACAACGCCGAGGGGCAGCGTGCGCAGCAGCGCGTTCGCCTTCTTCTCCGCCTGGCGCCGGAGGTGCGAGACACACATCCGCTCCTCCGCCCGCTCCGCCAGGATGGCGGTCGCCAGCTCCCGGCAGGTGTCGTACCCGCAGCCACCGCAATTGAGCTCGTCGCCGCTCCCCAGCTTGCCGATGCGGCGCAGGGCTTCCCCCAGGGCCTCGTCATCGAAGTGCAGCGCCTCGGGCGCCTCCGCCGCCCAGGTCCGATCGATGCCCAACGACACCGCCCGTGGATAGGCCGTGGGCTCCATCCGGGCGCCATCCAGAACCTCCATCCGTGCCTTCACCGCGGAGCCCCGGGTGGCCTTGGGACCGCACACGCAGCCACCTTCACACGCCAGCAACTCCAGAAAGAGATTGCCCTCTCCCAGCTGAGGCAGATCGCCCAAGGCCGCGCGAATGGGCTCCAGCCCGCTCAGGGTGACAAATCGTGTGCCCTCCGTGGCCATGTTCAGCTGAGTCGCCTGGACCATCCCACCTTCGATGGGATAGAGGCTCCCTTCCCGCGCCTCCCGGGGCCAGAAGACGTCGCTCTCACCCGGTTCCAGCGTGTCCGGATCCACACCCGCCAACACAAACCAGTGCCGGAGGTCCTCGAAGGTCAGGGCGACCTGGATCAGGTCCGGCGTGCGGGCCGCCTCCAGCTTCTTGCCGATGCAGGGGCCGATGAAGACGACGGCGGCATCCGGTCGTTCCTGTCGAATCATCCGCGCGTGGGCCTGCAGAGGAGAATCCACCGGCGTCAGATCCCCGGCGCGTTCGGGCAGGTATTTGGCCACGAGGTCCACCGCCACAGGACAGGCGGTGGAGATCCAGGTGCGGCCTTGAGAGGCGTCCAGGTCCTGCGCCAATCGCGCCGAGACCTCCTGCGCCCCCAAGGCCGTCTCGCTCACGGCGGCGAAGCCCAGGCGTTTCAGGGCCGCGATGAGCCGAGTCGGCGCCAGCCCCGGGAACTCGCTGCGGAAGGAAGGCGCCAGGGAGACGACCACCGGGATACCGCTGGCGATCAGCGCCACGACGTCCGCCAAGTCCTCCCGCACCCGTTTGGCCCCAGAGGCACAGGCGCCCACACAGGCACCACAGGCGATGCAGCGCTCGGGCATCACCACCGCGTGTCCACCGCTGACGCGGATGGCTTTCACCGGGCATTCCCGCACGCACTTGTAGCAGTCCTGGCACTGCGTCTGTTCGGAATAGACGGCCCCGGGTTTCACAGGTGCGCCTCCAGCAGGGCCTCGAGGTCCGAGTCCTTCACGTCGTGCAGCAGGCGCTCCCCAATGCGCAGGTTAGGCCCATGCATGCACTGACCCTCGCAGCGGCTCCCCTTGAGGTGCACGCGGTCCGTCAGCCCCTTTTCCGCGAGGTGCGACTGGAGCAGCGGCAGGTGCTCCGCATTGCCGCGGGTGAAGCAGGAGCTGCCGAGGCAGATGGTGATGCAGGTCTTGCCATCGTGGGACATGGTGAAGACTCCTTACGAATTGAGGCGGCGCAGGGAGCGCCGCAAACCCGCCCGTAGGCAGGCCACACCCGGACGGCACAAGGCCGCGGCGGCATGGGGCAGACAAATAGGCACGCGGAGGAACACCCTCCACAACCAGGAAACTCAGATATCCAGGTGGGCCTCCGCCCCAAGTCCCTCGCCGGAGCGGGCATTGAGCTTGGCGGAGAGCACCGCCAAGCCGATGGCGATGTCCTCATCCTGGATGACGACGTGATCGGGATGCTCCAGGGTGCAGCCCGTGAAGTTCCAGATGCCCACGATGCCCGCGGCCATCAGGCGGCGCACGACCTCCTGGGCCGCCTCAGGGGCGACCGCCAGGATGGCCATGCCCGCATCCAGAATGCTCAGGCTGGATTCCAGCGCCTCCATGGACTGGACCTCCACGCCGTGGATGACCGCCCCGATGCGCTCAGGATCGATGTCAAAGGCGGCGCAGATGCGCATCCCATGGTGAGCGAAGCCCTGATAGCCGAGGAGCGCCTGCCCCAAATGACCAACGCCTACCAGGACGGCATCGGACACGCGATGCCAGTTCAGGCACCGCTCGATAACCTTGATCAGCTCCGCGACCTGGAAGCCGCAGTTCGGTTTGCCGGTGATGTCGAGGAAGCCGAAGTCCTTGCGCACCTGGATCGCCTCCAGCCGGAGCAGCTCCGCGAGTCGGGCGCTGGACGTGACCTCGCGACCCCGCTGGCGGAACTCCCGCAGCACCCGGAGGTAGCGCGGAAGGCGCTGGACCGTGGTGATGGGCAGACTTCCGATCCGGTAGCCGAAGGCCATGGATCCCTCCAGGGTTGAGCACCGCCCATTCGCTACCATGGGATCGATACCACAGGAACGATTCTGCGCCGATGGCTCCGAGCGTCAAGCGACTTGAACGGAATCGCACCAAAAGCGCGATACATCCGACAGAACGGAAAGCCGAATAGGCATCCGGTCGTCATTCCGCATGGACCCATGCCCTTCAACCCATTACCGCGCGCCTGCCTCTGCGGCTGGGAGGAACCGATGGTTCCCATGGACTTCGGATAGGTTCATGCGGGCCAAACCACCCTGCTTCGCCAGCTCCCTTGGCACATGAACCCAGAGAAAGCAGAGGCGTGGTGGGATCCCGCTCATCCCTTCCATAATTGTTCATTTATTCTCTTGCAAACCTGTTGCACAACCGGAACGTCGAGCGGCAGCGACTGGGTTTTCGGCCTCACGTTCGCGTGTACCAGTGATCTGAGGTCATACAACAGCCTCTTGGAAAGGCTGTTCAACAAGGATGGAAGGGATCGAAGGGATACGAACGAACGGGCGTGCTCCCTGGCTTTGACCCAGGCCCTCTGGCCCATTTCCCCGAGTCGAACCCCATCCCCCAGCCGCATGGTCCAAACTGCATAGGAACGGATCGCTCCCGGAACATCCGGTTGCCCCTCACACTCCAATAGGATCTATGGCTCTCGAACTCCTCGCCCCCGCCAAGAACGCCGAACAAGGCATCCTCGCCCTGCGCTGCGGCGCCGACGCCGTCTACATGGGCGCCAACCGCTTCGGAGCCCGACAGGGGGCCGGCAACGGCCTCGAAGCCTTCGAGCAGGTCGCCACCGAGGCCCGCCTCTGGGGTGCCCAGGTCTTCGCCACCCTGAACACCGTGCTCTACGACCACGAGCTGGAGGCCGCACGCTCCCTCGTGTGGGACCTCTACCGAGCCGGTGTGGACGCGTTGATCGTGCAGGACATGGCCCTCCTGGAGATGGACCTGCCCCCCATCCAGCCGCACGCCAGCACCCA